>JAZSMS010000078.1:0-18749 GCA_045536015.1 Clostridia bacterium
CGGGGCGCCTGCGGAGAATCAAACACTGCGCTGGGCGCACCTTCTTCTATAATTTTTCCTTCGTCAATAAATAAAACTCTGTCCGAAACCGAGCGCGCAAAGCCCATTTCGTGCGTAACGACAACCATCGTCATACCACTCTCAGCAAGCTCTTTCATCAGGTCTAAAACTTCGCCAACCATTTCGGGATCAAGCGCACTTGTAGGCTCGTCAAATAAGATAACGTCGGGGTTCATAGCAAGCGAGCGAACTATTGCAACGCGCTGCTTTTGTCCGCCCGATAACTGAAGCGGATATGCGCTTGCCTTTTCTTCAAGCCCGATTCGCTTTAAAAGCTCCATAGCGCGAGCCTCGGCATCGGCCTTAGAAAGTCCTAAAAGCTTGCGGGGTGCAAGAGTAATATTATCTAAAATAGTAAGATTTTCAAACAAGTTAAATTGCTGAAAAACCATACCGATTTTTTGACGTGCAACGTTTATGTTTATAAAGTTTTCGTTTAAAATTTTGTCAAGCAGTGCCTTGTATTCTGCACCCTCTTTGCCTTTTCTCTCGTCAAGCAAATCCTCTTGTTTGATTTCGCTTATAGCGGCATCTTCCGAAAAGCCTGCGCTAAGCAGCTCGGCATAGGTTTTTGATGCCTTTATAACGTCTGTGTGCAGATATGGGTCGGGGCTTGTTACAAGCTTGCCTTCAAGCCAAACCTCGCCAAAGGTGGGATTTTCAAGCAGATTTAAGCAACGCAAAAACGTTGATTTACCGCTACCCGAGGGGCCGATAATCGAAATTTTTTCGCCGCGCGCAATATCACAGCTAATTCCGTTTAAAACCGAATGCTCGCCAAAGCTTTTAAAAATGTTTTTTGCACTTATAATAATATCAGCGGCCACTTCTGCGAAGCCTCCTTTCAAGCAAGCCCAAGAGCTTGGTTAAAATTATAACTATAACAAGATATATTCCTGCAAGCGTTAAGTATGGTATGTAGGTCTGGTACGAAACTGATACAAGCTGCTGCGTCTGCTTTGTTACGTCGCGAAGCGCTATAACCGAAACAAGCGAGGTATCCTTTAAAAGCGTAATCATCTCGTTACCAAGCGCGGGAAGAATGTTTTTAAGCGCCTGCGGAATAACTATGTGCCACATTGTTTGCACAAAGTTAAGACCAAGGCTTCTGCCTGCCTCAGTTTGCCCCTTGCTAACCGACATTAAGCCCGAACGTGCAATTTCGGCAACGTATGCGCCCGAGTTGATACCAAGCGTTACTATACCGCAGATAACCGTTTCGGTTTGCGATTTGGGCACCATTATAACAAAGCCCATTATCAAAAGCTGAACCATCATCGGCGTTCCGCGGATAACGGTTAAGTAAAGATTACATATTGAATTTGCAAGGCGCAAAAAGAACGAGGGCTTTTTTGTTTCTGCGGCAGTATCGTGAACAGTACGCAAAATTGCAACGATAAGACCTAAAATAATGCCTATTGCAAGCGCGCCAAGAGTAACCAAAAACGTTATTTTTAAGCCGTCAAGGAAAAAAGTCCAACGGTTTTCGTAGATAAATGTCTGATTAAGGTCGTATAAAAGGTTTTGAAGCCATTCGGGTGCGTTTTGTATCCATTCCGGAACGGTTTCAAGCCATTTTGATTGAGTTAAAAAATTCATAAATTCCTCTTTAATAAAAAGCACAAAAGGGGTGACGGTAAAACGTCACCCTTTTTAGCGTTTTGCTTTTTTAATTATTCTGCCTTAATGTACTCAGCAAGAATTTTAGCAATAGTTCCGTCGTTTTTAAGCTTTGTAATAGCGGCGTCAACCTTTTCTAAAAGCTCGGTGTTGGTCTTTGCTATTGCTGCAGCATAATCTTCTATAACATATTCGGTTTCAAGAATCTTAAGACCCTCGTTAGCCTGAACAAATACCTTTGCAGGCTCGTTGTCGATAACAACGCAGTCAACCTGATCATTTTGAAGAGCTTTGATAGCAAGTGCGCCGTTGTTGTAGGGCTTAACTGCATCCTGACCGTAATCGCCTGTGCAATATTGGTCGCCTGTTGTACCCGACTGAACGCCTATGGTCTTGCCTGTAAGGTCGGCCGAAGTAATATCCGAATCTTCTTTAACAATGATAACCTGCTTGCCGGTAGCATAGGTCTGGGTAAAGTCAACCTTTTCTTTTCTCTCATCGTCAACTGTAAGACCTGCTAAAACAATGTCAACAGTGCCTTCCTGAACGGCAAGTAAAAGGGATTCAAAATCCATATCCTTAATAACAAGCTCCATATCAAGCTCTTTTGCAATAGCCTTTGCAATATCAACGTCGATGCCTGCAAAGTCACCATTTGAGTCAATAAATTCGTAAGGAGCAAATGCTGCGTTTGTGCCCATAACTAAGGTTCCGTTCTTGGGCTTAGGCTCACAGCCTGCAAAAATTGATACGCATCCGATAACAAGTACTACTGCAAGTAAAATCGAAATAAACTTTTTCATAATAATTTTCCTTTCTTTTTATGCCCAATCGGGCTAATTACAACGTGATTATAACGCTTTGTGTTTCAATTGTCAAGTGTTTTTGCATAAAAATTATAAAAAATTTATAAATTTGCAAAAGAAAACGAATATATTCAAAAACAGTGCATAAATATACATAAAAATGTTTTTAATTCATTTTTTGCGTTTTTGTTGAAATTAAAGCGCATATATGTTAAAATATACTTAAAAGGAGGACACGATATGAAAAACGTTTTATTTATTACATCCGAGGCTGTACCTTTTATAAAAACGGGAGGGCTTGCAGACGTTTGCGGAACACTTCCAAAGCATATTGACAGGCGAAGCTTTGACGTGCGCGTAATAATGCCCAAATATGCAGGGATAAAAGAAGAACTAAAGCAAAAACTTGAATACAAATTTAATTTTTATATGAATTTAGGCTGGCGAAATGCTTACGTTGGCGTTTTTGAAGCTAAAATTGACAAAATTACGTTCTATTTTATAGATAACGAATTCTATTTCAGCGGACAGATGCCGTATTCTGACGTTTCATGGGATACCGAAAAGTTTGCATACTTTTCTAAAGCGGCGCTTTCTTGCCTGCCTATGCTTGACTTTAAGCCCGACGTTATTCATTGCCACGATTGGCAGGCTGCGCTTGCACCTGTTTATCTGGAGGGCGAATTTAGGCAAAACGATTTTTATAAGGATATAAAAACTGTTTTAACAATACATAACCTTAAATTTCAGGGCAGATATAATATAGGCGCAACGATGGACTTAACAGGGCTATCACACGAATATTTTACCTCCGATAAGCTTGAAGCGTGGGGAGATTCTAACTTATTAAAGGGCGGAATAATTTATTCTGATAAGGTTACTACCGTAAGCAAAACCTATGCAGGTGAAATTCAAACCGATTTTTACGGCGAAGGTCTGCAGGGACTTCTTCGTGCGAGCGCAGATAAGTTAAAAGGAATAGTAAACGGCATTGATTATGATGAATTTAATCCGCAAAAGGATAAAAATATTCCGTTTAACTTCTCTAAAAAGAATTTATCGGGAAAAACAAAAAACAAGCTTGCGCTTCAGGCAGAGCTCGGTTTAAAACAGGACGAAAACGTATTTTTGCTGGGAATGGTTTCGCGTCTTACCGACCAGAAGGGCTTTGACCTTGTCTGCGATGTTTTTGAAGAGCTTGCCCAGCAAAACGTACAGATAGTTGTGCTTGGCACGGGCGAAAAGCATTATGAGAATACGTTTAAGCACTATGCTTGGAAGTTTTCTGATTCCGTTTCGGCAAATATTTGCTACAATGAGGCACTTTCGCACAAAATATACGCTTCTTGCGATGCGTTTTTAATGCCTTCACTGTTTGAACCGTGCGGACTTGCACAGATGATGAGCCTTCGCTACGGTACGCTTCCTATCGTGCGCGAAACGGGCGGACTAAAGGATACGGTTGAGGCATATAACGAATTTGAACAAACCGGTACGGGCTTTAGCTTTGCAAATTATTCTGCTAACGAAATGCTTGATATCGTTAAATATGCCGCAAAAACATATTACGAAAACCGCGATGCGTGGGACAAAATGGTTGTGCGGGCAATGGAAAAGGATTTTTCGTGGCGCGCAAGTGCAAAGGAATACGAAAAGCTATATAAGGAATTAATAAAATAAGCAAAAGAGAACTGCTTTTTGGGAGATGCTTCGTAAAGAAGCTTCTCCCAACTTCTTTTTATATAAAAATTATCAGGCGGTAGCCTTTTTGTTATAATTGACACAATAAATATATAGTGCTATAATTATTTGCAATAAATGAAGAGTAAGGTTTGGCGCGTAAAGTGTTGTGCGGACGGGGAGTTGTCGCACAAACGAAAGACTTTTAAAAAGTATGCGGTGCCGGACTTGCATCCCGCTTCGTAAAAAGGTAGAGTTAACCTCTTTTTTCGGCTTTTTATTTGCGGGAAAGGAGGTTTTTTATTTTGAAAAAGAAAATATTTGTGCTTGGCAAAACAAAAACTTTAGTTATCGCTTCGCTTTTGTGCGTTATTTCAGTTCTATTCGGCAAGCTGCCTGCAATAGACTTAAATACCGTTATTCGCATAAGCTTTGAAAACCTGCCCATAATTTTTGCAGGGTGGTTTTTAGGTGCGCCCATCGGTGCACTTGTAGGAATAGTTGCCGACCTTTTAGGTTGTTTGCTTAAAGGCTTTGCCATAAACCCAATTATTACGCTTGGTGCGGCTTTGGTAGGCGCTTGCGCAGGCTTGTTTGGTGCACTTTTTAAAAAGAAAATTACGCTTTCGCTTGTTTTTTCGACGTTCTTTGCGCATTTAATCGGCAACGTTATAGTAAAAACCATAGGTCTTTATTGGTGGTACGCCGCATTAAGACCGACACTTATTTTCCGCTTGCCAACGTATGCAATAATAGCGGTGTGCGAAATTGCAATTTTAATTTTAATAACCAAAAACAAACAGATACAAAAAATGCTTGATGAGGTGAAAAATGAATAAAAATGAGGCAATAGAATATATTCATTCGGTTTCGTGGCGTGGCTCTAAGCCGGGGCTGGAAAGAATAAAAGAGCTATGCGCTTCTTTGGGCAACCCACAGGAAAAGCTGCGTTTTGTTCACGTTGCGGGCACAAACGGAAAAGGCTCGGTCTGCGCGTTTTTATCAAGCATTTTAACGTGCGCAGGCTTTAAAACGGGCAGATTTACCTCACCCTATATCACTCATTTTAACGATAGAATTTGCATTGACGGTACACCCATTTCCGACGACGACCTTGCAAAAATTGTTGAAAAGGTTAAGCCGATAGCCGAAAGTATGGAGGATAAGCCTACTGAATTTGAGCTTATTACCGCAATAGGCTTTTTGTATTTTTTAGAGCAAAAGTGCGATATAGTAGTGCTTGAGGTAGGTCTTGGCGGAAAAAAAGATTCTACAAACGTTATCTCGCAGCCGCTTTTATCAATAATTACGGGCATTGATTTAGATCACACACAGCTGCTTGGCAACACCTTAATTGCCATTGCGCGTGAAAAGGCAGGAATAATAAAGAAAAATTGTCCCGTTTTAGTTGGCAAAATGGAAAAAGAGGCACTGGATAAAATAAAGCGTGAGGCAATAAAAAAATGCGCCTCGCTTGAATATGAAGATGCTGAAAAAGCAGTAGTTTGCAAGCAGACGCTTGAGGGCACCGTTTTTGATTATAATGATTTTAAAGACGTGCACATAAAAATGCTTGGCAGCTATCAGGTACATAACGCTTGCCTGGCTATTGAGGCGGCAGAACTTTTAAATGTAGACAGAGCTGCAATTAAAAAGGGCTTAAGCCAAGCAAATTTGCCTGCAAGGTTTGAGCTTTTATCAACCGAACCGACAATTATCTACGACGGCGGACACAACCGTCAGGGAATTTCTGCCTGCATCGAAAGCTATAACAAGTATTTTAATAAAAAGGCAATAGTTATCTCTGGCGTTATGCAGGATAAAGAAACCGACGTTATCGCTTGCCGTATAAGCGAAATAGCACACGTTGTTATTGCGCTTGCTCCGGATAATCCCCGCGCGCTTGCACCGGGCGAATACGCAAAAATGTTTGAACAAAAGGGAATTAAGTGCATTATAGCGCAAAGCGAAAAAGAAGCCGCGAAAATAGCAATAGAGCTTGCAAACAAATTAGAGCTTCCCGTTTTGTGCACAGGCTCGCTTTACGCTTACGAAAAGCTTTCGCGCGAGCTAAAAAAGTAAATAAAAATCCTCTTTTGAGGCACACTCCGTAAGGAAGTGTGCCTCAGTTATATTCGCCTGACGGCGAGGGATATTGCTTGGCAGTGATATGATGCTTTGTATCGTGATATTGTCCTACGGACAGTTTTAAGGGCGAATATAATATCACTGAAACCGCAAGGTTTCAATATCACTTTTGCAGCACTGCAAAAATATCATTGCAAACTTTAGTTTGCAATATAACTTTACCTGCCCAGAAAAATGTTCTTTATTTTCGGCAAGTATTTACCTTTCTCAAAGTATGTAACCCACTATGACACTTTCAACTGCTGAAAGTGTCATTTTTTCTTGTACAGAAAAACGGAGACTACTTCTTTAGGAAGTGTCTCCGTTTTAGAGGATTTTTTACCCTTCTTTTATTCAATATTATGACCAATTTCAGAGCATAAAACGGCTAAATTAAAAAATTTAAAAAGCGCTTTACCAAAATTGTCTGTTTTGTCGGTAAGGTAAACGTCTCTGCCGTCAAATTCGGCATTAAAACGAGATGCAATTTTACTTATAAATTTGCTATAAGGGGTAATATCGTCGTTAGACCAATAAAATTCTTCAAATATTTCACCCTCGATGGCACCTTTTTTTCTGTCGCTTAAGCGGATACGCCCGTTTTCTAGCGTCTCTATCAAAAAGAACATTCTCGCCGAAGAAAGCGAGCATTTTGCATCCACCCGGCAATAAAGCCCCTGATTTTCATCGTAGGAGAAACCGATGCCCTGCTTTAATAAATCTATTAAAACGTCTTTATCAAGCGGCTCGGCTTTATCCGCACCAACAAAAGAGTAACCCTTTTCCTTATAGCATAAGCGGCAAGAAGCTTTTGTGTAATAAAGGTCGGCGTGCGCAACAAAAACAAGCATTTTTAAATATTCAAAAAAAGCAAAAGAGCCGGCAAATTTGCCTGTAATTTTTCCTTTATGTATCCAGCAAGGGTGACAAACGCGTTTTAACGCGCGCTCAAAGCGTTGCTTGTCGCTGATTCGTCTTGACAAATGTCTTATAGCACAGCCGTTATCGTGAACAAAATAAATCCCGTCTACATTGTGTATAGAAATTTTTAAATCGGCAGTACCGAAAAACTTTGGAAATCTTATGCTTAACACGTTTGCAGAAAAAGTTTTTTCTGCCATAGAAAAAAAGCACTCAAGCACATTTTCGGGCTCTGCAAATTTTTTAGCAGGCTTCCAATCTCTTATTGCGCAAGCCTCGCTTGATTTTTCTTTAAGCTGATTGCAAATTTTCTCAATATTGCAAACAACGTAGTCACAGATGTTTTTATCCGTATCGGCTAAAAGTGAAAGCACAGAATCATCTGTCGAAATACTTTTAAGCGTAGGGAGATACGATTTGTGCAGGTGCTGCAGTGCGCATAAAAACAAAATATCTGCGGATAAAATTTCGGTTTTTCTTAAAGCGAGAATTTGCTCGCAAAGGGAAATATCAAATTTTTCTTCTTTCACCTTGTCTTTGACGTTGTGCGCAAGGCGTAATCTGAAATATGACGATAGTTTGATTTCTTTAGAAAAAATGTAGCGCAGCCGTTCTTCTTCAAAGCGAGGATTGCCAAGCTCAAAATCGGTAATGCCCATATATCTTGTTTTGCAAAAATCTGCAACCGCAACGGCAACGTGCGAAGCGCATAAAAATTCTCCGCCAAATTCTTCCTTTATTTTTTTTGAATTTTCAAGAATTGTTTTAAGCAATTGCGTTAAAATCATAAAACACCTTTTAGCCGTTTAATATTTCAATACACTTTTCTGCGTCGCGTTCTTCAAGTCCGTAATAAAAATTGGAGGTTTTAACAATATGCCCGTCTAAAACAGAATCAAACATAAGTCTGTCATCAATAACTGCAAAATTCTTTGTTTGTGTGTTTTCGTTAAGCCACAGCTTTATTTCTTCTTCTCTTTTTGCGTGCAAAATAGGCGTTTTGTCAAATATTTCAAGGTTGAAATTATTAAAAATCTCATTGATTTGCGTGCCGATATTGTCGCACAGTTCGCCGTTTTTGTCCCAATGCTCGCGCCAGGAAGAAGACAAAACAATCTTTGCACCTGTTGAATCAACAATTTGTTTTAACAAAAGCATTTTAGAAGGATCAATAATAACTCCGCCGTTATTGTGCGCGCGCACGTATTTTTCATAATTTAAAACGCCGTCAAAGTCAAGAAAAATTACCTTCATAAAACCCTCCTATATACATTATATCTTATTTGGCTTTGTATTGCAAACGCAAAATAAGTGTGACAAGATTAAAAGACCGTGGTATAATACCTTTAATCTTATTTTAGCTTTGGAGGAAACAAATGAAATTAGGTGTTGTAGGCTTGCCAAACGTTGGCAAGAGCACTTTGTTTAATGCAATTACAAACGCAGGTGCCGAAGCGGCAAACTACCCGTTTTGCACTATTGAACCAAACGTTGGTGTGGTTTCGGTGCCCGATAAGCGTCTTGACGCACTTGCCGAAATTTATTCGCCCAAAAAGGTTACGCCTGCTTACATAGAATTTGTTGATATTGCAGGTCTTGTGCGCGGTGCTTCGCGAGGCGAAGGTCTTGGAAACAAGTTTTTATCGCATATCCGTGAGGTTGACGCGATAGTTCACGTTGTGCGCTGCTTTGAAAATGCCGATATTATTCACGTTGATGGCAGTATTGATCCTGTCAGAGACGTTGAAACCATAAATTTAGAGCTTATTTTAGCTGACCTTGAAACCTGCACAAAGAGATACGAAAAGGCGCAAAAGTCTGCACGCGGCAACGATAAGCTTGCTAAAGAGGAGGTTGCGCTTTTAGAGAGAATTTTGCCGCACCTTGAGGCAGAAAAGCCCGTTCGCTCGCTTGAAATGGACGAAGATGAGGCGGCTCTGGCTCGCTCGTTCTTTTTGCTTACCACAAAGCCGATAATCTATGCCGCAAATATTTCTGAGAGTGAAATTGGCAAAGAAAATCCGCTTGTTGATGCGCTTAAAAAGATGGCAGAGGCTGACGGCGATCAGGTAATGGTAATTTCTGCGCGCATTGAAGAAGAGCTTGCTCAGCTTGATCAAGACGAAAAGGAAATGTTTTTAGCCGAATACGGCTTAGCCGAAAGCGGACTTGATAGGCTTGTTGCGGCAAGCTACGATTTGCTTGGTTTAATATCGTTTTTAACAGCAGGCGCAGACGAGGTAAGAGCCTGGACGATTACGCGCGGCACAAAGGCACCGCAGGCGGCAGGTAAAATTCACTCGGATTTTGAACGCGGCTTTATCCGTGCCGAAATTATCGCCTACAACGATTTTATGCAGTTTAAGTCAATGACAGCTGCAAAGGAAAAGGGACTTGTCCGTTCCGAAGGCAAAGAATACGTGATGAACGATGGCGACATAACGCTTTTCAGATTTAACGTTTAATTCTGTAGGTGTTGACAAATAAAACCTACGGTTATATAATAAAGACGTAAAATTGAATTTTCGGGGTGGGGCGCAATTCCTCAACCGGTGGTTACAGTCCACGACTCTTATCTGTTCTTCAAGATAAGACTGAAGCAGTGAAATTCTGCTACCGACGGTAAAGTCCGGATGAAAGAAATAGTATTTTTATTTGTATCTTTTTCCCCGACGTTTTTTCGTTGGGGATATTTTTTTTGAGGTGATATTATGGGAAAAACTATGACAAATACGCGAAAACTGGTGCTTATTGCAATTTTTTCGGCAATGGGCTACGTTTTAATGCTTTTAGATTTTCCGCTTGCGTTTTTAATACCAAGCTTTATAAAGTTTGATTTTTCCGAGCTTCCCGCACTTATCTGTGCATTTGCGGCGGGACCGTGGGCAGGCGTTGCGGTATGCTTTCTGAAAAATGCCATTCATTTATTAAATACGTCGACAATGTGTGTTGGCGAGCTTGCTAACTTTTTACTTGGCGCGGCGTTTGTGCTTCCTGCGGGACTTATCTATAAATATAATCGCACAAAAGTAGGTGCGCTTATAGGTATGTTTGTAGGTGCGGCGGCTTCTTCGATAATAAGTCTTCCTGTAAACCTGTTTATAACGTATCCTTTTTATATAAACGTTATGAATTTTCCTGAAAACGCAATCTTGGGTATGTACCGCGCGATTGCAGGTTGGGTAAAAAATCTTCCGCACGCAATTTTAACGTTTAACGTGCCGTTTAACTTTTTAAAATACGGTGTTGACGCGGCTATTACGTTTGTGATTTATAAGCGAATTTCGCCAATTTTGCAAGGAAAAAAATAAACCGTTGTAAAAATGTGCAAAACAAGGTATAATACTTATACTTTAATAATGCACATTTTGTTTTTTTGGAGAGATTTGATGAAAAAACGTTTTTTTGCCATTGTGGCATTAATATTAGTCTGCGCAAGCCTTTGCTCGTGCGCACGCTTTAAACGGCCCGAGCCGCTTCCCGAAACGGCAAGTGCGCTCAGCGGAGTGTTTTTATCCGGCGCAAGCGAAGCGCCGTTTGGCACAGGCGAGGTTTTATTTACGGCGCTAGAAAAAGGTAATTATAAATATAAAGAGCTTGCCGAGGGCGAAAGCTTTGATATTCAAGAGGGTGCCGACGTAACAAGCTGGACAACCATCAAAGATGGACAAAAGTTTGTATCAAACACCTGCCGCAACATAGCGGTTGCCGAGGTTTCTAGCGAAAACACAGTTTTATCGGCAAAGGTGTATCAGTTTATTCCCGGTGTGCTTTACGGGCTTAATAACCCCGACCAATACGACGACAAAACCTTTTATCAAGCAGATAATAAGACACTTGAAGACGACAGAGCCGTCCGTCTTGCTTCAAACTTATTTAAAACTGCCGATACTTCTTATTACGGAAAGCAATACGGCTATATAATTCAGGGATATTTGACAAAATATTCTGCCCAGGCAGGATATTATGACGGCTATTATCATACGGGATGCGATATTACAACTCAACAAAACCGTCCGTTTTATTCGCCCATTGACGGCGAGGTGCTCTATGCGGGCGAAAGTGATGCATACAATATGATAATAATTTATTCTGCCGAATTTGACGTTTCGCTTTTAATTCTTCACGGAGAGGATACCTCTCCTGCACAGAGAATTAAGGATGGCGACGGCAAGGTAGAAAAAGGTCAGCTTTTAGGTTACGGCGGCTCATCAGGCGACCCTGCAGGAAGCACGCATCTTCACATAGAGCTTGTTCCCGGTGCGGCATCAAGATATCAGAACTTTTCTAAAACGCCTGAATACACGCGCAGAGGAACGTTTGATCCGCTTATTATTGCGGATATGTTTAACTTAAAAACTCTTTCGCAAAACTCGTTTGATGCTTTTGAAGCCTACGGAACTGATGCGCTAAGCGCGCAGAATAACGCATCGGTGCTGCTTGTTGGCTCGTGGATGTATTTCTACGACCCGTTGCAAAAATCTATAATTAAAGCGCGCCCTGACGGAAGCGAGCAGACCTTGCTTGCAACGGTTTCGGCAAAAAATTTAAATTATATCAGTGGCGAACTTTATTTTTCTAACCTTGACGATAACGGCTATATCTATAAGCTTTCCTGCGCAGTAGAAGAACCTCAACCCCAGCTTGTTTTAGCAAGAGATTGCTCGCCGTATCTGTTTTCGGTAAACAACGTTTTATATTTTTCCGATGCTAACAACAAAGGCGCAATCTGCTCGGTAAACGTTGACGGAACAGATTTTAAGGTTGTGGTAAACCGTAACGTTACCGACGTATTTTATACTTCGGCAGGCTTTTACTACACGCAGGACGCAGTTAACAAATATGAGCGCGTTCACTATTATTCGTTTAGCGAAAAGAAAAATCTTCAGCTTATCTCCGTTCGTGCCGAGCGCCCGTTTATCTATGACGGCTATCTGGCTTACAGCAAAAAGTACGACGGTTTAAAGGGCTATGCAAAGGCTATTCCCACTCTTGACGGTAGTGAAAAAGGCGCAATGGTGATAACGCCCGATGCGTTTAACCAGATTTACGTTTACAATAAATGGTTTGTGTATTCAAATTTATCTGATGGCGAAAGCTTGTATATAAAGCTTAAGCAAAACAACGTTTCTTCACCGCTAGTAAAGGATATTTTGTGCAAGCAGCTTTCGGTTAAAGGAAATTGGCTTTATTACGTTACCTTTATCAACGAGGGCGAAGTGCTTACAAGAATAAACTTAACCTCGCGTGCAATGCAACGCTTTATCTCGGGAACTTGGGTTGACGAAAAGCTTGAAGCAAATCAAGTAACGCTTGATATCCTTGGTGCAAAGGGCGAAAACGACAATATTTATTCCCCCGAGGCAGAACTTCCGCCAACGCCTACACCCGATCCTAACGCAACACCCGTGCCGACTCCCGAGGCAACACCCGAGGTAACTCCTGAGGCAACACCCGAGGCAACACCCGAGGCAACACCCGAAGGCACACCTGAGGTAACACCCGAAGGCACACCTGAGGTAACACCGGAAGGCACACCTGAGGCAACACCTGAAGGCACACCTGAGGCAACACCCGAAGGCACACCCGAGGTAACACCCGAAGGCACACCCGAAGTAACCCCGGAAACAACTTAATAAAAAACAGGTCAAATTTGACCTGTTTTTTTACTTTTTTTTATATTTTCTATAAAAACCGTACTATCTTTAACGTAAAATTGAACGGCATATTTTCCGTAATCAAGCTTATAAATTCGCTCGTCTTTTTGGTAGGCAGGGCGTGGGTCACACGCTAAAAGCTCGGTAAGGGCTTGCCTTGTGCTTTCGTCCAGCTTATCCAGCTTTTCGCAAGGGCAAACAGTTAAACGGTAATGCTCAAATTCTTCGGCAAAGCCAAAGCGTGCATCGGGATGACAGTCGGCAAAGGGCAGATATGGCTTAACGTCTAAAATAGGCGTTCCGTTTAAAATATCTGCGCCTGAAACTATTAAAACAATGCCCTCGTTAGTTCTTTTTACTTCTTCAAGCTTAACGCACGACAGACAAATTCTGTTTGGCCTAAAGGGCGAGCGCGTTGCAAAAACGCCCTTTCTTGTGTTTCCGCCAAGGCGCGGTGGGCGTACGGTAAGATGGTAATTTTCTTCCTTTGATTGCCACAGGAGCCAAAGATGCGAAAATTCTTCTATTCCGCGAAAAGCGTTTTCGTCGCGGAATTCTTTTTCAAAAACAATGCGCGATAAGTTGTTTACCATTCCTGCCTGGCGCGGAATTCCAAATTTATCAACGTAATCGTTGTATATAATCGCAATGGGATTAACCTGCATTTTATCGCCTCCGATAAAACATTTTAACACAAAACGCTATCTTTAGTCAATCGCGGAGGCGAAGGATAAATATTCACGCACAAGCTCGCAGGATAAAACCTTAAAGCTAGTTAAAAAACCGTCGCTTTGCGTGTCGTCAAGCATAGAAAAAGCCGTTACGTAGCACTCCAGCGAAAGCTTTAACTGCTTTACAGTTTCGTTTTCGCTTTTTGGAATACTGTTAAGTGCTTCCTGCAGATTTTTAATGCTTATCTCTGCCTTTGCCTTTGCCTGCGTGCGTGTTACGTCGGCAAGCTCAAGCGCGGCACTTGTCTCTAAAACTTCAAGCAAACAGGAACGTAACAAATTCATTCCGTTTTTAATCGAATCCGTCTGCTCACTGCTTCCCGTTAAGCGCACCGATAACTTATCCGCATATAAAGGAATAACAGTAAGCGAATGTTTTTGCGCAATCTGATCGGCGGCCTGCTTCTCGGCATAGCACGAAAACAAAACATTTTCGTTAAGTTCTATTGCTGCGCCGCCTAAAGAAATAACGTCTTCTTTTTTTTCTATGGCAAGTCCCAATGCATAAACAGTGGTTTCTTCTATGTTAAAAGAAACGGTCTTGGTCTTTGTGTTTCCCGCCGAAGCAAGCGGAGAAATTAAATTTTGCGCAATAAAGCGCCCTATTGAGTTTACACTAAAAATAACTGCGGCAAACGCAACAACTATAAGTATTGCAACGGCATTTTTCTTTGCTTCGCGTGCTTTAAATCTTCTGCTTGGCATAATTTTATCCACCTTTCGCAAAATATTATGATTTTTAAGGTAAAAATATGAAGGTTTAGTCAAAAAAAGACGTAATTCGCTTGCCAAGAAAAAATAGTCGTGGTACAATAATCGTGATTTTGGATTTTGCATTTGTTGAAAAAACAAAATTGCAAAATTGCATTTTTACTTTCAAAACACAATAAAATCTTGCGAAAATGGTTGATTTTTGCAAGATGTGATAAAAGATAGATCCAAAAGAGGTAGTTAGTTTGAAAAGAGAAGATATCAGAAATATTGCTATTATCGCACACGTTGACCACGGCAAAACAACCTTGGTTGACGAAATGCTTAAGCAGGGCGGTGTTTTCAGAGAAAATCAGCAGCTTCAGGACAGAATGATGGACTCGGGCGATATCGAGCGCGAGCGCGGTATTACCATTCTTTCAAAAAACACGGCAATAATGTATAAGGGTACCAAGATAAACATTGTTGATACCCCCGGCCACGCTGATTTCGGCGGCGAGGTAGAGCGTGTATTAAAGATGACAAGCGGTGTTGTTTTGCTTGTTGATGCCTTTGAAGGTCCTATGCCCCAAACGCGCTTTGTTTTATCAAAGGCGCTTGACCTTGGTCTGCGTGTTATCGTAGTTATAAACAAGATGGACCGCCCCGATGCACGTCCCGATGCAGTTGCAGACGAGGTTCTTGATTTATTTATAGAGCTTGGCGCCGATGCTTCACAGCTTGATTGCCCCTTTATCTACGCTTCGGGCCGCAGCGGCAGAGCAAGCACTGACCCCGAAAACTTGGGCGACAATATGAACGACCTCTTTGACGCTATTTTAGAGTTTGTTCCCGCACCCGAGGGTGATAAGGATGCCCCCGCACAGATGCTTGTTTCTACCATTGACTATAACGACTACGTTGGCAGAATAGGTATAGGCAAAATTGAGCGCGGAACGATTAAAACCGGCGACAACATTACTCTTTGTTCGTTTGGCTCTGATCAGATACGCACCAATATCCGCGTAACAAGTCTTTCTGTTTTTGAAGGTCTTAAAAAGGTTCCTGTTGAAGAGGCTAGCGCAGGCGAAATTGTTGCACTTTCGGGCGTTCAGGGAATAAATATCGGTGATACGCTCTGTGCACCTGCTAACGTTGAGCCGCTTCCCTTTGTTAAGATAACCGAGCCCACCGTTAGTATGACGTTTTCGGTAAACGATTCGCCCTTTGCAGGTAAGGAAGGCAAGTTCTTAACAAGCCGCCATATCCGCGCACGCCTTTACAGAGAAATCGAAACTGACGTTTCGCTTCGCGTTGAGGATACCGATTCGGCTGACAGCTTTAAGGTTTCGGGCAGAGGCGAACTTCACTTATCGGTTTTAGTTGAAAATATGCGTCGCCAAGGCTATGAACTGCAGGTAAGCAAGCCCGAGGTTTTATATAAGGAAATTGACGGTAAGCGTTGCGAGCCTATGGAAAGAGTTATTATCGACGTTCCCGAAATGTATTCGGGCACGGTTATTCAGCATATGGCAACCAACCACGGACAGATGGTAAATATGAATTCGCTTTCGGACACTATGCGCAGAATGGAGTTTATCGTTCCTGCACGCGGACTTTTCGGATATCGCGGAACGTTTTTAACCGATACGCACGGTGAAGGCGTTATGAACTCTGTCTTTGACGGCTATGCTCCTTATACCGGTGAGCTTCCCGGCAGAAAAAATGGCTCGTTAATTGCTTTTGAAACGGGCGAAACCATAACCTACGGCTTGTTTAATGCTCAGGAGCGAGGAACGCTGTTTATCGGTCCCGGCGAGCAGGTTTACAGCGGTATGATAGTTGGCGAAAGCTCGCGTCCGGAGGATATTGAGGTTAACGTTTGCAAGCGCAAAAACTTAACAAACTCGCGTTCGGCAGGCTCGGACGATGCACTTCATCTTATTCCGCCAAAGCGTATGAGCTTAGAGCAAGCGCTTGAATATTTAGGCGAGGATGAGCTTGCAGAGATAACGCCCAGTAACATAAGAATAAGAAAGAAAATTTTAGATCCCACCGCCCGTTATCGCGCGGCAAAGATCAACAACAGAAAATAATTGGTGATAAAAATGAAATTAAGTGAAAAAAATTCAAAGGTACAAGGGTCGGTAACCCTTGCAATAGATGCAAAGGCAAAGGAAATGATTGCACAGGGTCAAGATGTTGTTTCCTTTGGCGCAGGCGAACCTGATTTTAACACTCCTAAGTATATAATTGATGCCGCAATAAAGGCTTTGCAGGAAGGCAAAACCAAATATACTGCCGCATCGGGTATGCCCCAATTAAAAAAGGCAATAAGCGACGACGTTAACAAGCGTCTTGGCGTTAATGCGCTTCCTGAGCAGGTAGTAGTTTCTAACGGTGCAAAGCAGGCGCTTTTCAACTCGCTTGAAATGATTTGTAACCCTGGCGACGAGGTGTTGATTTTCTCGCCCTATTGGGTAAGCTATCCCGAGCTTGTTTGCCTTGCAGGAGCTAAACCCGTTTTTGTTCCTACAATTACCGAGCAGGGTTTTGCTCCCGACTTAACTGCATTTGAAAAGGCAATAACAAAAAACACCAAGGCAGTTATTTTAAACACGCCCTCTAACCCCTCGGGCGCTATAATTCCGCGCGAGGCAGTTGAGTTTATTGCCAAAAAAGCGGTTGAGCACGACTTTTATATTATTTCTGACGAAATTTATGATGCTTTAATCTACGATGGCGAAAAACATTTTTCGCCAATGCAGATAAGCAAAGAGGTTCAAAACCACACCATTTACGTTAACGGTATGTCTAAATCGTATGCTATGACGGGTTGGCGTGTTGGCTACACCATTTGCGAAGCTTCACTTGCAAAAAAGATGGGTGCATATCAAAGCCACGCAACAGGAAACATAAATTCGGTTGCACAAAATGCTACCATTACTGCTTTAACTGAGGAGAATACCGAGTTTGAAGCAATGTATAACGAGTTTGTTTCGCGCAGAAATTATATGGTAAAAACTGTTAACGAAAGCGGTGTTTTATCGGCACAGATGCCCAAGGGTGCGTTTTACGTTATGGTTTGCATCAAAGATGTTTTAGGAAAGAGCGTTAACGGCAAAAAGATAAGCTCGTCGATGGATTTTGCAAATATCTTGCTTGAAGAAAAGATGGTTGCGGTTGTTCCCGGCGGTCCGTTTGGACTTGATGACCATATTCGCTTATCGTATGCAACCAGCAGAGCCAACATCGAAAAGGGCTTGGAACGCATTTGCGCTTTTGCAAAAGAAGCAAAATAACTTAAAAAAGTTTAAAAACACGAAAACAAACGCTTGCTTTTCGTGTTTTTTTGTGTATTTTAAAAAAAATAAAAAAATATTTCAATTTTTTAACAAAAAACTATGGAAATTTAAGTAAAAATAGTTTATAATATAGTTACTAATAAATAAGGAGGACAAAACTCATGATTAAAATTATTTACGGCAAAAAAGGTTCGGGCAAAACCAAAAAGATTATAGCGGCTGCAAACGAGGCTTCTGTAAACGTTAAGGGCAACGTTGCGTTCCTTTTTAACAGCAAGCGTTATATATGTGACCTCAAGCATCAGGTGCGCTTTATTGATACCGACGAATACGGCATCAAGGGTGCATATTTATTCCTTGGCTTTGTTAAGGGCCTTGTAGCTTCTAACTACGACCTTGAGCAAATTTATGTTGACGGCTTCTTAAAGCATATGGACCGTCCTATGACCGAGCAGGAAGATTTATTTATTAAATTAAAGTCGTTCTGTCAGGATCACCGCATAGAGCTTATTTTATCGCTTAGCGCTGATAAAGAAGAAATACCCGCTTTTATGCAGGAATTTTTAGTAGACTAAAAGGAAAACTGAAAAATGAAATATTCATCCACCAGAGACTCATCTTTAGGCTTTTCAAGTGCCGAGTGCTTTGTAAAGGGAATTTCAGCAGAGGGCGGATTGTTCGTTCCTACCGAATACCCCCAGATTTCACTTGAAGAAATAGGTAAAATGGCGGAAATGGATTATTGCGAGAGAGCATTTTGCGTGCTCTCTCGTTATTTGACCGACTTTTCTGCCGATGAAATTAAAGATTGTATTAAAAGTGCATATTCAAGCTTTGACTGTAAAGAGGTTGTTCCGCTTAAATATTTAAAGGATAATTTAGCGGTAATGGAGCTTTATCACGGACCTACGCTTGCGTTTAAGGACGTTGCGCTTCAGATTTTGCCGCACTTTTTGCGCTATGCAAGAGTTAAAACGGGCGAACAGGCCGAAACTATGATTTTAGTTGCCACAAGCGGCGATACGGGTAAGGCGGCGCTTGAAGGCTTTTGCGACGTTGAGGGTATGCGCATAGCCGTTTTCTTTCCTAATGACGGCGTAAGCAAGATGCAGCAGTTGCAAATGACTACGCAGACGGGTGCAAATGTTAAGG
>JAZSMS010000144.1:0-6880 GCA_045536015.1 Clostridia bacterium
TTGGCTCTGCTGTAGTGCTTGGAGCACACCCCGAAAAAAGCGAAAGCGTAAAGATAACAGCAAGCGTAATGCATAAAATGTTTAGTAGTTTTTTCATATTGGACCTCCAAAAAATAGTTTGTGTTATTATACTATGCATAACAGATATGCGTAGTACATAAGGTTGTTGCTACACGCGTTTTAGTGTTGCAACTCTATTATACCTACAACAAGTATAACAAACTTGTATTCAAATTGCAATACCTAAATATGACAAAAACGACAAAAAATGTCAAATTTTTCTATTTGCGAAAAGACTCTTGCATAAAAAATGCAAGCCCTTTTTATAATCTTTCGCTGATTGAAAAATTTTGTGACGCAACAATAGGGGTTTGCTTTTTGTGCGCAGGCTTTTCTTGCGCATTTTTTGTCCCCAAAAAGCACGCATAAAGCGTGCTTTTATGATTTTTAAATATTACATAACTCGATTATCAGTTTATGAAGCGCGGCGTTGACAAACTGCTTGCCCGATTTTAAACCTTCGTCGGTTTTAAAGCATAAATCAACTGCCTGCTTAAGCTGTGCTTCGCTCTTTTTGCGGCACTGGGCAGAAAATTTGGAATACATAAAGTCGCGCAGGCCTAAAGTTTTTATAATTTCGCTTTTTGAAGCCTTGGCTTGTTCAAGCTGCATAAATGCAAGTAAAAGCGCGTACTGACGCGAAATTGCGCCAAGGATAAGCACAGGCTCTTCACGCGAGGACAGCATGGTGCTTAAAATTTTAAGTGCGGCTTTTGAGTCCTTTGCTAAAATTAAATCAACCATTTTAAACACGTTAAAATCGGCTATTGGAGTAACGATATCTAAAATATCCTGCCTTGTAACAGTAGAATTTTTAACGTACGAAACGAGTTTTTCAAGCTCGGGTGCTAAGGCAGAGGGGGTTGGCGCGGCGTATTCGCATAAAAACGCGGCATCCTGGGGCGAAAGCAAAATTCCCTCGCGCTTTAAAAACTGAATTGCCCATTTTTGCGCCTCGACAGAGGTTAAAACGTTAAACTCAACCACGTTATGCTTTGCAAGCGCTTTATAGATTTTTCGGCGCTTATCGGGGTTTGTGCAAACAAAAACTAAAACGCACGTTTCGCTGGGCTGGGCAAGGTACGCACTCAGTGCATTTTCGCCCTGCGAAGAACCTCCGGAGACTAAAAGAGAGCAGTCTTTAACTACGACAAGGCGTTTTTCGGCGCAAAAGGGAACAGTCTGGCACGCCTGAACAATGCTGTCGGCATCGGGGGAATCTAAAACGGTATAGTTAAGCTCGCGCAGGGAAGGATCTACTATTGCCCCTTCAAGCTGCGAAAGCGCGCTTGCGCAGACAAAATGTTCTTCTCCGCAAAACAGATAAACGTTATAAATTTCGCCATTTTTAAGTTGTTTAAAAAATTCGCTATGATTCATTTTATTCTCCCAAAAAGGTTGAGATTTTTCCGTTTTTAACAGTTATCATTCCATAGTGCTCGGTGCTTAAAAGCTTTTCATCTTTTAACACCACCTGCCCATAAAGATCTTTTTCGCTACAATAAAAAACGCTAACGTCCGCGCGATTGCTTTTTCCGCCAAGGAAAAAGCTTTGACCGTTTAGTAAAAGATAAATTCCGTCGTCAGAATAACTCAGGATAAGTCCGTCAATAAACGTATCTTCGTTTTTGTTTAAAACAAAGACGTCCAGTTCGGTATCTAACAGTAAACCCTGCGGTACGATAACGCTTTTAATTTCTATTCCGCGCTGCCGCAAAAATTCAAATTGGTCGCAATCGTCCTTATCAAGCAAAACTACCGCATCAATTTTGCGCGTATTTGTTTTTATATACGATAACAGAGTGGTTGAATAGTCAAGCCCGATAAAAATATTTTTATCCGTTTCAACGTGAACACAAAGCTCGCTCGTTTGGGCAAGCACGTTGACTTTTGGCGTTTTATCCTTTGCTATCGGCGCGCACAAAAGGCTTGTTGTTAATAAAAACGCAAGCAAAATTTTAAAGCGTGCCTTAATTAACGTAAAACGCGAAAGCAAAAACAGCACAATCATAATTATCGGCACCCACAAAACGTTAAAATTAAGCATAGTTATGGGCGAAAACAAGGTTGCGCAGTCGGCAATTCGCAGTACCACGTCTATTAAAAATACAGGAATCGACAATAATTGTGACGGCAAAAATATAAAAATAACAAGTAAAAACAGTGCCAGCGAGGCTATCGGCACCATTATTAAATTGAATAAAACCGAAACGTAAGAAATTGACGAAAAATAGTAAAACGAAAGCGGAATAGTAAACACCGTTGCGCCAAGCGTGACCGAGGTTGCCGAATAAAGCTTTGCAAGCAATCGGTTTTTAATTGTTACGTTTGGCACGCACGCAATTCCGAGCACCGCTGAAAACGAAAGCAAAAACGAAACGTCAAACAAGCGATACGGGTTAAAAAGCAAAATAATGCAGGCAGAAAGCGAAAGTGAATTAAGCAAATCGTACCTGAATCCTGCCGCCTGACAAAACAGTACGACGCACGCCATTATAGAGGCGCGGACAATCGACGGCGAAAAGCCCGTAAAAATGCAAAACAAAACCAAAAACGTGCCGATTATAATAAGCTTTAGCGTTCGCGAAGCTTTAAAAAGGTCAAGAATACGAGATAAAACCAAAATGATAATTCCCGTATGAAGTCCCGAAAGCGCAAGCAGATGTGACGTGCCCGCCGCTTTAAAGGAGTTGAGGGTTTCTGTTGAGATATACGCGCGGTCGCCCGTTAAAAAGGCGTATAAAACTCCCGCCGCGTCTTTATTATCAGTTGCTGAAAATATTTTATCAAAAATAACGCCTTTTAGCGAGTAGATAACGGTTTTAACCGTAGTAGCGGACTGAATTTTGACGAAATTTGTCGACTGTGCGCGGAAAAAAATATTATCCGCTATCGCTGAAAAGCGAGTATCAACTTCGCCGGTATTTTGGGCAGGCGCAGCATAGGGATAAAGTGTTGAACGCAGATGTACCGTTTCGCCCGGAGTTGGCAGTTCCTCGCCCGAGAACGAAACGAAAACGTTATCTATTTTTAGTTTTGTTCCGTCCTGTGCAATAACGGTTGCGCCTGAAATAATAAAAGATTTACTCTCGCCCAAGCAAACGTCGCTAACAACACCGCTGACCGAGGCTGACGGAATTTCGGAATTAACCTCTTTGTATCCGCACGAGGCGTTTACTATCGAAAGCACAAAAAGTATAAGCACAACCGCTATTTTAAACCGCTTTTTAATCAAAACAAACGGAAGCAAGACAAGCGGAATAAGAAAAAGAAGCGAAAACTCTTTTATAAAGGCGCCTGCAAAAATTCCTGCAACCATAAAAAGAGCGCAAAAGAAAAACAGCCGTCTTTTCATTTTAAACTATTCAGAAAGTCCTTTGGCAAGTTATAAAGCGGAGTTTTAAGCGAAATTTTTGACGAAAAATGCGAGCGCACCTGTCCGTTTTGCAAAAACATTACTCTGTTGGCGCCCGAAAACGCGCACGCAGTTGCTATAATGGAGTAGACGGTTGCGTATTCGCTTTGATTTTCTTGCGAGGCAAAGTAGGAATAAAATGCTTCGTCAAGGTCTAAAATAAGCATTTCATCAGAAAAGACAATTTGCCTTATAAGATTATCGTTATCGCGAAGCGCCGGCGCAAGCGAGGCAATATAGTCTGCCATAAAATCGGTTAAATCGTTGCGCGAGGGCACTTTAGAGACAAGCATAGTTGTAAAGGTAACGTCGCTTTGGCTTGGCACAAAAACATTGACCTTACTTTTTATATAGTTAAAAATTTCGCCCGTTTCGTGCGAAAGCGAATATAAAAGCTCGCCTGCAGAGCCGTAAACGGTAAGCGAAACCTGCTTTAAATCAGAATAAATACAGTCAAGCGCCGCCGCAAGTGCGCGCGAGGCAAGCCATCCCGACGGCGTCTTCCATCCTGAAGGCGCGGTAAGCTCAATAGAAACGTGCGAGTTTTTATAGCTTACGTTTTTAACCGAAAACCCGCTTGCAAAAAGCGTTTGGTCAACCGTCAACGCCTGCGAAACTATCGCGCGGGCATAGTTGTTGTCGGCTACCGAAATACTTTTTACCTGCGGAATCAAAGAATTTCCCGACGAAGAATACAAAACGGTATAAAACGTATCTATCGTTTGCTTGTCTTTTGCAGAAGAAAGCGAATTATATATAGAAAGCAGACTTGCCGCATCGGAAGAATAGCGTGAAAGAAGCATTATTCTGCGCGAAGAATTTGGGTAGGTAAGCTGCTTGCCCTCAACGGTGATGTTTATAAAGTCAATTTCTTCAAAGGACGTAAACGTCTTTGCCAGAACGGCACAGCAGGCAAAAAGTCTAAGCGGCTCCATCTTTTCAAACTGATGTGAAAAGTCAAGGTACAAAACGTTTTGCACAAGCATAGTGCTTCGGCACGAAATTCCCGATAAAAAGGATGATTCAAACGTCTTTGTCCCGTCTAAAAGGGCGCTTACTACGTCAAAATAAAACGATTGCGATTTGCGCTCAATCTTCTCTGTTGAAGCAAGCACGCCCAAAAAATCTTCAGTGGGGTAATAAAGTGCAACCGTTTCGCCCGTTGCCTGCGGCATTGAATACGGCGAAAGCGTTATTTCGCTTTTTTCTTCGGTTTTAGTTTGCGGTGTGCAGGCGCAAAGAAAGCAAAGTAAAATTGAGATAAGCGCGCTTAAAAACTTTTTCAAACAGATACCTCCAGCGCACGCAAAAAGCTTTCAAAACAAACGTACCAGCACGAATTTTTTTGCACAAGCTCAAGCGGAAAGCCCTCTACAGTATACTGTGCCGAGTTTTGCGAGCGCACCTTAAGTGTAATTTGCACTATTGCACTGCGTCCGTCCTCCGAAAACGTATAGTTATCCTCGGCAACAAATTCGGACAAAATAAGGTTTTTATATTCAAATTCGTTTATCATTTCTTCTAAAATAGGAAGCTTTTTCTGCGCATCGGCAGAATCCGACAAATAATGATAGAGCTTAGACCATTCAAGCGCGCTATAATGCTTAAGTGCCTGTTTAGCAACGTTCGACGGCGTTAAAATAAGCTCGGTCGAGCGCGTAAGCGGACCAAGAGCGCTTCCGTCGTCAACAAAAGAAATTCCCATTTCGTAAGCGTTTGGACGGCGGGCACCCTGCTCGGAAGAAATAAAAATCTGCACCGCGCGGTACGAGCCCATTTCGCAAACGGTGTTTACTATCGAATAAAGCGCTAAACGGCGGTTTGTGCGCGTTTGCTCGTCGTCGTTTGCCTTTGTATCAAGCAAAAAGCCGGAAGAAAGCGTAACGTAAAGGTGGTCGCCGTTATCGTCAAGGCTTACTAAATTAGTCTGATTTCCAAAGCAGCCCTTTGCCTCGCCAAGCGACGAGGTAGGACCCGAAAAAAGCGCGTTTATTGCAAAGTATTCGGGTTTTTGGTGTTGGCCCGTTTCGATACTTATCGGCAGGCGCACAAGCATTTCTTCGGAATAAAAGCGGAAGTAAAGCGGAATAGACGCACTGCGCGAGGCAACCAATTCTTCCTCAAGCGGCGAAATTTTATCGCCCTCCGATTCGTTTATATAAGCCGAGCATCCGCACAAAAGCAAAATTGCAAGGCAAAGAAAAATCGAGATAAATTTTTTCATACTATCAACTTTCTTTCTTAATAGGAAGTGTTACGGTAAAGGTAGTGCCCTCGCCCAAGCGGCTTTTTACCGAAATAGTGCCGCCGTGCTGCTCGATAATCTGCTTAACTATCGCAAGGCCAAGGCCAGTGCCGCCCGCGGCGCGCGAGCGTGCCTTATCAACGCGGTAAAAACGCTCGAACAGGTGCGGAAGATTTTCTTCCGAAATGCCTATTCCCTGGTCCGAAACGGTTAAAATCGCAAAGCCAAGGCTTGAAGAAAGATTTACCGAAACCTGCGTGCCCTCGGGCGAATATTTAAGCGCATTATCAATTAAATTTGTGCAAACCTGACGCAAGCGAAGCTCGTCAGCGCGCAAAATTACGTCGGAATACTGATACGAAACGGTTATTTTCTTTTTTGAAGCAAGCGGCTCTACAGAGTTAACAACCTTGCGCAAGAGCTTGCCCAAATCTACGTCGGAATAAACGAGCGTTTCTAAGCCCTTGTCGGTTTTAACAAGCGTTAAAAGGTCGTTTATTACAAGCGAAAGGCGGTCAACCTCATTATTAATATCTGTTAAAAATTCGCGGTAAAGCTCAGGCGGAGCATCGGGGCTTGCAAGCAGAGATTCCGACAAAATTTTCATTGATGCAAGGGGCGTTTTAAGCTCGTGCGAGGCATCGGAAACAAACTGATTTCGCGATGCATCAAGGTTTTCCAGCTGCGAAGCCATAAGATTAAACGCGCGCGCAAGGTCACCAAATTCGGCAATAGCATTTTCGTCAACGCGCACCGATAAATCGCCGCCCGCCATTTTAGAAATTGCGCGGTTAAATTTTCTAAGCGAGAGCGTTAAGCGGTTTGACATATAAAACGTAAAGCTTGCAATAATTATAACAAACGCAACGCTAAAGATAACAAGTCCGCGCGAAACGCTTAAGACGTTTTGAACAATATCGTCAACAGGCGAAACAAGCAAAAGCGCACCGATGGGTTTACCATGCGAAAACACCGTTTGGGCGTAATAAGCCGCCCAAAACGTTCCCGAAGTTTTGGTTAAATATTCATTCTCGCGCGTAACGGAAGAATCAAGCATTTCTATCTTGTGATAGCCGTAGGAAAAGTCAGAATTTTCTGAAAGCACGCTTGTCAGCTCGCTTGTTGAAATAACTTGTCCGTTTGCCTTGCAAAAGGTATCG
>JAZSMS010000034.1:0-16364 GCA_045536015.1 Clostridia bacterium
TGATGAATTGAAACATTACATAGATTACTACAACAACGAAAGAATATCCTTAAAACTAAAAGGAATGAGCCCGGTACAATACCGAACTCATTCACAAGCAATTTAATATTTAATTTTGTCTAAACTTTTGGGTTCACTTCAAATCGGGGTGTTTTTTTATAAAATTTTACTCTTTGCAAATAATATAAAAAAGCAAAGGAGAAAATTATGTCACTGTTATTTTTAGCACTTGGGATGGTGCTTGGTGGAGTGATTGCCGTTTTATTTCTATCGGCAATGCAAGTGGGGAAAAACAGAAAATAAATTATTTTTTTAGAGCCTTAGAAAAGGCTCTTTTTTTATACCAAAAATTTCAAAAAACGCTTTTGATGGACAAAAGTGGTCAAAAACTTAAAAAAATTTAAAAAAATTTTAAAAAAGTGTTGCAAAGTGGGCAACAAAGTGCTATTATATAAACGTGTTATATTCTGGGTGGGGTGACTCTACCTAAAAGGAGGTGTAAAAGACGATGATAGGCTTTTTAGGTCAGTACGACATAACTATTGACGATAAAGGCAGAGTGCGTGTTCCGGCAAAGTATAAAAATCAGCTTGGCGAAGATTTTATTATTGCTTGCGGCGAAAATGCGTGCCTTGCAATCTATCCGCTTGAAACTTGGGAAAAGTTTAAGCAGCAGATAAGCCAGTTATCCGATCTTGACGAGAAGTCAATTGAATTTAAGCGTCGTCTTTACTCCAATGCAACCTTTGGTGAGTTTGATTCGGCAGGCAGAGTTTTAATTCCACTTAAGTTTAGAAATTACGCATCACTTAAAAAGGCGGTTGTAGCCTCGGGCGTTGACGACCACTTTGAACTTTGGGATGCAGAGGCTTGGGCAGAGGGTGAGTATGATTCACTTAACAAGCGCCGAGAGCTTCAAAGAGAAATATCAGATGCTATCTCAGGGAGGCAAAGCTAAATGACATTTGAGCATAAGTCGGTTTTTCTTGAAGAAGCGGTTGATATGCTTTCTGTGCGTGACGGTGGCATTTACGTTGACGGAACGCTTGGCGGCGGAGGTCACAGCGAAGCCATTTTATCAAAAGCAAATTGCACGCTTATAGGTATAGACCGTGATGACGATGCTCTTATGGCGGCAGGTGAAAGGCTTAAAAAATTTGGGGACAGATTTATTAAAGTAAAAAGTAATTTTGCCGATATTAAATCGGTTTTAGATAATCTGGGAATAGAAAAGATAGACGGCTGCGTTTTAGATCTGGGCGTAAGCAGTTATCAACTTGACACCGCAAGCAGAGGCTTTTCATATCAACACAGCGCGCAACTTGATATGCGTATGGATCAAAGCCAGTACATAAGTGCATTTAACATAGTAAACGAATATTCAGCAAAAGAGCTTACGCGCATTATTCGCGATTACGGCGAAGAGCAGTGGGCTTCGCGCATAGCGCAGTACATTGTGCTTGAGAGGCAAAAGGGTGCTATAAACACAACGGGCGAGCTGGTTGAGGTAATAAAAAAAGCAATTCCTACCCGCGCACGCAGAACGGGACCTCACCCTGCAAAACGAACCTTTCAGGCAATAAGAATCGAAGTTAATAACGAACTTGGTATTTTAGAGGGAACCGTAAGGGCAGTAAGCGAAAGATTAAACGTTGGCGGAAGATTAAGCGTTATAACGTTTCATAGCTTAGAGGACAGAATAATAAAGCACACGATGCAAAATCTTGCAAACCCGTGCACGTGCCCACCTAAAATTCCGATATGCGTTTGCGGTAAAGTCCCGCAGGTAAAAATAGTTTCAAAGGCAATAGTTCCTACAAAAGAACAAATTGAAGAAAATTCTCGTTGCAAAAGTGCAAAACTTAGAGTAATGGAGAGAATATAAAAAAGTAAGGTGAATATAATGGATACAAGGAGCAGAGCAAAAACTGAATATCGTGTTCATTACGGTACGGACCGCAATGCTGCTCTTAAGCCACAGTATATCGCCAAGCCTAAGACAAAAAAGCCGCAAGTAAAAAAGCAACCCAGTGCACGCGCGCTTCATAAGCTTGAGGTTAAAAAGTATACTGCAATAGCAATGGTTGTTGTTTTTGTTGCACTTGGTGCGTTTTGTCTTGTATCGCGTCACGCAATGATTTACAGCAACACTACCGAAATTCGCCGCTTGGCCAAAGAAAAAGTTGAGCTTCAGCTTCAGCTAAATTCGGTAGAAAAGTCGTATTCGGAAACTAGTGAATTTAATAACTATCTTGAGGTTGCACAAAGCGAGCTTAATATGGTTTATCCCGAAAATGATGAAATAATTCAGGTAGTTTGCCCTCCGAAAGCAAACAATGAACAAACGCAAAATACCGAGGAAATAAATTTTTACGATTCGGTACTTGATTGGATCAATGCTCTTTTTAGGGGGAACAATTCTTGGGCGTAAAAGCTAATCGTTACAAAAGCAGATTGTTATTTGTGTGCCTTGCTATGATGCTGATTTTTTCCGTCATAGCGGGCGCCTTGTTTTACTGGCAGATTATAGCAAGCGAAACGTTGCAAAGAAAGGCTCTCGGACAATGGACGGGAACCACGTCTATTGCCGCCTCGCGCGGAACAATTTATGATTCTACCGGTGAAGCCCTTGCTATAAGTGCACCTTCAAAGTCGCTTCATTCAAAACCAAAAAAAATAAGCAAAAGCGGACATTCGGCAGAGACAATTACGACTCTGCTTATCTCGCTTTTGGGAGAAGACTATTCTTACGAAAGTATTTTTAAAAAAATAAATTACGAAAAAGAACGCTCGGCAACTGAATACGTTGTTGCAAGGCATCTGACCGAAGAACAGGTGCTTTATATCGAGTCGCTTAACATCGATGGACTTTTCCTTGTTGATGACGTTAAGCGCTATTATCCTAAGGGTGCGTCTTTAGCGCAGGTTTTAGGCAGTGTTTCTGCTGACGGCGTAGGTAGCGAGGGACTTGAATTAAAATACGATAAACAACTTCGCGGCTTAACGGGAAAGATAATTTCTTCTACCGACGTTTCTAAAGGACAAATTCCGGGAAGCGATTCGCGATACATTGATGCTACTAACGGTGTTAATATAAACCTTACCGTTAATTACGCTATTCAGGCTTTCGCCGAAAGCATTATGCGCTCGTGCATTGCCCAGACGGGTGCAAAAAACGTTAAGTGTATAGTTATGGAGCCTTCGACGGGCAAGGTTCTAGCAATGGTTAATCTGCCGGACTATAATCCAAACACTGCAACCAAGACGGAGATGAAAGAGCTCATTCGTAACGGGTGTGTGCTTGATACCTACGAGCCCGGCTCTACATTTAAGATATTTACTCTTTCGGCGGCGATAGAAGAAGGTAAAGTAAGCACATCAAGCACTTTTCATTGCTCAGGCTATCACACCGTAGACGGCGAAAAAATAAAGTGTTGGCGAACTGTTCCGCACGGAACGCAGTCGACCGAGGATGCGCTTTGTAATTCGTGCAACCCTGCATTTATGCAGATGGGACTTTCGCTTGGGCAAAAGAAATTGTACGAATACTTGTACAATTTTGGTTTTAATACCACTACGGGCATCGACTTCTCGGCAGACCAATCGGGAATAATGCTTGCGCCAAAGTACGTTAAAAATACTGATCTTGCGCGTATAGCCTTTGGTCAGTCGATAGCGGTAACTCCGCTTCAGCTTATAACGGCGGCTTGTGCGGTTATAAATGGTGGAACGCTTTATCAGCCCTATTTTGTTAATTCAATGACTGACGATGACGGTAACGTTTTAACACAAAATTCTCCCGTTAAAGTGCGCCAGGTAATAAGCGAACAAACAAGTGAAACTATGCGCAATCTTTTAACAAGCGTGGTTGACCGTGGCGGCGGAAAGAATGCCTCAGTAGAAGGATATTTAGTAGGCGGAAAAACAGGAACTGCGCAAAAATATCGCGACGGCGTTATAGTGCGCGGCATACATATCGGCTCATTCTTTGGCTTTGCTCCTGCAGACAACCCAAAGGTTGCGGTGCTTGTAACGGTTGATGAATCTACTTTATATAACGATTACGGTAGCGTTACTGCGGCACCCTATGCAGGGCAGCTGCTTGAAAAGGTTTTGCAGTATATGCAAATTAAAAAGACGGATACTTTGGATGAAGAAACCGTTACAGTTCCTAATTTAGTTGGTTTAACCGACGTTGAAGCGGCGGCAAAATTAAAGGAAAGCGGACTTTTAATGGAGATAGAGGGTAGTGGAAAGATAATTTCGCAGTCACCCGCAAGAAACACCGTAGTTAAAAAATATAGTATTGTAAAGGTAAAGGGAGATATCGCGGTAGATACCACGACCTTTTACGGTATCGAATAAAATTATGTTGTTAGAAAAGCTTATAAAAAACGTAAAAATTAAAGAAAAGCTTTATTTTGATAATGTTGAGATTTCGTCGCTTGAAATTGATTCGCGCAAAATTAAAGAAGGTTCGCTTTATTTTGCAATAAGCGGAACACAGGTTGACGGACATGATTTTGCTTTACAGGCAGAAAAAAACGGCGCAAAAGCAATAGTTTGCGAAAGAGAAGTTGCAGCAAGCGTTCCGCAGATAATAGTAGAAGATACGCGCGCGGCAATGAGCTTGATTGCGGCAAACTTTTATCTACATCCTGCAAAAAAACTTAAAATGGTTGGCATAACGGGTACAAACGGAAAGACGAGTATTTCGTATATGCTTAGCGCAATAGCAAAAAAAGCAAAGATTTCGTGCGGTGTTATCGGTACAAGCGGAATAAGTGTTGACGGTAAAAAACTTGATATAAAAATTTTAACAAGTACAACGCCTGATCCTATTCAGCTTCAGCAGGCACTTGCCAAAATGGTAGAAAAAGGTGCAAGGTGGTGCGTTATGGAGGTAACTGCACACGCGCTTGATTTGCGGAAAACTGTTGGCATCAATTTTGCGAGTGCGGGTTTTACAAATTTAACGCAAGACCATCTTGATTATTTTGGTACAATGGAAAACTATGCCGCAGCAAAGGCAAAGTTGTTTGAAAAGGAAAAAAGTGAGTTTGCAAGCATAAATATTGATGACGAATTTGGCAGCTTTTTAAATAAAAGCGCATCCTGCAAACAAAATACGTATTCGCTAAAGAACCCAAAAGCCGACTTTTTTGCCGGTAACATTCAAATTTATAGTAACTTTAGTAAATTTACCCTTTCTTTTAACGGAGAATTATATCCCGTAACGGTAAATATGACGGGACTTTTTAATATAAGCAACGCACTTTGCGCAATATCAATGGCAAATACACTTGGGGTAGATATCAAAACTTGTATTTTAGGTATAGAAGAATTTGCATCTGTTCCCGGCAGATTTGAAGCTGTTGATACGCGTAAAAGCGGAATAAGCGTTATAATTGACTATGCGCATTCGCCCGACGGTGTTGAAAATGTGTTAAAAGCAATTAACTCATTTAAAAAGGGAAAAGTTATCTGTGTGTTTGGCTGTGGTGGTAATCGCGATAGTGCAAAGCGTCCCATAATGGGTAAAATTGCGGGTGGGCTTGCAGAGTATTGCGTTTTAACAAGTGATAATCCTCGTTTTGAAGAGCCTGATGCAATAATTGATGAAATTGAAACAGGAATAGCTCAGACAAATTGCCCATATATAAGAAAAACCGACAGACGCGAGGCAATTAAATATGCCCTTATAAATGCAAAAAAGGATGACGTAGTTGCTATTTTAGGTAAGGGTGACGAAGATTACCAGGAGATAAACGGAGAAAAACATCATTTCTCTGACAGAGAAACGGTAGAGGAGCTTTTGGAGGAAATATTATGAACGTTTCATACATTTTATATCCGTTTTTACTTGCATTTATCGTATGCCTTATAATAGGTCCTGCAACGATAAAGATTATTCAAAAGTTAAAGTTCGGTCAGCAGGTGCGTGACGACGGACCTGCATCGCATTTAAAAAAGCAAAACGTTCCTACAATGGGCGGAATAATGATGGTTGTTGCACTTATAGTTTGTGCAGTAGCTTTTAAGTTTTCCTCTAGTGCATTAATTGCATTTTTAGCAACGATGGGTTATGCACTTATAGGTTTTTTAGATGACTTTATTAAAATTATCAAAAAGCGCTCGCTTGGATTAAAGGCATATCAAAAGATAATAGGTCAATTTGGAATTGCCATTATTACTACGCTTTACGCCTATAAAAGTGATTTTATCGGAAGTGAAATTTTTGTTCCGTTTGGCGTAGGCTACGTTGATATCGGTCCTTGGTATATACCGTTTGCTCTCTTTGTTATAATTGCGATAGTAAACGGCGTAAACCTTGCTGACGGCCTTGACGGTCTTGCTTCAAGAATGAGTATGGTTCAGTCAATAACACTTGCAGTGCTTATCTCGGGCGCGGCAGTAGGTGCAGCTTCGATAGAAGAAGCAACTCATCTAAAGGGACTTGCGCTTTTTGCTTCTGCTTGTGCAGGCGCTTGTTTAGGCTTTTTGCGTTTTAACTCGTATCCCGCACGCATTTTTATGGGCGATACGGGCGCGCTTGGCTTGGGCGGCGCAATAGCGCTTACGGCGTTGTTTTCAAAAATGGCATTATTGCTTCCTATAATGTGCATAATGCTTGTTGCAACTTGTGTTTCGGTAATACTTCAGGTAGGCTCGTATAAGCTTCGTCACGGAAAGCGTATTTTTAAGATGGCGCCACTACATCATCATTACGAGCTTCTGGGTTATCACGAAACTACGGTTACCTCGATGTATACCATAATTACGATAGTTGCCTGCGTGTTAACGCTTATGATTTCGACAGAATTTCCTAAATTTTAAAGGTGTAATATGAAAAATAAAAACGTACTTATTATCGGCATGGCACGTAGTGGGCTTGCCGCGGCAAAGGTATTAAAGCCGCTTTGTTCATCGGTAACGTTAAACGACAGTAAACCATACGAACAGTTAGAGGGTATAGAAGAGCTTAATAAAGACGATTTTATTTGGCACTTGGGTGAAAAACCCGATGCGCTTGTTGATAAAAACGATCTTATTGTTATTTCACCCTCGGTTCCGCTTAATTTGCCGTATGCTAAAAAAGCAAGCGAGCAGGGCAAAGAGGTCATTGCTGAAATTGAGCTTGCTTATAGATTGTGCGCAGCCGAAACCGTTGCTATAACGGGCACAAACGGAAAAACTACTACCACAACCTTGGTAGGCGAAATTTTTTCTGCCGCAAAAAGAGGCAATTATGTAGTAGGCAATATAGGAGAGCCGTATATTGCGCATTCGCTTGAAGCTAAAAAAGATGACGTTATGGTTGCCGAAATAAGCAGTTATCAGCTTGAAGGCATAGTTGATTTCCGTCCACACGCGGCGGCACTGCTTAATATTACCGAAGACCACATGATACGCCATAAAACTATGGAAAACTACATAAATGCAAAGTTGCGCATATTTGCAAATCAAACAAAAGACGACTATTCTGTGCTTAATTATGACGACGAAACCGTGCGCGCGCTTGCAGGTAAAGTAAGCGGCACAGTTGTCTTTTTCTCGCGCAAGGAAAAGCTTGAAACGGGTGCATTTGTTGAAGATAACAACGTAGTTTTTGCCTTTGCTGGTAAAAAAGAAGTTGTTTGCCCTGTTGATGAAATTGCAATCAAGGGACCGCATAATTTAGAAAATGCGCTTGCCGCTACTGCGCTTACTATGCTTTGCTCGGTTTCTGCGCAAGCTGTTGCAAAGGCATTAAGAGAATTTACAGGTGTAGAGCATCGTATTGAAACAGTTTGCACTAAAAACGGCGTTACTTACATAAACGATTCTAAAGGCACAAACCCCGATTCTACAATAAAGGCAATTCAGACTATGACAAAGCCTACTGTGCTTTTACTTGGCGGATATGATAAGGGTGGAAGCTTTGATTCGCTTTTTGAGGAATTTACCGAAAACATTTATCATACAGTATTTTTAGGCGCAACTGCACAAAAGCTTGAAGAAACCGCAAAAAAATACGGTTGGAAAAACTACACTACCGTTGACGGAAGCTTTTTAGATGCTGTTTTAGCGGCGCGCGATAAAGCACAAGAGGGCTTTAACGTTTTGCTTTCGCCGGCGTGCGCAAGCTTTGATATGTTTGTAGATTACGAAGAACGCGGAAGAGTTTTTAAGGATATAGTTAACAAATTTTAATTTTAAGGAGATAATATGGCGCGTAAGGCAGTTAGAAGCGGAATTTGCTTGCCGCTTGTGCTTATAACGATAATACTTACCTGTATCGGTTTGGTAATGGTATTAAGCAGCTCGTATAATAGTGCTGTTCTTTCAAGCGATGCAGATAAAGCAGGCCTTGCAGAAATATTTGCGCCTGTTAAATGGCAGGCGGCAGTTGCTGCAGTTGGCATATTTGCTATGTTTATTTTATCGCGCATGGATTATCACTTTTTTAAAAAGCCGCACGTTTTATGGTCAGCCTACGGCGTTGCCATAGTAGCGCTTATTGCAGTTTTCGGCTTTGCTGCCGAGCACGATGCGCATAGATGGATTCGCCTTGGCTCGTTTACAATTCAGTCCTCCGAAATTGCTAAGTTTGTTGCGATAATATACGCTTCTGCCTTTGCTTCTGCAAACAAATGGTGGTACAAAAGTATGCAGGATTGGATGCGCTTGCTTGTACCGATAGGTATAATAGCGGTTTTAATTCTTGCCGAGCCTGACTTATCAACTACTATTTGCTTGCTTGCAAGTGTTGTAATAATTATGTTTATCTCGGGTATGCCGTGGAAGTTCTTGCTTGCAGGAATAGGTGGCATTGGTGCACTTATACCTGTAATGATAGTTATAAAGGGCTATCAAAGCAGACGTTTTCAGGCATGGCTTGGTGCTTGGAATGACCCCAAGGACGTAGGATATCAGGTTGTGCAATCGCTTTATGCAATAGGTGACGGCGGACTTTTTGGCGTAGGACTTGGTAACAGTAAACAAAAAATCACCCATCTTCCGATGAGTGATACCGACTATATATTTTCGATAATCTGCGAAGAATTTGGCTTTGTTGGCGCAATACTCGTAATTGGACTTTACGTTGGTTACGCTTATTACGGATATAAAATAGCAATGGAAGCACGCGACAATATGGGTACATACTTAGCTACGGGCGTAACGACCTTGGTTGTGCTTCAGGCATTTATAAATATGGCTGTTGCAACAAACGTTTTCCCCTCTACGGGAATAACACTTCCGTTTATCTCGCGCGGTGCATCGTCACTCGGAATTATGCTTGCCGCGACGGGACTTTTGCTAAGCGTTTCGGCGTATAAGGCAAAGGATAATACGCTGCAGGAAGGCGTACCGCCAAAACCAACGGGAAGAATTTCTTCATCAAGAACTTCTTCGCAAGGCGGTAAAACGCAAACAAGAAGAAACAACGTTGTTAAGGTTTCTTCTAAAACAAGCGCATCAAGGCGCGACCATAATCACACAAAAAGAAGCAAGAGGGACAGATAATTTAACTTTTGCGCCAAAATATGCATATATTGTAGCAAAGACATTATGCATATTGAGGTGTTAAAATGAAAAAAATAGTTATCTGCGGCGGCAAAAAAATAAACGGCGAGATAACCGTACATAGTGCAAAGAATTCTATTTTGCCCATTCTTGCGGCTGTTATACTTTGCTCGGGCGAGGTTATTTTGGAAAACTGCCCACCGCTTAGCGACGTTAATATAATGCTTGAGTTGCTTTCAAGCCTAGGTTGCAAGTGCTTGCATAGTAAAGGATGCATTAAAATCGATGCTTCAAGCCTTGATAATTATAAGGTTGACGTTAAGCTTATGCATAAGCTTCGTTCTTCTATTTTTGTGCTTGGACCGTTGCTTGCTCGTTTTGGCAAGGCAGAATTAGGTTATCCCGGCGGTTGCGATATTGGATTAAGACCTATTGACTTGCACTTAAAGGTGCTAAAAGACCTTGGTTCTAAAATAAAAGAAGAAGACGGGAATATTATTTGCTCTGCAGGGAAGCTTACTGCAGGCGAGGTTTATCTAGATTACCCAAGCGTTGGCGCAACCGAAAACGCAATGATGGCGGCTTCGCTTGCCGACGGCGCTACGATAATAGTCAATGCGGCTAAAGAGCCTGAAATAGTTGACCTTCAAAACTTTATAAACTTAATGGGCGGAAAAATTTCAGGTGCAGGAACGGGAAAAATAATCGTTCACGGTGTTAAAAAGCTTGCTGGATGCACCTACACGCCTATGCCTGATCGAATAGTTACAGGAACGTTTATGATGCTTTGCGCCGCGTGCGGTGGCGAGCTTAAAATAAAAAATGCAATAGCCGAGCATAATACTGCGCTTATCGGTAAGCTTAAAGATTCACGTATTGAAGTTTTAAAGCTTGATGATGGCATACATATTATTGCAAAGCAAAGACCTATCTCGGCACATTTTGTAGAAACAATGCCTTATCCCGGCTTTCCTACTGATTTGCAGTCGCCAATGATGAGCCTTCAGGCAGTTTCGCAGGGAACGAGCGTTATTATAGAAAACGTGTTTGAAAATCGCTTGCGGTTAGCGGGCGAGCTTAAAAAAATGGGTGCTGACATAACGGTAAAGGATAGAATGGCGTTTGTCCGAGGCGTAGAACGCTTACACGGAGCAAAGGTGTTTTCGCACGATTTGCGTTCGGGTGCGGCACTTTTAATTGCAGCGGCGGCTGCAGAGGGCAAAACCGAGATCTATGACGAAGGGTTTATAGATCGGGGATATTATAAATTTGAAGATGATATCAAAGCCTTAGGCGGAGATGTTTTAATATTTAAGGAGTAAAAATGGCAAAAAAACACGCAGAAGAAAAATACGGACCAAGCCCCATATTACTGTGGATTTTGGCACTTGTTTTAATAATTGCACTGTTTTTTTTGGTAAACAGCTCACTGTTTAACGTAAGCGAGATAAATGTTATCGGTGCGACCAGATTTTCGCATCAAGAAATAATTTTATCAAGCGGAATAACTACGCAAACTAATATTATTCACGTAAACGAAGAAGCGGCACGGCAGGGAATACAGCAAAATCCGTACTTAATGGTTAAGGATATAAAACGCGTATTTCCTACCGGCGTTGAAATAATTGTAGAAGAACGTATTCCAAGTGCGCAGATTGCTACCGTTAACGGCTATTATATTATAAATGAAGAGGGTATAGCGCTTTCACTTAACGAACTTCCTGACCAAACGCTTATAACGGTAAAGAATCTTGCCATAATGCAACCGGAGTTTGGAAAAGAAATTGTTCCTACCGAGCCTGATAAGCTTACTGCACTTAATTACGTGCTTTCGGCGGCAAAGGAAAATAATATCGTAGATAAAATTACCGTAGTCGATATTCTGGATATAACAAACGTAGTTATTTTATACGAGGGAAGTATAAGCGTAGAGATTGGCTATGCCGCTTCGGCAGAGGTTAAGCTTGCGCAAATCGAAGCAACAGTTAATGCGGTGCGGGACAAGCTTACGGAGAAAAGCGTTATAAATATGCAGACTGAAGGCGCATATTTCTTAAAAAACAACTCTTAACGTCTTTAAAAGCATATAATTCTGAGTTTTTTTTATAAAAAATGCATTTTTTTGAAAAAAACTCTTTTATTTTTTTTTGTTTTCTGTTATTATATATAAGTAATATTATATAATACCTATTCTGCGGAGGTTTATCTTTGAGGCAGATTTCAACTGTAATTGAAATAGGCACAAGTAAAATCGTTTGCATTATGTCCCAAAAAGGACAGTTTGATGAATCGCATATATTAGGCAGCTCTGTAAAAAGCTATGCAGGTTATAAAAACAAAAAGTGGCTTGATAAAAAAAGTATAGCCCCTGCAATAATAGGTGCAATTCGCGAGGCAGAACAGCAGGCAGGCAAAAAATGCAAATATGTGCATATAGGAATTCCTGCAGATTTTACTAAGGTTGTGTGCAGTAATGAGAGTATCGACTTTTCGGGATACAAAACTGTAACGCAGGCCGACATAGAAAAATTATATAAGCTTGGCAGACAAAAGGCGATAGACAAAGATTATTCGATAGTCCACGTTGCGCCCGTAAGCTTTAAGATTGACAATGCACGCAAAACGATGGAGCCTGTAGGTCAAAGGGCAAGCAAGTTGAGCGCTACGGTTTCGTTTATAATGGTAGAAAAGTGGCTTTGCTCGGCAATAACAAAAATGCTTGATGCAAGGGGCTATGCTGTAAGCACGTTTATCAGCTCCTCTTACGCAACAGCTATGAAATATATCTCACAGCAAAAGCGTGATAACGGCGCAATATTTCTTGATATCGGTGATAAGTCTACTACTGTTGCACTTACAAAGGGTGATGGAATTTTATTCCACAAGGCTTTTAGCATAGGCGGGGCAAACATAACAGGCGATATAGTAAAAGTTTTAGGTTTAAAGCACGATATGGCAGAAGAATTAAAAAAACGTTCTATCTATGGGCTTTCGCTTTCGCAAGACGATTTTTACGAGGTGTGCGATAAAAAAAGCTGTAAATTTGAGCGTTATCCTGCAAAACAAGTGCAAAGCATTATTGAGGCTCGCCTTTACGAAATACTTAGCGTAGTAAATAACGCACTTGAAAAAAGCGGATCTAATATCCCCGAATACGTTCCTATCTTCATTTCGGGAGGAACGGCTTCGATGCGCGGAATTCGTGAATTCGTTCAAAAATACACGCAGCGCAACACAAATTTAGTTCAACCGCAGTCAACTTGCTTTAATCAGCCTGCATTTGCATCGGCGCTTTCGGTAATGGATATGGCGCTTGATGTGCAACAGGACGAAAAGACAAGCATATTTGACGGCTTGAAAAAATTATTTGATAAATGAATTCTTGAAAGGAGAATTTAAAAATGGAATTTGAACTCGATATGGGCGGTTTTGCTCAAATTAAAGTCGTTGGTGTAGGCGGCGCAGGCGATAACGCCGTTGACCGTATGATTGCATCGGGCCTTACAGGAATCGAATATATTGCAATAAATACTGACGGACAAGCTCTTAAGCGTTCTAAGGCAACCAAAAAGCTTCAGATTGGTGAAAAAATAACAAAGGGCCTTGGCGCAGGTGCAAATCCCGAAATTGGTAAAAAGGCTGCAGAAGAAAGTCGTGATGATATAATGGCACAGCTTCGCGGTGCAGATATGGTATTTGTTACTGCAGGTATGGGCGGCGGAACGGGAACAGGTGCCGCACCTGTTGTTGCTTCGGTAGCAAGAGAAATGGGCGCTTTGACTGTTGGCGTTGTAACGTATCCCTTCATGTTTGAAGGCAGAGCACGTTCAAACAATGCAGACAAGGGTATTGCTGAGCTTAAGTCGAGCGTAGACAGTCTTATTATAATTCCTAACGATAAGCTATTATCAGTTGTTGGTAAGGGAACTTCTATGACAGAAGCTTTCCGCCAGGCAGATGAGGTTCTTCGTCAGGGTGTTTCGGGTATTTCAGAGCTTATTACCCGTGATAGCATGATTAACCTTGACTTTGCCGACGTTCGCACCATTATGAAGGATAGAGGCATTGCTCACATGGGTATCGGTACCGGTACGGGCGAAAACCGTGCTATCGACGCTGCAAAGCACGCAATTTCGTCGCCGCTTCTTGAAACTACTATCGAAGGCGCAACGGGCGTTATTATTAACATTACCGGTGGTGCAAGCCTTTCACTTAACGAAGTTAACGAGGCTGCATATCTCGTTCACGAGGCAGTTGCCGAAAATGCAAACATCATATTTGGTGCTGGCATTGACGAAAGCCTTGACGACGAGGTTCGTATTACACTTATCGCAACGGGCTTTGAAAAGGGCCGTCCTGCAAAGGCAGCTCGTCCTAAGGCAGAGCCTAAAATGGAATATATTCCCGTAGAAGAGGAAGAGGACGACGGCGAGCTTAAAATGACCACGTTTGCAGATAAAAACGAGGGCTTTGCGTCGCGTCAGGTTTCGCAGATGGAAAGAGAATATGCCGACGATGATGAAATCTTTATTCCTCGCAGAGAGGTAAGAAGACCTGCTCCTGCAGTAGAGGAGTTTGAAGAAGAGGAAGAAGTTCCTGCAAAGAAAGGCGGTTTCTTCTCGACATTTACTAAAAATAATAATGAAGACGAGTATGACGATATCGATTTTGATATGCCTGCCATAACCAGAAGACATCGCAGAGAAAGATAAAAAATAAGACCGACTAAAAAAAGTCGGTCTTTATTTTTATTCAATTATATTCTTTATTGCTTCAAGCTTTTCTTGCAAAGCGTCGGCACGGGCTTTTTCTATATTATATAGCTCTTCAAAATTTCTTTGCGGAAAAGCTTCTTCTTTGCTAATTTCTGTTGCATAATTTGTACTTACAGGCAAAACTGCAACAAAACCTGTTTTACCATTAAAAACGGTTTTAAGCCAATCAATACCCCTGTTTTGCAAAAATTCTTCGCCGCTTATTATTGTGCCCTCTGGCACAACGTCAATAATAATACCGTTAGGTGTTTGACGCATATTCATTTCTTCATTTAGCCTAAAGTAACGCATATTTTGGCCTCCTTCAATATTCATATAATTTGAAATTTTAGCTAAAAAGTTTTCCCAGCCAAGCTCATCCAAAGTTCGTCTTGGACAATATTTGCCCGAAAAATCCTGATGCTTTTTAACGCGCGAAATATCCCATCCGCGCGCAAGCAAAATTGAAGCGGTTAAAAGTGCTGCATTATCCTGCGCACGCAAAAAACGTTCTCCACCCGAAGCAGAATAGCAAATTTCAATGGCAATACCTTTGCGGTTACCTTCTCCGTTGCCGTCACCTGCGTGGTAGGCACTGCGGTCAATGGGAAGCCCCTGAATTGCCTCAACGTCGTCAACCGCGATATGAAATGAAACCTTGTTTTCATTTCTTTGCATATATGCTATTTCATTTGCGGCAGAGGCATCGTTATCGGTGTTATGAATCACTACAAATTCGGGATTCATTTCAAACGGGCATTTAATAGGGTATTTAGCCTTATCAAGCTCAATGACTTTATACGTGTAGCTCATTAAGCGTCACCTTTAGAAATCTGCTTAAACGTCTGATGTATTCCTGTTGCTGAAAAGCCACTTACTATTCCTATTGCAATGGCGGTAAAATAATTGTCTGCCATAATAAACTCGGGCACAAGAATATAGGCAACAACACCTAAAACACCTCCAAAAACTCCGCAAAAAACGGGTATATACTTTTTTAATACCCCGTTTTTTATAAGCTTAAGTCCCTCGGCGGCAAGATAAACTATTAAAACAAGAGCAGGTACTGCTGCAAAACTTTCAAAAAATTCCATAAAATTCCTCCTTATTTGTGTGCTTGTTGATTTAAGTACTTATCAAGCTTTTCCTTTGCGCGTGCTACCGTGTGGTTTGCACCTAATTGCTCAAGCCCGTCAAGGCAAGCAGAAAGAGCAAAGCAGATAAGCGTGTTTTCTTCTTTAATGCGCAAAATATCGTCATCCTGTGAATTTTGTTTTAAATACCATCGGTAAATAGAAAAAACCAATCCCATAATAACCGAAACGGCACTTACAAAGGATGCGACAAAAATAACAGTTTCCATATTTTCACCTCGCGTTTCTATTTTTATTGTAACATTGGCTTAAAAAAACAGATGCGCGTATGTGACATAATATTATATTCAAATTAGAATAAAAAAATGAAAGAAGCGACTTAAAAGAGTCGCTTCTTGGGGGGTTAATCTGCTTTGCGCGTTTTAGATGATTCGCTTAACTTCCGAAACATTCCATTCACCATTTTGCTTTTCTATATATATAACTACTTCTATGTCTTTGAATTGGTGAATTAGGTTATTATTTTCATCAAAAAAATACTCTGTAAAAATAATAGTCATTTGTCCCTTATTAAAGTTATGCCATACCTTTTTTCTTGTAAATTCAAATTCAGAATAAGCTGCTTTTTTTGGTCCGCTATCAGCAGAAAAATAATTGAGAGGATCGTCTTTATCGGTAATTATTATATCTTTTTTAATTACATCTTGAACATAATAATATATTTTGTTTGTAGAAAGCAACATTGCAGTGTAAAATAACGTTACAGTAATTGCTACTATCGAACAAATTATTGATAATCGTTTAACAAATCTCATTAAATATTCCTCGATTAAAATTTCTTTTTTGTCATAACTATCTCCACAATTTAATTATTCGGGTAAAGTATAGCGTGTTTGTTTTTCTATTTTAGTTTTCAAAGGCAGGCTACTTACACATATCCTTATTTATACAATTAGTGCAATCGTGTCCGCGCTTGTAATATTGCCTGCGCCGTCGTAGGTGTAGCTTT
>JAZSMS010000145.1:0-3794 GCA_045536015.1 Clostridia bacterium
GATAGCGGCATTAAAATATTGGTTGGAAAAAACAATATTCAGAATGACGAACTTACCTTTTCTGCACAGCAAAACGAGCTTTGGCTTCACATCAAAGATTTTCACGGCTCGCACGTTATCGTTAAATCTGATAATCCTGACGATAAAACCATTGAGCAGGCTGCTGCACTTGCCGCCTTTTATTCTAAAACAAAAGGCGAAGGCTTATGTGCAATAGACGCCACAAAGCGAAAACATGTTAAAAAGATCTCGGGCGGAGAAAAAGGCAAGGTAACATATACAAACCAAACAACTTACTTTTTACAAAGCGCAAGCGAAATTGTAAAAAGCATCAATAGAATAAACTAAAAGACGGCAAAAGCCGTCTTTTTTCATTCTGCCTTATCCGCTTGCTCGGCATTTACCGAAAATTTAGAAACCGAAACCTCATAAGCTACGCGCGTGATTACCGTTTCTTCATCAATTCTTTTTTGATATTCTCGGCTTTGTAATCTTCCCTCTATATGAATAGGCTCGCCAACCGAAATTTTTTGGCAATATCTTGCATTTCTGCCCCAGCAAATTGCAGGAATATAATCGCTTTTACCATAAGCTCTGTTTACCGCAACAAGCAAATCAGCAATCTCTCGAGAAAACGGAGTTACCCTATAAACGGGCGTTTTGCAAATAAAGCCATCAATAGAAATACTGTTTACGTCTTCGCCTTCATATTCAAAAATCTCTCTGGCAAAGGTTTCAATTTGCAGTCTGCTTTTATTTTCTACCATTATGTTATACGAGCGAAGCTGACCCTCTACGCGTATTCTTTTTCCGTCGTGAATATCAATGTCGTAAATAAGTCTTTCCGAAAGCATAACGGGAAGCTCGTCAAATTGACCGGAAAGTCTTTTAACAAGAAGCGTAAACGAATAAAATTTTTCGCCAAAGACCTCGTGATTATACTTTGGTTCGCCTAAAACAGAACCGCAGAGAGTAATTTTGTTGTTTTCAGATTGCAGCATCTTTTCATCCTCCAAGAAGTTTTGTTAAATTGTATTTTTCCTTTGCTGAATTTATTCTTATTTTAATACACTTTTGTTTAGTTTTTGTGTTACTCTTTTGCTTGCTTTGTGAAATTTTGAAAAAGAAATTACCCCAAATGCTGAATTCCCAAATTATCGACAAAATAGCCTTCTTTTTGAATAGAATGTTGACTTCTCTAAATCAATATGATAAAATAAAAAAAACGACATTGAGGCTACTTATATGAAAAAATACAAGTTATTTTCTGCATTTGTTATTAGTTTTTTTGTGCTAAATTTTTTCAATTTAACTGCATTTGCAAATTCTTCGTGGGTTTGGATATCAGAAACACGCCCTTATGACGTTTTACCTTGGGTTGCTATCTGTACTTTAATTATCGAAACTGCAAGCCTTTTGTTTTTCGCAAAAATCAAAAACGTCTTTAAAGCGTTTACTTTTGTAACTCTTGCAAACCTAATATCTTTTGCCGCACCATATTTATCAAATTTTATATTATATTCTGAAGAAAAATTCCCCTTTGAACTTTTTTTAGAGCATTGGCCTTCTTATATTGTGGGTGTTTTATTTTGTTTAGTGACCATTTTTATAGAATTTCCCATCGTGTTTTTTTCTTTAAAAAAGAATGCTCTCTCAAACAAAAAATTAATTATCACTATCGTTATCAGTAATATAATTACCACTATTTTAGTTGCGGTTATAGAAAGAGTTTTTTGTGTAGGTATGTGGTAATGAAACTTTTAGTATAATAAATTTGATGCTCGGGCTTTGATTAGTCCGAGCATTTTTACACATGCTTACCCCAAATGTTGAATTCCCAAATTATCGACAAAATAGCCTTCTTTATATATCAGTTCACCAACCGAGCAAATCGAAAAACCTTGTGATAAAATGCTTTCTAAAATTTCAGGAAGTGCTTCGGGAGTATATTTTGCATTATTATGAAACAGAATAATATCGCCTGCTTTAAGCTTTTTTAAAACTCTGTTTACAAGTTCTTGGCGACCGTATTCTTTCCAATCAAGTGAATCTATCGACCACTGAATGCAGTGCATTTTTTCTTGCGTTAAAACGTCTATAAGGCCATCACAATAATCTCCGTAAGGCGGGCGGAATACAGTTGGTGTTTTTTGCGTTATAGCTTTTATTTTTTCATTAACCGAGCAAATTTCTGCACGCATTTGCGCATTTGTCAGCTTGCTCATTTGTGGATGATTTTCGCTATGATTACCTATCTCAAACCCGCGCGAATCAATTTCTTTAACCATTTCGGGATATTTATCAACCCAAAATCCAACTAAAAAGAACGTAGCGTTCACCTTATACGCTTCTAAAATGTCCATAATTTTTTTGGTGTTATCAGCACCCCATGCCGCATCAAAGGATATAGCTATCTTTTTTTCGTTCGTTTCTACACAGTAAATTGGTTTTTTTCCTGCTGCAGCAGAAACTGTCGCGGCAGTTGGATGCGTAATGTGCAAGATGCTTCCAACAAGCAAAATTGCAGATATACACGCTAAAACGATTTTTTTCATACTTATTCTCCTTTTATATGCTCATATTTGCAGATAAAGCAATTTTATTATTGACAAAACCCCATTATTTAAGATATACTAAATGCGTATGTTAAAAAATTGTTAAGAGGTGCTTTTTATGTCAGAAAACACAAAATCAGTTATTGATAGCGAACTTGTTGAGGCTATGTCACAAAGACTTATTGATGAGCGCAGTTTAATGAATCTTGCCGATTTTTATAAGTTATTTGCAGACGAATCGCGCCTTAAAATATTATATTTGCTTACTATGAACGAAATGTGCGTTTCTGATATTGCCGCTACGCTTAATATGAATCAATCAACCGTTTCGCACCAATTAAAAACGCTTCGTAACAGCCGTATCGTAAGATACCGCAGAGATGCAAAGGTTGTTTACTATTCCCTTGATGATGATCATATCGGACAGATTCTTCTTCAGGGTATGCTCCACGTTTCTGATTTTAACTAATGACTATTGAATCAACACTTAAAACACTCCCGAATGACTCGGGAGTTTATATTTATCGCGATAAGGACGATACGGTAATTTACGTTGGTAAAGCCAGAAATTTAAAAAACCGTGTTCGTTCGTATTTTCACGCAAACGATTTAAGCGAAAAGACAAAAAAGCTTGTAGAAAACATTGCAGATATTCAATATATCGTTACCGCAAATGAGCTTGAAGCACTTTTGCTTGAAAACAATTTAATAAAGCAATACAAGCCAAAATATAACATTCTTTTAAAAGACGATAAGGGTTATCCATACCTTAAAATTAACCTTAAAAATCCCTTTCCGCGCCTTGAATTATCACGAAAACTCACCTATGACGGAAGCCTTTATTTTGGCCCCTATCACGGCGCAACAAGCGCACGCGCTATTGCCGATATAGCATGCGAATTTTATCCCCTGCGCTCTTGCAATTTTGACCTTAGTAAAGACGTAAAGCCTTGCTTAAAATATCAAATTGGAAAATGTCCCGCACCTTGCGTTTTTAAAGACGAAAAGGCATATCAAAAAAACGTAAACGGCGTTATTTCATTTTTAAAAGGCAACCAAAAAGACGTTATTGATGCCTTTTATCAAAAAATGATGACAGCCTCGGAGAAGCAGGAATACGAGCTTGCCGCAAAATATCGCGATAAGCTTGCCCGAGCAGGCGAAATTTTATCAAAACAAAAGGTAGTTCTTGATAAAAACGAGGATATCGACATTCTTGCCTGCGTGTTAAAGGATACC
>JAZSMS010000080.1:0-17821 GCA_045536015.1 Clostridia bacterium
TGCGAAAACAAAAAGATAAAAACAGCAAAAGCTGTTAAAATTTCCGGTGGCAATGGCGAAAGGGATCACCTGTTCCCATACCGAACACAGAAGTTAAGCCTTTCAGCGCTGATGGTACTTGGCTGGAGACGGCCCGGGAGAGTAAGTCGTCGCCGGAATCTAAATTAAAAAGACCAACGTTACGTTGGTCTTTTTATTTTTATAATTTTAAGAAAATAACTAAAAAAATATAAACATGAGTTAGAGCATTTACAAAAAAACACCTCATTTTTAAAAAAATAAACTTTGCCAAAAAAACGGTGAAGAGTTGGCAAGCTGTGTCTTTGCATATGCTTATAATGTTACAAATGATTTACCCTATGAGATTTTTGCAATTTATGAGACATACCTAATTTAAGAAAAAATGTAGGAATATATCGTGTTAAAAAATTAGAGCTGTTAAAAGCAATAAAAATGGTATTATTTTTTTGTTGTTATAATTATGATCTATTTAATTATTAATATTATAAGTCTTATGTCAAAATTAAACTAAATGATCAATTTTATTATATTGAAGTCGTTTAAAATTTTCTTAAATAAAAAAACGGTAAATTCTGGTAAACTTTGATAAGGTAAATTATATGGATAAAATTTTATGAGTAAGGTAGAGGGGGATAATAATTCAAATACAAGTTCCAAAAACCCAAAAATCATTTTACTAAAATAAAAAGTTTTGATATAATAGCTTTTAGTAAAAAAAGGAGAAAATATTATGGCAGAAATTTTAGAGATTGTAATGATAGTCAGCTTTGGTGCTTCATGGCCGCTTAACGTAATGAAGTCGTGGAAGGCGCGCACAACAAAGGGAAAGAGCCTTGCGTTTTTGTGCCTTATTTTCTTTGGTTATATTGCAGGAATTGCCTCAAAGCTTGTTAGCGAAACTTATATGGCAAGCATTAGCGAGAAGTGGTACGTGTTGTTTTTCTATGTGCTTAACTTAGTTATGGTCGGCGCTGACCTTATTTTATATTACAGAAACCATTTGCTTGATAAAAAAGCAGAAAAAGACTTATCTAAAGGATAAGTCTTTTTTTTGTGTCTTCGGACGTGAAAATAACCCCCCAATTCTGCTAGGGGAAGAAAAACGGGCAGAGCGACAATAAAAAGGGCGAGCTAAAAGCAAGCTCAAAGCGCTTGAGAAAAATCAAACCTCCAAATATAATGTGAACTAGTGGTTTTTATTTTATAAAAAATAAAAGACAATCTTCAATTAAAGATTGTCTTTTGGTGGGTCATCGGGGGTTCGAACCCCGGACACCCTGATTAAGAGTCAGGTGCTCTGCCAGCTGAGCTAATAACCCGATTTGGAGCGATAGACGAGATTCGAACTCGCGACATCCACCTTGGCAAGGTGGCACTCTACCAGCTGAGTTACTACCGCATTTCTAAGGAACGTTGATATAATACCACATCAGTAAAAAATTGTAAAGCGTTTTTTTTAAAAAATATTGATTTGTCGAATAAAAAATTTAATTTGGTCAATAATAATTTTTGAGAAAGCCAAAGGAGGTTTTTTATGAAAAACGAATCTATTTCATGCACCATACAAACTTGTAAGCATCATTGCAAAAACGCTGATTATTGCTCGCTTGCGCATATAAACGTTGGAACGCACGAGTTTAATCCCGACAGAATCGAATGTACCGATTGTCAGTCGTTTGAATTAAAAAAGTAAAAAGAAAATTTTATATGCCGTTATGTGTAAGAAAATTTTGCTAAAGCAAGGTTCTTACGCGTCTGCTGCAAAAAAAGAGATGTACTTTGTACAAATTATTTTGTATGACGCGATACGGTGCGCTTTGCAAACTTGCCGAATGCCGTTGGCATTTAGCGGCAACTTTTGCTTGCTCCCGACTCCGCACACCGATTGCATTGCACTCGGGTGCTTCGACGAACGGTTGCTAAAGCAAGGTTCTTATGCGTCTACTACAGAAATAAAAAAAGATGTGCGATGCACATCTTTTTTTATTTTGGCAGGGGAGACGCGATTCGAACACGCAACCAATGGTTTTGGAGACCACTACTCTACCGTTGAGCCACTCCCCTATTGCGAAATTGATTATACAATAAACGTTAAAAATAGTCAAGCATTTTTAAACATAAAAACTAACAATAAAAAATTGACATTAAAAGCGCTATTTGCTATACTAATTTCATAAATATAAGGAGAAAAAGTATGGTTCGCATTGGCAATGATTGGGACGAGCTTTTAAAGGGTGAATTTGAAAAAGAATATTACCTTAAGCTGCGCGAATTTTTAAAAAAAGAATATTTTTCGGGTACGGTTTATCCCGATATGCACGATATTTTCAATGCGCTTAAATATACGCCACTTTGCGACGTCAAGGTAGTAATTTTGGGACAGGATCCGTATCACGAACCTTCGCAGGCGCATGGGCTGTGCTTTTCGGTTAAAAAGGGTGTAGAAAAGCCACCGTCACTTAAAAACATTTATTCCGAATTAAAATCTGACGTTGGGGTAGTAGCGCCAAACCACGGCGAGCTTACTGATTGGGCAAAGCAGGGCGTGCTTTTGCTTAATACGGTTTTAACCGTTCGTGCGCATCAGGCAAACAGCCATAAGGGCAAGGGGTGGGAAATTTTTACCGATAAGGTTATTGAGATAGTAAACGAAAATGCATTGCCTACTGTTTTTATTTTATGGGGCGCAAATGCCCGCAGTAAAAAGGCGCTTATTACTAACCCAAAACATCTGGTGTTAGAAAGCGTGCATCCTTCGCCGTTATCGGCATATAACGGTTTTTTTGGATGCAGGCACTTTTCTAAAGCAAACGAATTTTTGCATAAAAACGGACGTGAAAAAATAAATTGGCAAATAAATTAAAAGAGCAGTCAAAAAGACTGCTCTTTTTGCATATATTTTTACAGATAAATTTTTCGGAGGCAATAGATGAAAAAGATACTTACCGAGGCGTTTTCTGTAAATTTAATAATTGTAATAATGCTGCTTATGCTTGGTTCTGTTTCGGCAAAAACACAGTATTCGCCCGTTTACGCGCAAGAAAAACCAATATATAAAGCAGATTGCCAGGATAAAAAAATTGCGCTTATGGTAAACGTTTATCAGGGTACGGAATACGTCATTAAGTATGCACAGTTTTTAAAAGAAAAGAATATTTCGGCAACGTTTTTTATAGGCGGTATTTATGCCGAAAAAAACCCTGAAACCGTAAAGTATTTGTTTGATAACGGGTTTGAAATAGGCAATCACGGATACAACCATAAACTGCACACAAAGCTTTCTAAAGAAGCATCGGCAAGCGAAATTTCGCGCACAAACGCGCTTTTAAAGCAAATAACGGGCGAAAAGCCTACGCTTTTTGCACCTCCCTCGGGCGACGTTGATTCTGCACTTGTATCTATCGCAAAGCAGCAGGGGTGCCTAACTATTATGTGGACGGCAGATACTATAGATTGGCGCGACCAGGACAGAGAAAAAATCTGTGCGCGCGTTAAGCGAAATTTAACTCCCGGTGCACTTATTTTAACACATCCAACAAAAGCTACTATAGAATCTCTTGAAGAAATTGTCACGTTTGCAAATCAAGCGGGATATACGTTTTGTGAAGTTGGCGAACTTGTAAAATAATATTTGCAGTAAAGTTGCTTATAATATATAATATATATAATATTATATTTAGGAGCAATTATGAAGATTTATACACTTTCTAACAAAATGCGTGTGGTGTGCGAAAATCAACCTTATTACAACTCTATTTCGGTAGGCTTCTGGGTTAAGGCGGGTTGTTTTGCCGAGGATAAAAAGACAAACGGAATTTCGCATTTTATCGAGCATATGCTGTTTAAGGGAACTAAAAAGCGTTCATCGCGTGAAATTGCAAACTGTATTGATGCTCTCGGCGGTCAGCTTAACGCGTTTACTGCAAAGGAATGCACCTGTTTTTACGTTAATATTTTAAAGGAACACTACGGTGTTGCTATTGATTTGCTTTGCGATATGATAACCTCAAGCCGTATTGACGAAAAGGATATAAAGCTTGAGCAGGGCGTAGTTTGCGAAGAAATTTCGATGGTTGAGGATACTCCCGACGATATTGCTCACGAAAATCTTGCAAAGGCTTATTACGGTGAGCATCCGCTTGGACAAACTATTTTAGGCACGCAAGAAAACGTGCGTTCGTTTGACAAAGAAGCTATTAAAGACTATATGTCAAAAACGTACATTCCGCAAAATATGATTATTTCTATTTGCGGGAATTTTGACGAAAACGCAGTTATTAATATGCTTGAAGAAAAGTTTTATGGGTTTTATTCGGACAAGCCATGCCCGCCGCTTGCAAAGGAAAAGACCAACGCAAAAAAAGAAGTTGTTATCGTGCAAAAGGATATCGAGCAGATAAACCTTTGCCTCGGGTTTTCGGCAGTTGGACAAAAGCATAAAGATTATTATGCTCAGACGATGGTTTCAAATATATTTGGCGGAGGAATGAGCAGTAGACTGTTTCAGCGAATCCGTGAGCAAAACGGTATGACGTACGCTATATACGCCTTTAATTCGGCGGCAGTAAATACCGGTATGTTCAGTATTTATGCAGGTATGAATCCTTCACAGGCAGAAAGCGTTTATTCGCTTATTTTAGATGAAATAAATAAAATTAAAACAGGCATAACCGATAACGAGCTTTTTGAGGCAAAGCAACAGCTAAAGGGCGGCTTTTTGCTTGGACTTGAAAGTGCAAATGCAAAGATGAACCGTAACGGAAAAGAATTGTTGCTTAAAGATGAAATTTTAACGATTCCTGAAATTATTTCAAATATTGATAGTGTTACAAAGGACGATATAATGCGAGTTGTTGAAAATATTTTCCAAGTTGATAAAATGTGTGTTTCGCTTGTTGGTAATTACGAGGCTTCAAGCATTAAAAACATACTTTCTAAATAAAATAACTCTTTATTTTTAAAATAAAATGTGGTACAATATATAAAATAATGTGGAGTAATGTGCAAGGAGTTAATTTAATTGGCTAAAAAAAGAAAAAAGAAAAAACAATTAAATACTTACAGTGAGGTTTACGGGGTAATTTTTATACTCGTAGGCATTTTGCTATTTTTACCCTTGGTTATTAAGGCAGAAAGCACAACCAAGTATATAGCACCCGTACTTTTGGGTGTTTTTGGACTTTGTGCTTATCTTGTGCCGTTTGTTTTTATTGCCATTGGAATTTTAAAAATTTCACTTAAAAAGCTTATTATAGCACCCGGTAAGGCAATTCTTGGCACGCTTTGCGTACTTTCGGCAATGGGACTTATTCACTTGTGCTTTGCCTCTGCAGCTGAAATTGGCGTAAGTGACCACGCATCAAGCTTTGGACAAGCTGTAACGCAAGGCTACTATGCTGGTCAGCAACATATAGGTCTTGGTGCAATAAGCGCCGCCGTTACATATCCCATTACAAAGCTTGTAAGCTTTTGGGGCGCGGTTGCGGTATTTATTGCAATAATTTTAATTGCCGCGATAGTTTTGTTTAACTTGTCGCTTAAAACTTGCAGTGAAAAGGTAGGCAAAAAGGTAAAACAAGGCATTGACGAGGCAGGCATAATAATTAAAGAGCACGCGCAGGAGAGAAAGCAAAGACGCGAGGAAAAGAAAAATTATAATTATGATTTAGAGGATGAAACCGAAGAGCCCGAACCCGAGAAAAAGCACGACGATTTTGATTTTGAACTTGAAGACGAAGAACAAAACGACGACCTTGTTGTAGAAAAGGTTAAGCCGAGAAGAAGAACGGCAACAACAGTTAAGACGGAGGCAGAAATCGAAGCAGAGCTTAATGATGATGAGCCTGAAGACGAGCTTGAGGTTAAAGAAACTATAAAGCCTAAAAAGCAAGGCTACGTTCATCCGCCGACTTCTCTTATTACGCCACCGGTAAATGCAAAGGGCTCGGCAAACGTTGACCGTTCGGAGCAGATAAATATGATGGAATCTACCCTTAAAAGCTACGGCATAAACGCTTGGGTAGAAAATATAACCGTCGGTCCTGCAGTTACAAGGTACGAGCTTTCTATCGAGCGTGGTACAAGGGTAAGCAAAATATTAAACCTTGCCGACGATATTGCACTTTCGATGGCGGCGGTCGGTGTAAGAATAGAAGCACCTATCCCCGGAAAATCGGCAATAGGTATCGAAATTCCAAACGAAAGCGTTTCGATGGTTACGCTTCGCGAGGTGCTTGAATCGCAGGAATTTAAAAAGCACACTTCACCCGTTGCGGTTGCACTTGGAAAAGATATAACGGGCGCACCCGTTATTGCCGACCTTTCGGCAATGCCTCACTTGCTTATTGCAGGTCAGACGGGTGCAGGTAAATCAGTTTGCATTAATACGATAATAACAAGTATTTTGTTCCGTTCTTCTCCGGAAGAAGTTAGAATGATTCTTGTTGACCCAAAAAAAGTTGAGCTTAACGTTTATGATAATATTCCGCATCTTTTAACCCCCGTTGTTACCGATCCTAAAAAAGCGGCGGGTGCACTTCAATTTGTTGTGCGCGAGATGGAAAAGCGTTACGAAACCTTTGCAAAAAACAAGGTTAAGGATATCATACGCTATAACGAGGTTGCTATCGAAAAAGGCGAAAAACCTATGCCTAGATACGTTGTTATAGTTGACGAGCTTAACGACCTTATGCTTGTTGCGCGTGGCGAGGTAGAAGACAGCGTTATGCGTATTGCGCAGCTTGCGCGTGCGGCGGGTATATATCTTATTTTAGCAACACAGCGTCCCAGCGTTAACGTTATTACGGGCGTTATTAAGGCAAACATTCCTACGCGTATTGCATTTGCAGTTGCTTCGGGAATCGATTCTAAAACAATTTTAGATGCTACCGGTGCCGAAAAGCTTGTAGGTAAGGGTGATATGCTTTACCACTTAAACGGAAAAAGCAAGCCTACGCGCGTTCAAGGTGCTTTTATTGGCGAGCAGGATATAGAAAAAGTTGTTGATTTTATTAAATCAACCAACTTAAAGGCAGACTTTATTGGCGAAGAACAGCTTATTATGCGCGAAATTAAGCCAAGCCACGCCGATAATGCTATCGGTAGATCAGATGAGGATGATTCTGGCGAGGACGAGCTTTTCCCTGCAGCAGTTGAATACGCTATCGAATGCGGAACCATCTCTATTTCGGCAATTCAGCGTCGATTTAAAGTTGGCTATTCACGTGCAGGAAGATTAATTGACACAATGGAGCAAAAAGGCGTTGTTGAAGCTTCGCAAGGGGCAAAGGCACGTCAGGTGCTTATGACGAGAGAACAATTTTGGGCAATGTACGATGAGAGAATAGAATGAAGGTCTTAATAGTTTCACTTGGCTGCAATAAAAACCTCGTTGATTCGGAGGTAATGGCAGGCTATTTAAAAAAAGAAGAAATTATTCTTGTTTCAGATCCAAATGAGGCAGACGTTATAATAGTAAACACGTGCGGCTTTATTGAAGATGCAAAGATTGAGGCAATAGATACCATTTTTGAAATGGCAGAACATAAAAGCAAAAACTGCAAGGCGTTAATCGTTTCGGGCTGTCTTGCACAGCGCTATGCCGATGCAATTTTTGATATGCCCGAGGTTGACGGTGTAATAGGTACATATTATTATCAGAATATCGTCTCGGTAATTAAAGACGCTTTAGCAGGCAAAAAAGTAAAAAACACAACGGGTACGCCTGAATATTTAGATAATGCTCCGCGCGAGCTTGCTACAAAGCATTATGCCTATTTAAAAATTGCCGAGGGGTGCGATAACAAGTGCGCCTACTGCGCAATACCTTCTATACGCGGCAAGTATGTTTCGCGAAGCATTGATAGTTTAATAACAGAAGCAAAGCTTTTAAAAAAGCAGGGGATAAAAGAAATTATCTTAACCGCGCAGGACACTACCCGCTTTGGCAGTGATGTTGGCGAGCATAAGCTTGCGAGCTTGCTTGAAGAAATTGCCAAAATAGGCTTTGATTGGGTTCGCGTAATGTATGCTTATCCTTCAAGTTTTTCCGAAGAGATAATTTCGGTTATGGAAAAATACGATAATATTTGCAAGTATATTGACATTCCTATTCAGCATACCGAAGATAAAATGCTTGCATTAATGAACAGGCATTATTCAAAAGCCGATATAGAAAACATTATGCAAAGACTTAGAAATTCTTCGTGCGATTGGTCTGTTCGTACTACGCTTATGTGCGGCTTTCCCGGCGAAACCGATAAAGAACACAAGGCAATGCTTAAGTTTATAAAAAAGTATCCGTTTGATAATTTGGGTGTGTTTGCTTTTTCGAGCGAAGAGGGAACGGAGGCCGAAAAAATGACGCCTAAATGCCGCAAAAGTACGTCGCTTTCTAGATGCGATGCAGTTATGCTAACGCAAGCCCAGATAGTTGCACAAACTTCAAAACGCAAAGAAGATAAAATATATAAAACACTTGCAGAAGGCTATGATAACGAACAAAAGCTATGGTTTGGCAGAACCGAATTTTTAGCGCCCGAGGTTGATGGAAAGGTTTTTTTCTCTGGCGAAAAAGTAAAGATCGGCGAGTTTTATTTTGTTAAAATTGATTCTGCTTTAGGATATGATTTTTATGGGAGGATTGTTTAATGAATTTACCAAACAAGCTTACGGTTTTGCGTATGCTTTGTACTCCTTTCTTGGTAGTTTTATTTTGTTTAAAACTTTATATTCCATGTATGATTTTGTTTGTGCTTGCCTCACTTACTGATGTGCTTGACGGATATATTGCAAGAAAAAATAATATAGTTACCGATTTTGGCAAGCTTTTTGATCCGCTTGCCGATAAGCTTATAAACGTTACGGCGCTTGTTTTAATAACTGCGCAGGCAGTGGCACAAAAGCCCGGATGGTATGCAATAATAGTGCTTGCAAGCACGCTTGTTATAATCGCCCGCGAGATGCTTATTTTAGGCTTCAGGGCATTTGCGGCAAGTGAAGGCATAGTTATTGCCGCAGATATTTTAGGCAAAATTAAAACGGTTATACAGGATATAGCCATTGTGCTTTTATTTATTGACTTATCGCCCTGGCTTGATGGAACATTTGCCGATGCACTTATTCATTCTACCGCAATAGTGTTAACTGTTGGTGCGCTTGCACTTACTATTGCTTCGGGAATAAACTACTTTATTTCTAATAAAAATTTAACCGAAAAAATTTCAAAAGATGTCTGATTTATTTGATTATTTGATACAAAACAATATAACCATAGCAACTGCCGAATCTTGTACGGGTGGAAATATTGCCGCCGAATTTGTTGCCAAAGAGGGCATTTCAAGCGTATTCTTGCTTGGCGCAGTAACGTATGCAAACAGTGCCAAACAAAATGTTTTAGGGGTGAATAAAAAAACGCTTAAAGAATTTGGCGCAGTAAGCTACGAGTGCGCAATAGAGATGCTCAAAGGCGTGCAAAAAGTATCGGGCGCAGACGCAGTGGTCTGCACCACGGGCATTGCAGGACCGGGCGGCGCAACACAAAATAAACCCGTAGGTCTTGTTTACGTTGGCGTAAGATATAAAAATAAAAGTAAAGTTTGCAAATGCTTTTTTTCTGGAAACAGGCAAGAGGTAATTTTACAGGCTACAAAAAAGGCGTTGCAACTATTAAAAGATACAGTAAAAAAATAACGGAGGAATTTATATATGGGCGAAAAAGAAACAAAAGTTATGGACGAAGGCAAAGAAAAAGCATTAAAGCTTGCAGTTGCCGAAATAGAAAAAAAGTTTGGTAAAGGCTCGATAATGCGTCTTGATGATGCTAACGCAAAAATCAACGTTGACGTTATATCTACCGGCTTTATTCAGATTGATAATGCACTTGGCGTAGGCGGAATTCCGCGCGGAAGAATTATCGAAATTTACGGTCCCGAATCTTCGGGTAAAACAACGTTAACGCTTCATATTATTGCACAGGCACAAAAAAACGGAGGTATTGCCGCGTTTATTGATGCCGAGCACGCACTTGACCCCGTTTATGCCAAAGCACTTGGCGTTAATATTGACGAGCTTTATGTTTCACAACCCGACGATGGAGAGCAAGCTCTTGATATCTGTGAAGCACTTGCACGCAGTAATGCTATTGATTTAATAGTTATTGACTCTGTTGCCGCACTTACTCCCAAGGCAGAAATCGAAGGCGATATGGAGGCTTCGTCAGTAGGTCTTCACGCACGATTGATGAGTAGAGCATTGCGTAAAATTACTGCAGTTGTAGGTAAAACCAATACGACGGTAATATTTATCAATCAGCTTCGTGATAAAATCGGCGTTCTCTATGGCAACCCCGAAACCACGACGGGCGGTAAGGCACTTAAGTTCTTCTCGTCTGTTCGTATTGACATACGTAAAAGTGAGGCTATTAAGAACGGTGCCGAGGTTGTTGGCAACAAGGTTAAAATCAAGGTTGTTAAAAACAAGGTTGCGCCGCCCTTTAAGGTTGCCGAGGTTGATATGATCTACGGCAAGGGCATATCTCGCGAGAGCTCACTTATCGATTTTGCTATCGAAACGGGAATTATTACAAAAAGCGGCTCGTGGTTTAGCTATAATGGCGAGCGCATAGGTCAGGGCAAGGAAAATGCAAAGGAATTCCTCCTGTCGCATCCTGAAATTATGGAAGAGGTAGAAAACAAAATGCGCGAGGCTTTTTCTTCAAGCGCACCCGCATCTAAAGACGACCTTGACGGTGACGATTAATTAGGAGATTAACAATGGGTAAATGGTATAACAAAATTTTTGTAGGAAATCCCAATAAAGAGGATTTTACTGCTAAAGACTTGCCAAAAACAAGGGTAGAACAGTTTTTTGACGTTGTAAAGTTAAGATTTTCTTCGCTTATAACGGGAAATTTAATTTTTGCACTCTTTGCAGTGCCGCTTATGGTTTTTTCATTGTTCTTACTTTTCGGTATAAACTTTGCCGAAACAAGTGAGATTGATTTTGGTGTAGAATTATCCGATCATCTTAACTTATTCTTGCTTGTTGCCATACCGCTTTATACGATAATGGGTCCTGCAACGGCGGGCCTCTACTATTGCATACGAAATTGGATTTGGAACGAGCGCGCTACGATAAAGGAGCATTTTTGGAAAGAATTTAAGCGTAGCTTCTGGAAGTCGATTTTTATTAACTTCTTTAATTCGCTTTTAATGTACGCGTTTGTTTTTTGGATGGATATTTTGGTTTCTAATACTGCCGAGTATCCTATCTTTAGAATTCTTGCAATAGTGTTGCTTGTAGTGGTGGTTTTGTACTATATGTCGTCAATATACCATTATCCCCAGCTTGTAACGTATAATCTTACGCTCAGACAGATATTTAAAAACTCGTTTATCTATCTTGTTGTGCAGTTCCCTCGTACGCTTGTTGCAGTTTTAGCGTATCTTGTGCTTATAGTATTGACGTTTTTACTGTCGCAGGTGTTGTCTGTAATTATGATTTGTATTGGAATTTCGTTTGCGTTTTTAGGTCAGATGATTTTAAGCGACTTTATATTTGATAAATACGTAAACCCGCCTGAGCGTTGTCGCAAGGGTATGGCACCGAAAGAAAAAAAATAATGCAGTATAACGAATTTGCATCTGTATATGATGCGCTTATGTATGATGCTGAGTACGATACTTGGGTTGATTTTATAAAAAAGCGTATTCCGCAAGGCAAAAAAATAGTTGAGCTTGCCGCAGGCACCGGCGAAGCAACAGTTCGCCTTTGCAAGCATTATGAGGTTATAGCAAATGAACTTTCACCCGAGATGCTTAATATTGCCGCACAAAAACTGCGTGCAGCGGGCGAAAAAATAAAGCTTATCTGCGAGGATATGTGTAATTTATCTTTGCACAAGCCCGTTGATGCCGCAGTATGTGTTTGTGACGGAATAAATTATTTAACTAAAGAAGGTCAGCTTTTGCAAGCGTTTAAGGCGATAAGAAGCAACCTTGTTTTAGGCGGCGAGTTTATATTTGATATAAGTAGCGAACATAAGCTTAAAAATATGCACGAGCAAGTATTTTTTGACGATGATGACGACGTAACTTACTTGTGGAAAAATACGTTTGACCAAAATTCAAAAACTCTTACTATGGAAATTACGTTTTTTATGCGCGAGGATGAAAAATACAGACGCTTTGACGAAACGCATATTCAGCGTGCTTTTTCACTTGAAGAAATAAAGCAGGCATTAGAGCAAAGCGGCTTTGCAATAGACGGAATATTTGATAATTATTCTTTAAAAAATGCAAATGAAAAAAGCGAAAGAATAACGTTTTGCGCAATAGCAAAATAAAAAATGTGTCGCAGTCGGTTTTTCGGCATATGCGGCACACGTTTTTTGAAAGGGAAATATGAAAGACCAGATTTTTCACGGTATTATCTGTGATGGAGAAGCAATGCTTCTTATGATAAATTTTTCTGCCTCGGCAAAAGAGGCAAAAACACTTCTTAATTTAAACGACGGTACTTCTCAAGCACTTGGCAGACTTTTATCTGCCGCTGTTATGCTTGCTCAGCGCAACAAAAACCAATCAGAAAGGCTTACCTGCATTTTACAGGGCGGCGGTCCGATAGGAAAAATGCTTGTAACGGCAGAAAATAACGGCAACGTAAAGGGATACGTTGAAAATCCCGATGCTATCACCTTAACAAGTGAGTTTTCACTTCCTGCCTTAATTGGTGCAAGCGGTCAGTTAACGGTTGTGCGTGATAATCCGATGGGCGAGCCCTACGTTGGCGTAACAAAGCTTGTAAGTGGTGATATAACGCGCGATATTGCCGCATATTTAGTTTCAAGCGAGCAACAACCTGCCGCTATGGCTCTTGACTGTAAGGTTGAGGGCAAAGAAGTTGTTTGTGGCGGAATTATGATAATTCCGTATCCCGCCTGCAAGCAAAAGGCGCTTGATGATATTGAAAGCAAAATGGCTTCGATAAACGACCTTGCCGAAAGGTTAAAAACACATGATTCACTTGAAGAAATGGCGTATGATTTATTTTGGGATATAGGTATAAAGCCCTTGGAAACTACCGATACCAAGTATTATTGCTCTTGTTCGCGTTCGCGCTTTGAGCAAGGTCTTATCTCGCTTGGTAAAAACGAGCTTTTATCACTTGCCTATGATGATAAGGACACGGAGATTAGTTGTAATTTTTGCAATAAAAAGTACGTTTTTACGCGCCAAGAAATTAAAAAGCTTGCAGAGGAGCTTTAAAATGCCAAGTATTGCTACAAGTTTAAATAAGCGCGCAAAGCGCGAACTTTATAGCGGTAATATGGATAACGCGGTAGATTTATTCTATCGCGCGCATTTTTATCAACCCGATGATAAAGAATTTTTGCTTGACCTTATTTATGCGCTTAATCAAAAATCTGACTATATTTCTGCCTTGCAGTATTGCTATGCAATATTACCGTATTACCCTGATGAAACAACTTTGTATTTTTTCCTGGCAGAAGCTTTTGGCGGTATCGGAAGTGCCACTGCGTGCGCGCAGATGCTTGAAAAGTATATGTTGTTGGCACCAAACGGCCCATATTTTAAAGAGGCTTCGGCTTTTTTAAAGGATTTAAAAGAAAAATATACCATTGAAGAATATGATAAAACTTCGCTTGAGGCACACTTTGGCGTTATGAATACTATGGCGGAGATACCGTTTTTAAATTTAGAGGGTGCTCAAGCGGCAAATAAGGCAAATCAATGTGCCGAAAACGGTGACTTTAAAAAGGCAGTTGAGATAATAGAAAAAGAGCTTGCAACGGGCAATTACAGTATTACTCTTTTAGGAATGGGCATAGTTTTGGGTAAGCAGCTTGATGACGAAGCGTACGTAAAACGTTGCGTAGAGCGTTTTAGACTTATCGAAGACTATACTATCTACGAAGTGCGTGCCCTTGCTTATAATTTAAGTATGATTGATGATAACGAGGTAGCGTATTTAGTTTATAAAACCCTTTACGGCGAAGAATCGGGCGAGACGGAGATTGCCTTTGGCTTTGCGGTTGCCTGCGAGAAAAGGGGAGAAATTGCCCACGCAAAAAAGATTGCACAGTCACTTGCACTTTCGTTTGGAAGTTTGGGCAGTGCGCAGTACTATTTAGAAGAATGCGGAAGTAAAAAACATTCGTACGTTTTCAGGTATGAAAACGAAGCTCTTCAAAAGGTTAGTGCTATGCTTGAAAGCAGTGAAGCACTTTATTCTAATCAAAGAAATATCTTTGAGGTGGCAGAGTATATGCGCTACGCTTCACTTAAAGACGTGCAAAAATTTATTCAAGTGGCGGACTGTACGCAATGGTCAACAGAATTGCTTGTCAGAAAGCTTGCACTTGATAATTGCGTTCCGCTTATTGTGCGGTGCGAGCTTGCAAATTTATTACACCAAAATGATAAAAAAGAAATATATGTTAACACCGGAACAAGTATAGTGGTTTTTACCGAAGCACTTTATTCGGCAGTATTTAAATTTTTAGAGGGGAATAGACAATGAAAGAGTTAATTGATTTTGATGCACAGTTTGTTGCACATATGGACACTTGGGCAGATGAACTGTTAGCACAGGGGAAAAAGGCAGAAGAGATAGAGGAACTTATACCCGAAGAATACGAAAAGTGGGCAAGCGAGGCAAGCAAGTATTTTGACGACGTGGAGCAGGATGAGCTTATAAAAATGCTTGGTGCATATATGGATGAAGAAATTACACCACCCGATTTTTTAATTGATAAAATTATGCTTTCGGACGAAAGTGAAAGTAAACTTGTAGAAATGCTTAAGCAAGAGCGCTCGACTGAGGATAAAATTTTACTTATGAACATTTTGTCGTCTTCTGAAAAGCCGGTTGATGAATACATTCGCATAATTTTATCGGGCGAGGATGAAGAACTTGTAGAGGCGGCAACTGAGGCACTTAAATATATTCCTTCGCAAAAGCTTTCGGCAGTTGTCGAAGCACTTAACGAGACAAACGATATAGATTTAAAAGAGCGTTTTGTCTATATTTTAGTGTATGCTCAGCCTAAAACCGAAGGGCTTGCCGAGGTTCTTATAAACCTTATCCAAACAAGCTCTAACACTGCAGTTATTGCTGGAATGATGGCAAGCTACGGAGATAATAGATGTCTTACAATTTTAAAAGAGTTTGAGCAGGCAGAGGGAATAAGCTACATAGATTACGTAGAAATTTGCGATGCCATTGAGGCTCTTGGCGGTGAAACCACGCGCGAGCGGGAGTTCGATGGCGACGATTATTACGAAATGATGCATTCGGGTGGCCTAGAATAATGAAATTTTTTGCAACCGCGCCTTTTTCACTTGAAAAGCCGGTTAAGATAGAGCTTGAAAAATTAAATATTCCCGTTTTAAGCGTTCAAGAGGGCAAGGTGTACTTTGAGGCTACGGTTGACCAAGCAGCACACGCAATGGTAAATCTTCGCTGTGCCGACAGAGTATATTTGCTTGTTGACGAGTTTGTCGCAAAGACGTTTGACGAGCTCTTTGACAAAATTGCCCGCATTAAGTGGCAAAAGTTTGTTTCTAAAAACGGAAAAATAAATGTAAGTGCAACCTGTGCGCGCTCGCAGCTTATGAGCCCGTCTGACGTGCAAAAAATTACAAAAAAGGCAATAGTAAAGTCCTTTAATGCTAAAATTTTACCCGAGAATAAAGAAGAATACCCTATTGATGTGCATATAAATAAAGATAACGTTTGCGTTGCCATTGACTGCTGCGGTCAAGGGCTTCATAAAAGGGGATACCGCATTAAAAATGCCGAGGCACCGCTTAGAGAAACGTTTGCCGCAGGATTAATAAGTATTGCGGGCTATAAAAGGGTAAAAACGCTTGTTGACCCTTTTTGCGGTAGTGGAACTATTCCGATTGAGGCGGCAATGTATGCGCTTAATATTGCACCGGGTGCAAACCGAAATTTTGTTTGTGAAAGCTTTATTAATTTTAAAAGCTTTGATTTTGCACGTGCGCAAGCCAAGGCAAAGCAAATTGATTGCGACGTAAAAATATATGCTTCGGATATTTCTCCGCAAATGTGCGATTTAACCCGCTACCACGCGCAAAGAGCGGGGGTTGATAAATTTATAAAGGTTAGCACGTCTACCGCATCGCGCGTTTTACCAAGCGAAGAAAGAGGAATAATAATAACAAACCCGCCCTATGGAATTCGACTTGAAGATAAAACTATTTCTACTGAAATACGTTCGCTTTGCCGGAATTTTGATGCGTGGCAAAAATATATTTTAACTTCAAATAAAAATATCGAGCGCGAAATAGGTATTTCTGCCGCTAAAAAAAGACGCGTTTACAACGGAAATATCGAGTGTAATTTCCTGTTATTTGAAAATAATAAAAAATAACAAAAAATACTTAAAAAATGGTTGACAGAAATTTGTCTTTTAGGTATAATTATCAAGCAATCAGAAGTTGGTCTGGATGGGCAACGTCTTATTGGATGGATTGTTTGCAGCATGGCGCCTTGGTCAAGCGGTTAAGACATCGCCCTTTCACGGCGGTAACACGGGTTCGATTCCCGTAGGCGTCACCAAAAATTTGGGCTTTTAGCTCAGCTGGTTAGAGCGGTCGGCTCATAACCGATTGGTCCGGGGTTCGAGTCCCTGAAGGCCCACCATAATTGCAAACAGTTCGATATGCCTTGGTAGCTCAGTCGGTAGAGCAGGGGACTGAAAATCCCCGTGTCGGTGGTTCGAATCCACCTCTCTCCACCAAACAAAAGAGACTTGCTACGGCAAGTCTTGTTTTGTTTGGTGGAATGAAGCGTTCCCTTACGGGAACATGAAGACGCTAACGCTAATGAAGCAGCCTTCGGCTATGAAGTGTGCCTACGGCACATTGAGGAACGCTTCGCTTCATGTTCCGCTTGTGGGACGCTTCATGGCAACAGCAACTTGTTGCAATTGCCTCTTCATATCGCCGCAAGGCGATGCATCACTTGACAAACAATCGATTCCGTGATATAATAACCCCAAAAGGTGATTATCGTGTATCGTTTTAACCCGCCTAATAAATTCAAGCAGATATATATCTTTATCAATATTGCAATTCTTCTTTCGATTATTGTTATAACAGCTTTGTTTTACAGTCGAATTGAAATTTTCGGCATTCCAATTGCCCTCTGGTGGCTTTTTAACGGTTTATGGTCAGTTAATGCTAATTGGTATTCGTGGTTTCACCGCAATGATAAATCTTCATCTTCTCACGGATTTTGGCTAATATGCTTAATAAGTGGCATCGCTATGAGCATACTTCTTGTTGTTATACATTTACTGATGTGATTTCGGACACCTTTTGTTCGTTTTTACCTATGTTCAGACACCTTTTTACTCGTTTAAGCCAAATAAAAAAGACACCTATCGGGTGTCTTTTTTATTTGGTCAAAAAGGTGTAAAAGAACGTTGCTTTATTAACGGTTCGTCGAAGCGGCGCAGACGGCGCGATAGCCGTATGCGACCGCGTAGTCGGTAGCACGAAGGCATTGCCGTTATTGCTCGGAGCAATAGGTAAATGCCGAGAGCGCACCGTATCCACCTCCATAATAGTAAGACTTGCATTAGCAAGTCTTTTTATTTGATTTGTGTTGGAGAGGAAACAATATTATTCCACTTAAAAGGACATAAAACGATGTTGCCCTTCGTGCAAACGATTTCACCAAAATCTCCGTCAAGATTGATTCGAACTACCAAAACACCTTGTTTGTTTTATCGTTTTATAGTATACTGGAT
>JAZSMS010000084.1:0-2144 GCA_045536015.1 Clostridia bacterium
GGCGCACCTTTAATGGTTACAAAAAATAATATTTCCGACGGCTATGCGCAGGCAGTTATCTGCAATAGCGGTAACGCTAATACCTGCAACGCAAACGGAGAAGAGATTGCAACAGAAATGTGCTCGCTTTTAGCAAACGAGCTTAAAATAAGTGCTACCGATGTTGTGGTTGCTTCTACCGGCGTAATCGGTCAGCCGCTTGATATTACTCCTATTAAAAAGGGTATTCCTTCGCTTGTTGCAGGGCTTTCTGTTGAAGGCGGTTTAAGCGCGGCAGAGGGAATAATGACAACCGATACGATAAAAAAAGAGGTTGCAGTTGAATTTACCCTTGGCGGAAAAACCTGCCGTATGGGCGGTATTGCAAAGGGAAGCGGTATGATCCATCCCAATATGGCAACAATGCTTGTGTTTATTACTACCGATGCAAGCATTTCTCCTGCAATGCTTCAAAAGGCACTTTCTACCGATATTGCAAGCACCTTTAACATGATAAGCATTGATGGTGATACTTCGACAAACGATATGGTTGCCGTGCTTGCAAACGGCTTGGCACAAAACGAGTGCATACAAGAAGAAAACGAAGATTTTGCTACGTTTATGCAAGCTCTTAATACCATAAGCATTATGCTTTGCCGCACGATAGCTGCCGACGGTGAAGGTGCAACAAAGCTTTTAGAGTGTGTAGTTTCTTCTGCCGAAAGTGAGCAAACGGCAAAAACCGTTGCAAAGAGTGTTATCTGTTCATCTTTAACAAAAGCGGCAATGTTTGGTGCCGATGCTAACTGGGGCAGAGTTTTATGCGCAATAGGCTATTCAGGTGCGCAGGTTGACGTAAATAAAATTGACGTTTTCTTTAAAAGCAGTAAAGGTCAAATTCAGGTTTGTGCCGGTGGCGCAGGCGTAGATTTTTCTGAAGAAAAGGCAAAAGAAATTTTGCTTGAGGACGAAATAGAAATCATAGTTAACTTAAATTCGGGCGACTTTAGCGCTACTGCATGGGGTTGCGATTTAACATACGATTACGTAAAAATAAACGGTGATTACCGTACTTGATAAAGTAATAGATTTCCTAAAAAGATAAGGAGAAAAATATGCATAACGAATTTTCTAATGCCGAACGTGCCGAGGTGCTTACTCAGGCGCTTCCCTACATTAAGCAATATACGGGTAAAACCGTAGTTATAAAATATGGCGGCAACGCTATGATAAACGAAAATCTTAAACAGCAGGTTATGGAGGATATAGTTCTCCTGTGGCTTATCGGCGTTAAAGTTGTTCTCGTTCACGGCGGCGGCCCCGAAATTTCAGAAATGATGGATAAACTTGGCAAAAAGGCTGAGTTTGTTGACGGCTTAAGAGTTACTGATAAAGAAACTATCGACATAGTTCAGATGGTACTTGCGGGCAAGGTAAACAAAACACTTGTAAATCTTTTGGAGAAAAAGGGCGGCAAGGCAGTTGGCTTATCGGGTATGGATGGAAGACTTATTGAGGCAAAGATTAAAGACGAGCGTCTTGGCTTTGTTGGCGAGATAACTAAAATCAATATCTCGCCCGTAGCAGACCTGCTTGAAAGCAATTATATTCCCGTAATTTCTACCGTTGGTTGTGATAGAGAGGGCAACGCATATAACATAAACGGTGATACGGCGGCGGCATTTATTGCAGGCGCGCTTGGTGCCGAGCGTTTAATTATGATGACCGATATCGCAGGCGTTTTGCGCGATAAGAATGATATAAGCACGCTTATTCCCGAAATAACCGTTTCTGAGGCTAAAAAGTTATATGACGAGGGTGTGATTTCGGGCGGAATGATTCCTAAGGTTGATTGCTGTATCGAGGCAATCCGCGAGGGCGTTAAAAACGTTGTAATAATGGATGGCCGTGTACCGCATTCGATTTTAATGGAACTTCTCACCAACGAAGGTGCAGGTACTTGGATAAGGGATGATAAATAATGATTAAAGAAATTGATAAGCAATATGTTGCGCCTACATATAACCGCTTTGACGTTGAATTGGTTTCGGGCAAGGGTTCGATTTTTGTTGACGCAAACGGCAAAGAATATATTGATTTAGGCAGCGGTATAGGTGTTACTGCATTTGGTGCTTGTGACGAAAAGTGGACGGAGGCAGTCTGCA
>JAZSMS010000151.1:0-5273 GCA_045536015.1 Clostridia bacterium
AACTATAGGAGTGCGTGTTGTACCTGCCTGAATTTCGCCCTCAGGAATAACAGTATCTGCTTTAAGAAGCTCCTGCATAGCCATATAAACGCCATTCTGGATATATGTTCCGCCTTGAACGTCTTTTCTTTCTACATCAACTTTTGTTCTTTTGTCGCCCTCAACTAAAAATACATCTTCGTTTATTTCAATAAAGCTTTGAGCATTATTTGTTACAAAGAACACACCCTGCTCTGTTGCGTTACCCTGCTCATATCTACCAAGAGGAAGAATAACCTCTGCAGTATCACCGCGGGAATTGCCTTGGCTGGTGCTTCCTGAATATAAAACTACGCCTACGCGGTTATGCTTGTTAAGATTTAACAGCTTTACTATTGCATCGTTTGCCGATTTAACAAGCTGCGTTACATAGCCATTTTGGTCCATCGAATCTGATGCATCAAGCACTAAAATCGTATCTGTAGGCGTGTAGGAGTAACCTATAATCGACTTGTTTGATGCAAGTGTCGAAAGCGCAATAAGGAAGTTATTGGTTTCGTCAAGCATCTTAATAGACGTATCGTTACCAAGCGCATCCTTTAAGTTTTGAAATTTGTCTGCATTTGCAAACACCGATTTATCGGTCCACACTCTACCTGCCTGTGTTGTATTATCAGCAGGAAAGAGTTCTCTCCACGAATCCATTGTAGAAGGATCAACTTTTTTGTCGGTCCATATCTTAGAGGTCTGTGCCGAGGCATTAAAAGCAATAATAGGAAGTACTGCCGCAAGCATTGCCGCCACAAGCACAAATGCAGTTATTTTTTTAAAGTGTCTTTTCATATTTCTCTTTCCTTTCTTTTTTTTTGCAACAAATATATACTGTTTAGTGTAATAGAAGTTACACTAAGCAAAGGGTATCCCTTATTTATCTATAAAGTTACAGTTTCCTACTATTAATTATAATATATTTATATCTATAATACAAGAATTTTTTTATAATTTTTTTTGTATTTTTTTGTTAAAAAAGCATAAAAAAAGCACGATAAAAATCGTGCTTAATTTTGAATTATTCTTCGTCGGGCAATTCAGCGTTGTGATAAACGTTTTGAACATCATCATGCTCGTCAAACTGATCAAGCATCCAATAAATTTTCTTTAAAACATCATCACCCGAAACTGCAACCGTATTTTGCGGAATCATATCAGTTTGCGCGTCTAAAAATTGGTATCCTGCATCCTCAAGCGCCTTGCGAACTGATGAAAAATCATCTGGAGAAGTGTAGATTTCAAACGAATCTTCGTTAGGCATAAAATCTTCTGCTCCTGCGTCAAGCGCCTGCATCATAAGTTCTTCTTCATCAATAGAGCCGTTATTTTCAATAACAATAACTCCTTTTTTATCAAACATCCAAGAAACACAGCCCGTTGCGCCCATTGCGCCGCCCGCCTTATCAAATATATGTCTGATTTCTCCTGCGGTACGGTTACGATTATCGGTAACAATCTCTAAAATAACCGCTACACCTGCAGGGCCGTAGCCTTCGTATAAAAATTCTTCGTAGTTTGCGCCGTCGCCTTCGCCCGCTGCCTTTTTAATACTACGCATAATGGTATCGTTTGGCATATTGTTTGCCTTTGCCTTGGCTATAACGTCGGCAAGCTTTGAGTTAATCGAGGGATCTGCTCCGCCTGATTTAACCGCAACAGCAAGCTCTCTGCCAAGCTTGGTAAAAATTTTACCCTTTGCAGCATCAGTCTTTGCCTTTTTATTTTTAATATTAGCCCATTTGGAATGTCCTGACATATCTATTCTCCTATTCTCTCAAAAGTCAATCCGTAAATTAAAATCCCTGCCGCAACCGAAGCGTTAAGCGATTCGGCACCGCCTTGGCGCATAGGAAGCGTTACCCGTTCGTCGCAAATCGCCTGAATTTCTTGGCAAATTCCGTTACCCTCATTGCCTATTATAAGGCACTTTTTACCCGAAAAAGAATTTTTATAAAAATCTTTTCCGTTTAAGGTTGCCGCTAGTAAAGAATATCCACTTTTTTTAATTTGATCAAGCGCATATAAGCTATCTTCAGCAACCATGATGTTTACTGAAAAAATAGAACTCATAGTTGCGCGGACGGTTTTAGGATTGTATAATTCTACCGTTTCGGGTGACAGAACAATATTAGAAACACCTGCAGCATCGCACGTACGGATAATAGTACCTAAATTACCCGCATCCTGCAAGCGGTCAATAAACACGATAAGCTCGCCCGAAAGTTTTTGGGCATTAAACGCATTATCCTGCATTTTAACCTGCGCAATTATTCCCTCGGGCGCTTCGCACGAAGAAAGTGCCAAGATTACCTCTTTAGTTGTTTCTATCTTTTCGCAGTCGAAATCGCAATCAATAAAATCGCTTGTTACTAAAATGCACTCGAATTTTACGCCGTGAGCATAGGCATCAAGGCAGGCACGCTTCCCCTCTAAAAGATAAGTGTTGCTTTGCACTCTGCCTTTTTTTGATTTTAGCGTTTTTAAAAATTTTATTCTTGGATTTGACAAACTGATTATTTTTTGCATACTATCCCCGAAACCAAAACATTATAGCTTGAATCAGCCTAAAACGTAAATTTTGCATTTTAAAACTAATTCAAGTTACAATGGTTTGGCTATACAAAAAGTGCGCAATGGAAATTCATTGCGCACAACTTTTATTAAAGGTTTTTCTTTGCAACCTCAGCCAGCTGTGCAAATGCTTCAGCATTGTAAACTGCAAGTTCTGCAAGCATTTTACGGTTGATTTCTACGTTGCCCTTTTTAAGACCGTTGATCATCTTGCTGTAGTTAAGACCGTTAAGACGAGCTGCCGCGTTGATACGGGTGATCCAAAGCGAGCGGAAATCTCTCTTTCTAAGTTTACGGCCAACATATGCATAAGCCTGCGACTTCATAACAGCCTGGTTAGCAATACGGAACTGTCTGCTCTTAGCACCGAAGTAACCCTTAGCAAGCTTAAGAACTTTCTTATGATTCTTTTTTGTATTTACTGCTCTTTTAATTCTCATTTTTTTCTACCTCCAAAGCTTACTTATAGGGAATAAGCTTACGAATATTTGCTGTTTCGCAAGCGGCAATATAGCCACCCTTACGTAAATTTCTCTTTCTCTTAGTTGACTTCTTTGTTAAAATGTGGCTGCGATAAGCCTTACCTCTTTTAACTTTTCCGGTAGCAGTAAGACCAAATCTCTTAGCCGCACCTCTGTGAGTTTTCATTTTTGGCATAATATTTACCTCCTAAAAAATTAAATTGCTGACATTATCATAATGAGATTTCTACCCTCTAAAACGGGCTTTTTCTCTATCTTGGCATCGTCCTTCAGCATCTGGGCAAAAAGCGACATAATTTGCTGACCAATTTCAGGATGAGCTATCTGGCGCGCGCGGAAACGGATTGAAACCTTAACTCTGTCACCGGCTTTTAAAAACTCTCTTGCCTTTTTAGCCTTTGTTTCCATATCGTGCTTTTCGATGGTTGCAGAAAGTTGAATTTCGTGTACTGCGATAACCTTCTGATTTTTTCTTGATTCCTTTTCCTTCTTTTGTGCCTCAAAGCGATATTTGCCGTAGTCCATAATTTTGCATACGGGCGGTTGAGCCTTGGGCGAGATAAGGCAAAGGTCAAGATCCTCCTCCTCGGCGGCACGAAGAGCCTGCTCGATAGGAAGAATACCCATTTGTGCCCCATCGGGACCTATAACACGTACTTCTTTTTCTCTGATCTGTTCATTAATCGCTAATTCTAAGATGTTGAACACCTCCAAAAAAATAATGCGGGTAGCATAGACTACCCGCTAAAATACACATAAAAATTTAGGTAAATAACCGTGTGCAGCACAAAAAGCTGACAGGTGAGAAGCGGGCGGCTTCTGCTTTGCCTAAATATAATACTACTGCGCGCGTACTTTGTCAACTGTTTTTTTCGGAATATATTTTATTTAAAATTTCAGTATTTTTATCAATGTATGCGTCTAAATAATCTTCTTCCTTTTTCTTTTTGCTGATGAGAATCATACCAAGCACAAGCATAACCGTTAAAATAACAAACACGATAGCAAGCAAAATCGCAAGCTTGTTTATAACAACGTCGCAAATGCCGCTTGCAAAAAAGAAAAACAGGCTTTTGCTAAGCACAAGCTTTGAAGGAATGTTGTAGAGAGCAAGCAAGCCTATCGGTACTAAAAAAGTGGTAATTGCTACCCACGTTGCCGAAACCGTGCCAAAAAACACGTCTTTTGCATGGCGTTTTTTAGCAGTTGAAAGATTTAACACCAGTGCAACAAGCGCAACGAAATAAAGCGGAAGCTGAAGCTGCGAAAACACGTTAAGCGTTGCAAATAACGGTCCTGCCTTTTTTAAATACGGCATAATTGCGCCGGGTATAAATTCAAGCGTGCTATCAATATATCCGCAGATATAATCGTATATCTCTTTTGCCTCTTCTTCTTTAAATTCAAGCTTATTTGCATCGCAGTAAGCTTTAATTTCTTTATAAATTACCTCTTCAAGCTTTTGCGAAGAAAAGCTTTGCAGCTGCATTTCTTTATTATCTATAATCGAGGTTATAACAGTTATAACGTAGTTATGCTCAAATGCCTCAATTTCATTTGCAGAAACGGCATCAAAAACCTTTTGCGTATCTATTTCTACAATAGAACCAACGCTTTCAACGCACTTTTTATATTCCGCCATTGTATGTGCATCAAACTTTTCGGTCAAAATAGAGGCGCGGTACTCGTTTGCATTTGTAACAAAAGCAAAACAAAATGTAGAAAATATAGCACCAAGCAACGCAATTGCCGTAGTAGTATTAAGAAATATTCTTAATACTTTTCTTGCTTTAGAACGTTTCAATTACCTTCACCTCCACGTAGGATCGCTTAATTCTTCAACCATACGGCAGGTAAGCGCAATTCTGTATTTTCTGTACGGTCCCTGTTTGGGATAACAAGTGTAAATCGTAAGCATTTCTCCCTCATCGCGAGTGATATATGAGCTTTCTTTTACCGAATAGATATCCTTTGCCTCAACCTTGTAAACGTATTTACCGTAAATAGTGTTAAGTACCACTGTTTCGCCTACGGGAAGGTCCTCTAAAAAGTAGAGCTCCTTTTGCCTGTTAACGTGAAACGAAAGCACGCAGTTTCCGCCGCAGCCGGGAAAGCGGGAATTAAAGTATCTTCCTATGCCGGCATTAAGCACGTCGTCAGTATCGCCGTGATATACGGGAATTTCGTATG
>JAZSMS010000108.1:0-5528 GCA_045536015.1 Clostridia bacterium
CAAGCCTTTTTCTTTTATAAATGCAACCACGTCTTCGCCGTCTTCAACGTTTCCGCCGTCAATAAGCAAAGATCTGCCCTCACAAAGCACAAGCGCACAATCTGCCTGACCTACGTCGATAAAATAAACCTCGATTTTACCCTGCGCAAAATCTGTGTTATTGGTAGTTGGGGCTTGGCAAGCGCAAAATAAAAATATAGAAATAAGAAAAATTGCAATAAGTTTAAGCTTTTTCATTTTTATCCTCATAACAAACGATTACTACAATATTATATTGTCTATTTAAGCGTATGTCAAGAATATCAAAAATTAGTAAAAATGTTACAAAAATATTACGTTGGACTTGACACGGAAATAATAATAATATATAATACCAATAAGAAAATAAAAGGAGGGGTCTACTTGTCAGCAGAGAGAAATACAAAACAAAAAACGGTTGTGCTTGATGCCGTAAACAAGCTTGATCATCCTTCGGCAGAGCAGGTGTATAAGCTTGCTTTTGATAAATGTCCGTCAATAAGTAAGGCAACGGTGTACCGCATTTTAAACGGACTTGTAGAGCAGGGCAAATTAAGGAGATTCTCGTTTCCTGATAATGCCGACAGATACGATGTAACTACAAAAATGCACGGACATCTTATTTGTGTTAATTGCGGACGCGTTGATGATGCAATGCTTAAAAATGGCGAAGACGTCGAGTGTGTTGATTCTAAGTATAAAATACTTTCGCAAACTCTTGTTTTCACAGGTGTTTGCCCACAATGTTTAACAGAAGGGAATTTACAAAAATGAAATTTTTAGAAAAACTTTGGGCTGATAATTTAATTTCGGCAATGTTAACGATAATTATAGGATTACTTATCACGTTACTTCATAAATATGCACTTGGCACGGTTTGTGTTATCGTAGGTGCAGTTGCGCTTGTAATAGGTTTAATTTTGCTTATTAAATATTTCCGTGCGCCGCAGGATCAAAACAGATTTATGCTTTTGCTTGCACTTGTTTTAGGTGCGGTGGGCGTTTATCTTATGGTTCACCCCGATGCATTTTTATCAATGATAGCAGTTGTGTTTGGTATTTTTATAGTTTATAATGCGATAGTGGATATGCAAAGCGCTATTACAATGAAAAAGGGCGGTTACGTTTATTGGTACGTTGCACTTATAATCTCGCTTGTAACACTTCTATCGGGAATAATTCTTATTCTTCTTAAAAATAAAGCTGCAGAAATTATTGCACTTACTTCGGGAATTATGCTTATAGTTCAGGGTGTTATGAATATCTGGGTGGCAGTAAAGGTAAAGAAATTCAATGAATAAAATAAGAAAAATATTTGCAATTTTATTATGCATAACTACCGTTCTCGGAATTTGCTCCTGCAAGAAAAACGATTTAGGTGTTACTAAGGGGAAAAGTAAAATTGCACTTATAACGGGCGTTCAGGAGCTTGAACTTGACTTCTTAAACGAAGAAGTATGGCAGGGAATTGCCGCCTTTGGCGATGCAAACGAGGTAGAGTATACCTACTACACACCTGCGGAGGCAACTGTTGATAAAATTTATTCTTCGTTTGAGCTTGCTGTAGAAGAGGGCGCCGACGTTTTAGTTTGTATGGGATCAATGTTCTCCGGCGCAATAAAGAAAATGCAAGAAAATTATGAAGACGTAAAGATAATTGCCATCGACGTTGCCGAGGCAAGTATCGGAACTCTTGGAAAAAACACACATTGCGTTTCATTTAAGCAAAATCAAGCGGGTTATCTGGCAGGATATGCTGCAGTTAAGGATGGCTTTACAAAGCTTGGTTTTTACGGCGAATACGATATTGAAAGATATTCAGGCTACGGTTACGGCTTTTTTAATGGTGCAGTTGATGCAGCAGAAGAGCTTGAAGTAAAAATAGAATTTGACTTTGCCTTTGGTAACGAGTTTGATTCTGCCGAGCAAGGCATCGAGGCAGTTGATGGTTGGTACAAAAACGGCTGTGAGATAGTTATGGCGGCAGGTAGTGAAGAAACCGTAAGCGCTATTGCAAAAAGTGCGGTTGATAACTTTGCCTATGTTATGGGTACAAGTATAGATCAGTCGTATCTTGGACAGACGTTTGACTATAATCCCTTTATGGTAAGTGCTATGAAGGGCTTGCGCGAAGCGATAAACACCACGCTTGAGCGTGCCGCAACAAAGCAGTGGGAAGAAGAACTTTCGGGCAAAACGGTTTTCTTTGGACTTGAAAACGGAAACTACTTATACTTAAACGAGGATGAGTGGCTGTGGCTTTTTGAAAAATTTACTCTTGACGATTATTGGACACTTAAGGAAAAGATTTCTTCTGACGAAAAGGAAATTGAAAGAAATAAGTTTGCCAATTTTGACGAAGAAAAAGTTGTTTTAAGAAAACAAATAGACAAATAAAATAAGCACCGCCTTGTGCGGTGCAATTTTAGATATAAGGAGATGCTAAAAATGAGAATCGAAACAACATGCGTGCAGGGCGGTTATACCCCCGGCAACGGAGAACCAAGACAAATTCCGATAGTGCAAAGCACTACATTTAAATATGCAACAAGCGAGGATATGGGTAAGCTTTTTGACCTTGAAGCAAGCGGATACTTCTATACCCGTCTTCAAAACCCTACCAACGATTATGTTGCAGCAAAAATAGCCCAGCTTGAGGGCGGAACTGCCGCAATGCTTACCTCGTCGGGTCAGGCGGCAAACTTCTATGCAGTATTTAATATTGCTTCGTGCGGTGACCATATAGTTGCCTCGTCGGCAATTTATGGCGGAACATATAATCTTTTTGCCGTAACGATGAAGCGTATGGGAATTGATTTTACATTTGTTGCACCCGATTGCACCGAGGAGGAGCTTAATGCCGCATTTACCGATAAAACAAAGGCAGTGTTTGGCGAAACTATTGCAAATCCTGCACTAGACGTGCTTGATATCGAAAAATTTGCTTCTGCGGCACACGCACACGGAGTTCCGCTTATTATTGACAACACTTTTGCAACACCCGTTAACTGCAGACCTTTTGAATGGGGTGCAGATATTGTAACACATTCTACAACAAAGTATATGGACGGTCACGGCGCGGCGGTAGGGGGCGTAATAGTTGATAGCGGAAAGTTTGACTGGACAAAATATCCCGAAAAATTTCCCGGTCTTTGTACACCTGACGAAAGCTATCACGGTGTAACGTATACTGAACGTTTTGGTCTTGCAGGCGCATTTATTACAAAGGCAACAGTTCAGCTTATGCGCGATTTTGGCTCTATTCAGTCACCTCAAAACGCATTCTTGTTAAATTTAGGACTCGAAAGCCTTCACGTAAGAATGAAAAGGCACTGCGAAAATGCACTTGCAGTTGCACGCTTTTTACAAAAGCACGAAAAAATAGCTTGGGTAAATTATTCGCAGCTTGAAGATAATAAGTATTACGAGCTTGCTAAAAAGTATCTTCCCAACGGTTCTTGCGGTGTTGTAAGCTTTGGCGTTAAGGGCGGAAGAAGCGCGGCAGAAACGTTTATGAAAAACCTTAAGGTTGCCGCTATCGAAACGCACGTTGCCGATGCGCGCACCTGTTGCTTACATCCTGCAAGTGCAACACACCGTCAGATGAACGATGAGGAACTTGCCGCGGCAGGTGTTTCGCCCGATTTAGTGCGTTTTTCGTGCGGTATAGAAAACGCACAAGACCTTATTGACGATATTGCACAGGCTCTTGAAAAGGTATAAAAGGAGATAAAAAATGCCAATAAAAATACCGGATAATTTACCGGCAGTTAAAACGCTTGAGAGCGAGAATATATTTGTAATGACGCAAAAGCGCGCTATTACGCAGGATATACGTCCGTTAAAGGTTGCGCTTTTAAATCTTATGCCGCTTAAAATTGATACCGAAACTCAGCTTTCGCGCTTGCTTGGTAATACGCCGCTTCAGGTTGAACTTACCTTGCTTCACACTAAGTCGCACGTTTCGTCTAATGTCTCGCAAGAACATTTGCTTTCGTTTTACAAGGTCTTTGACGATGTTAAAAATCAAAAATTTGACGGTTTAATTATAACGGGTGCGCCCGTAGAAAAGCTTGAATTTGAAGACGTTGACTACTGGGAAGAGCTTTGCGAGATTATGGAGTGGAGTAAAACCCACGTAACAAGCACCTTCCACATTTGTTGGGGTGCACAGGCAGGGCTTTATTACCATTATGGCATAAAAAAATACCCGCTTGATAAAAAACTTTCGGGCATTTATAAGCATACTCTTGATTATAAAAAAGCAATACTTTTCAGGGGCTCGGACGATGAATTTTACGTTCCGCATTCGCGCTATACCACCGTTTTGCGCGAGGATATCGAACGCGTTCCCGAACTTAAAATTTTAGCATCATCTATCGAGGCAGGAGTTTACGCTATATTTACTGAAAACGGTAAGCAGATTTTTATTACGGGACATTCTGAATATAATGCCGATACGCTTAAAAAAGAATATCTGCGTGACGTTAAGGCTGGAATTTCACCTGACATTCCTCAAAATTATTTCCCTGACGACAATCCTGAAAACGAGCCTATAGTTAATTGGCGTGCGCATGCAAACTTGTTATATTCAAATTGGCTTAACTATTTTGTATATCAGACAACGCCTTATAATATTGAAGACGTAAAATAAAAAAAGCAGGTTTAAAACCTGCTTTTAATTTTTTATTTTATCCAGCTTTTTCTGTCGGCTGCAAGTGAAATGTTTGTGTTTCCGTAAAGTGCTTTCTGAAGCTTTTGTGCGGCAACGGGGAAGTCAACCTTCCAGTACCAAAGTCCGCTTACAGTCATACCCGTAGCGCAGTTATCATCAGGAAGCGTTACGCGCTTAATTTCATAATTAAACCAACCGTCTGTAAGTGCCGTAACTGCGTATGCAAGAATATCGGTTGAGCTAAGACCTGTGCGGATATAAGGAATAAGTGAGTTTACAAGCGAAATAAGCTGTGCACGCGAAAGTTCACCGGCCATGCTGATAAGCTTCATAAAAAGCTCTTGTTGACGGCTAACACGTGCGGTATCGCCACCCGTGTTACCTTTGCGGATGCGGCAGTACATAAGTGCTTCATATCCGGTTAAGGTGTACGTACCACCCTTTGTTAAGCGGGTGCAACCCCAATCTTCGCGCATATGCTTTGCTTCGGCGTCGGTAACGGTCATTTCGATACCGCCGATAACGTCTATCATAGCAGCAAGTGATTCAAAGTTTGCAACTGCATAATTATCAATTACAACCTTGTAATAACGTTCTATCATTTGTATCTGAAGTGCGGGACCACCGCGAGCGCAAGCGTGGTGGAACTTTTCAAAACGACCTGTACCGTTGGCAACAACGTAGGAATATTGGTCACGCATAATTGATGCAAGCGTTATTGTCTTTGTGTGATGATTTATTGAAAGAATCATCATTGCGTCGGCGCGGGAGTTTGTTCTATTTTCATCATTACCGATAAGCAAGATGTTTGTAACATAGCTTTCTCGTACGGGCG
>JAZSMS010000038.1:0-5729 GCA_045536015.1 Clostridia bacterium
CCAAACGCCGCTTCTTCAAAGCTGATGCGAACGTCAACACGCATATCGTTGCCTCTTTGCGGTGCGTTAGGATTGCGTGATTGCCTTCCCCCGCCACCGAAAAAGGTTTCGAATATATCGCCAAAGCCCGAGAAATCTGCACCCGAAAAGCCTCCGCCGCCAAAGCCCTGCGGACCGTCAAAGCCAAACTGATCGTAGTTTGCCTTTTTTTGCGGGTCGGAAAGTACTTCGTATGCTTCGTTTACCTCTTTAAAGCGTGCTTCACATTCTTTATCACCCGGATGAAGATCCGGGTGATACTTTTTTGCCGCTTGTCTAAACGCTTTTTTTATTTCATCTTCGCTTGCGTTCTTTTGTACGCCAAGCACTTCATAATAGTCGCGCTTATCTGCCATTATTATTTTTTATCCTCGTCATCTACTACTTCATAGTCAGCGTCGTAGGTGTTTCCGTTTGATGCGTCTGCACCTGCCTGACCGTTATCTGCACCCTGCGCAGCCTGAGCTTGTGCCTGTGCCTGCTGATAAATCTTGCCAAATACTTCCTGGCTAACCTGAGCTAATTTATCTGCTGCAGCCTTGATTGCATCGTTATCCGTGCCCTCAAGTGCCTTCTTGGTTGCGTCGATTTCTGCCTGTACGCGAGCCGAATCATCCGAAGCAATCTTGTCGCCAAGCTCTTTTAAGGTGCGCTCGGTGTTATAAACTAAGCTATCTGCCTGATTACGAGTTTCAACGCTTTCTTTTGCCTTTTTGTCCTCTGCTGCATACTGCTCTGCCTCTTTAACTGCCTTGTCAATTTCTTCATCCGAAAGGTTTGTGCTTGCAGTAATGGTAATATCCTGCATATTGCCGGTACCAAGATCTTTAGCCGAAACGTGAACTATACCGTTTGCGTCAATATCAAACGAAACCTCAATCTGCGGAACGCCTCTGGGAGCCGAAGGAATGCCTGTTAACTGGAAGCGTCCAAGAGTCTTATTATACTGTGCCATTTCGCGCTCGCCCTGAAGAACGTGAATTTCTACCGAGGTCTGTCCGTCAGCTGCAGTTGAGAAAATCTGGCTCTTCTTTGCAGGGATAGTGGTGTTACGCTCGATAAGCTTTGTGCAAACGCCGCCGAGAGTTTCGATACCAAGTGATAAGGGAGTAACGTCTAATAAAAGCACATCCTTAACCTCGCCGCCTAAAACACCTGCCTGAATTGCCGCACCGATAGCAACGCACTCGTCAGGGTTAATTCCCTTAAAGGGCTCTTTGCCGGTAACGCGTTTAACTGCTTCCTGTACTGCAGGAATTCTTGTCGATCCACCAACTAAAACTATACGCGAAATCTCACTCATCGAAATACCAGCATCCGAGATAGCCTTGTTAACAGGCTCAAGAGTTCTTGCAACCAAGTCTGCAGTAAGGTCATCGAATTTAGCACGCGAAAGCGAAAGATCCATATGCAACGGACCTGCTGCACCCATAGTAATATAAGGAAGGTTAATGCTTGTCGAAAGTGTGCCCGATAAGTCAATCTTTGCCTTTTCAGCAGCTTCCTTCAAGCGTTGCATTGCCATTTTGTCTGTACGAAGATCAACGCCGTTAGATTTTCTAAATTCGTCAACCATCCAATCGATGATCTTCTGGTCAAAGTCGTCACCGCCAAGTCGGGTGTCACCATTAGTAGCTAAAACCTCAAATACGCCGTCGCCGATTTCAAGAATCGAAACGTCAAACGTACCGCCACCAAGGTCATAGATTAAAATCTTCTGATTTTCTTCTTTATCAAGACCATAAGAAAGCGACGCTGCAGTAGGTTCGTTGATTATACGCAAAACCTCCAAGCCTGCAATTTTACCTGCATCCTTTGTTGCCTGACGCTGTGAATCGTTAAAGTAAGCGGGAACAGTAATAACTGCCTGTGTAACTGCTTCGCCGAGATAGCTTTCGGCATCTGCCTTTAACTTTGATAAAATCATTGCCGAAATTTCTTGCGGCGAATAAGCCTTGCCCTCAATGGTTCTTTTGTTTGAGGTTCCCATATCACGCTTAATAGACATAACTGTGTTATCGGGGTTTGCAACCGCCTGACGCTTTGCAATAGCGCCTACTAAACGTTCACCATCTTTAAATGCAACAACCGAAGGGGTTGTTCTTGCGCCTTCACTGTTAGGAATTACAACGGGTTCGCCGCCTTCCATAACTGCTACGCACGAGTTAGTTGTACCTAAGTCAATACCAATAATTTTACTCATAATATATATCCTCCAATTTGATTAATTTTTAATTAAATGGTAACCTGTACCATTGAATATCTTATTACTTTATCCCCTATTTTGTAGCCCTTTGAAAAAACCTGGGCAACTATATTTTTATCCTGACCCTCTTGTGCGGGGATTTGCATTACTGCATTATGAAAATTAGGGTCAAAGGGTTTTCCCTCTGCTTCAATTTCTTCTACATTAAGCTCTGATAGCATCGTTTGCATCTGTTTTAAAACAAGTTCAAGTCCTTCCATTAACGAGCCCGTTGTGCCGTTTTTCGCCTCTTGCAAAAGCGCACGTTCTAAATTGTCCATAACTGGAAGAAAAGCTTTTACTGCTTCTACCTTACCGTCAAGCAAAGCATCTGCTCTAAGCGAAACGTTGCGCTTGCGGTAGTTATCAAAGTCGGCCTGAATTCTTTGCGCCATCAACAGATATTCTTCCTCTTTGCTTATCTGTGGTGCTTCTTCCTGCTGAGGCTGTTCATAATCACTTGTAGCATCTTCTACAACTTCTTCTGTAACTTCTTCTTTTATTTCTTCTGTATTATCTTTTTTCTTACTCAATGTCTTCATCCTCCGATACGTTTTCGCCAAATATTTTGCTAAGTGTCTTTCCCATTTGTTCTAAAACCGAAAGTACTTTATCGTACTGCATTCTTGTGGGACCTATAACTCCGATTTTACCAAGATTTTTCCCTCCGGCAGAATAGCTTGCAGTCACTATACTAACATCGTTTAATCCCGTTTCGGTACCAATATGCACGTGTACCGCCTGACCGTCGTCACTTGAAACAATTTCGCCTATGCGTTTATTTTCTTCAAGCAACTGAAGCAACTCTCTTGCTCTGTCAACGTCGGCAAATTCCTGATGCGAAAGTACCTTGCTGGCGCCCTCTATCATAACTTCATCCTGCTTGTTCATAAGCCTGCGCTCAAGCACCGTACAAATTGCATCAAAAATTTGTTTTTGATCTGACATTTCGCTTTCGACCGTAAACTGCGCACCTGGTTTAATTTCGGTTACACTTTTTCCCGCAAACATTTTATTAAGCAAATGCGACATACTTTCAAGTTCTTCCATAGTCATCGGTCGCGGAAGCGCTATCGGCGTATTTTGTACCGAGCCCGAATCGGTAAGCAAAATTACCATAGCTACGCTTGGGTTAACGCGCATAAGCTGAAGACTGCTAACCTTAACGTCCTTTGCCTTTGGCGGAAGCACTATCGAAACGTAATGCGTTAATTCTGAAATTACTCTTGCCGCATCCGAAAGCACCTCGGTAGTTTCGTCCATTCGCTTATCATAATAAGATTTTATATATTTTATCTCTGCAAGCGAAAGCTTTGAAAGCGTTAACATATTATCAACGTAAAATCTGTAAGCCTTATTACTTGGAATTCTTCCTGCACTTGTATGAGGCTGTTCTAAGTAGCCCAAATCTTCAAGGTCACTCATCTCGTTTCTGATTGTTGCCGAAGAAAGTGCAAAGTTTTTTGAAATGGTTCGGGAGCCTACGGGCATTGCATTAGAAATATAATCTTCTATTATTGCTTGCAAAATCTGCTTTTGCCTGCTTGATAATTCGTCCATACAAATTCAGCTCCTTACCATTTTTGTTAGCACTCGCTTTTGTTGAGTGCTAATTTCATTGAAAATTATATATCCTTATTACCGTTTTGTCAACAGTTTTAAGGACATTTATTTTAATTGTTTTCAAATTTTTTCAATTTATTCAAAAAACGGAATTAAAACTAATAAGTTCATCACTTATTTTTTACTTGTTTTACACAAACTAATTTTGAAAGGAGATTTTTTATGTGAAAATCAATCATTTCGATTATAAAAAGCGTTTAAAGCGTTCAAAATATAAACGTGCTTATCACAGATTGATGCGTAAAAAGCATAAAATAAAAATGAGAGTATTAAAAAGAGGATACAAGCGTTTTGCGAGACTTAACGCTTCGCTTGTAAAAAAGTTTTAATCTCTCCTGTTCTTTTTAAGAGCAGTCCGTAGGAGGTAAAAAAATGATAAAACGGGGCGAAATATATTATGCGGATTTGTCGCCCGTTATAGGAAGCGAGCAAGGCGGAACGCGTCCTGTGCTTATTTTGCAAAACGACGTTGGAAACAAATACAGTCCTACTATAATAGTAGCCGCAATAACGTCAAAAACGGGTAAGACAAAGCTGCCTACCCATATTCTTTTAGAAGGAAGCGAAAACGGACTGCCTAAAAATTCGGTAGTATTGCTTGAGCAAATCAGGACTATTGATAAGCGCAGACTTAAAGAAAAGCTTGGAAAAACAAGTACTCACCTTATGAACAAAATAGAAGACGGCCTGCGCGTAAGCTTAGGCTTTAACGTTTTTTAAAGTGTACCGCTAAAAAGCGGTGCACTTTTTTAAATTTTATGTTGTATATAAATAAAAATGTGGTACAATATATTATATAAATAATTTTGGAGACAATAAATGTTTAAAACTAACGACCCTGTTGTTTATTTTTGCCGCATAATTTCCTGTGCAATAATCATAGTTCTAACAGTGCTTGCGGTTTGCTACGGCGCTTGGACAATAATTTTTGGCAAAATGAGTGACGGAAAATACGACAAAAATTTAAGCACCGATATGAATTCAGGCATTGTAGAAGGTGAAGGTAATATAGAAAACTTTAAAAATCTTCAAACACTTGAGCCACTTGAATTTGAAGAACCCGAAATTGATTCTAACCAAACCGTTACACAAACCGATTCACTTACCGTTTTAAATAACAATATAAAAGATTGGATAAGCAACGGAAAGCCCGTAAGCGATAAAAACATAACAAACATTTTACTAATTGGTAACGACGTTGACTCTACGCGTGCCGATGCTATGATGGTGCTTTCGCTTAACCATGCAAAAAAGACCATCACGTTAGCCTCGATAATGCGCGACCAATATTCGTATATAGTTCACGACGGTAAGGGTGCATTTGAAAAATTTCACCACGCCTGCGCATACGGTGGTCCCAAGCTTCAAATAGAAATGATAGAAAAGTATTACAAAATTTCCATTGATAATTACGCAGTTGTAAATTTTGTAACACTTCCTATAATAATAGATACTCTTGGAGGCATTGACGTAACGCTTACCAAAGCAGAAGCTGACTGTATGCGAAACGAGTGGTACTGCACCAGAGTTGACGGAGCAGGCGACTATACTCTTGCCGGTGAAGATGCTCTTTTATATATGCGAATACGCGACGGTGTTGGCGGTGACGAAGGCAGAGTAGGCAGACAGCAAAAGGTACTTAAAAAGGTAATTTCTATGCTTTCTACCTATAACAAAGCTTCGCTTTTATCGCTTATTACCGAGCTTACTCCCCACATACGTACGGGATATACGTCTAACCAAATGCTTTCGCTTGCGGCACAGGCTTTGCAGGAAGGCTGGTTTGATTATAAAATTTCACAATACGCAGCACCTATCGAGG
>JAZSMS010000027.1:0-6603 GCA_045536015.1 Clostridia bacterium
CTGCCGGTGTTTTTAGTTTTCCATTTGTTTGTTAATTGTACCGAAAGCCTGTCGTTAACGTCTACAAGGCAAGGCTTACCGTCAACTAAGCCTACGGGTTTGGTTACAACATACCTGCCTGCTTCGGCATCGGGATAAAAATCGCCGTTAGGCTCGTATATATAAAATCTGTAATCGCCGGGATATATCTGCTCGCCTTTTTCCTGATACGCGCCCGCAAGCACGGTATAGCTTGAATTAAAATATCGGCTGTTTTGATATGCGTTAAAATTCTCTTGACTTGAATAATTCTTGTTTACCAAAAAACCCATTCTTGCCGCTGCAGTAAACGAATTGGTCGTTTTATCAAGCTGCAATCCGTTTTCGTCTTTAATTACGTCAGGAAGCTCTATAAGATAGCTTCCGCCGTTTTCATCGCCCTGCGAAACCCTTAGTACGTAATCTGTTTTAGGCGAAACAACCCAAAAATCAAGATAAACGTAATGCCCTTTTTCTTTTTTATCCTCATCTAAATTTGCATTTAATAGTTCGTTGTCTATCGAAAAATATTCAATAGGCTTTACCTGCCCGGCATATGCCGTTCCATTTTTTACTTCTTCGTCAGTAATATCGTAATATGACGGTACAAACCAATTTATACCGTCAGCCGTTGAAACTGGCTTTAACGGATTTAACTCGTTTAAATAGTTATACCCTTCAAAATTAGAAAAAACAAGCGTGTCGTTAAAATTACCGGGATAATGGCATATTTTGCCGTCAACTTCTTTTTTTACATCGGGTGCAAGCAAAATGGTATTGCCGCCGCCTAAAGAAATCTGCATTCCCGTTGCCTGCGGTTTTTTCGATAACGTAGTCCAAGCGTAAGTTACCGTTACCACCAATACAACAGAAACTACAACCGCAATTCCTGCTAAAAGTAATTTCTTTATATTTTGACCCATTATATTTAAAATCTCCAACGACTCTTTACGGTAGAATTCTTGGCTAAAATTCGCCTTTGTTTTTCTGCAGTCAGTTCTTCTAAAAGCTGCTTTTGTTCTATCTTTTGCTGCTTACGAAGGTCTAATTTTAAATTAATAGTGTTTTCAAAGCTTAAAAGGTCTTTTTCAAAAGCCGCTATCGCCTGCTTATCCCTTGCTTCCTGCTCTTGTCTTTCTTTTTCAAGCTCTTGGAGTTCTTTTAATTTAGCTTGCTCGATAGCAAGCTCTTTTTTCTCCATCTCTTGCTGATGCAAGCGTTCAAGCTCTTGGCGCTTGCGTTGTCTTCTGATTTCAGCCTGCTCTTTTTTTATTCTTTCCGTTTCTTCTACGATATAAGCCGCATCTTCAAAATCTTCAACTGCAATTTTTTCTTCTTCGTTAAACGTATTGCGCTCGTAGATGCGTTCGTCTAAATTCTCTAAGAAATTTTTTATATCCTTTTTAAAGATATTGCTGCGACGTCTTTCTTCTTGTTCGCGTTCCATTCGCTCAATTAAAAGACGTTGCTCCTCGGCTTCTTTTTCTAAACGAATTCTTTCTTTTTCGGCTTCTCTTTCAAGACGCAGTCTTTCTTTTTCTTCCTCTTGTTGCTTTTTTATGCGCTCTTTTTCTGCTTTTTTTCGCTCTGCCTGCTCTTTAACAAGCCGCTGTCTTTCCTCTGCTTCCTCGCGCATAAGTTGTTCTTTAGTAAGCTCTTCAATAAGCACCTTGCGCACTTCAACGTCGGGCAAATCATAATCTTCGGTAAGCTCTTCGATTATCTCTTTAATAAACTTAGGTTTTAAAACACGCTTCCGCTCTTTTTTAGGTGCAGGCAAACGTCTATCCTTATCTTGTTCAAGATAGCTTTTTAAAAGAAGATACTGAAACATAGCGTTTCTATAAATATCTTGTTCAAAATTTGAATCAGTAATAGGATTTTGCTCAGTTACCTTTATAGTGTACCCAATACTGTCATACCCTTTCAAATAATCAAGCAACTCCATAATAACACGATAATCTTTATTCTTTTTTAAAACGTTTGTCTTTGTAACGTTGCCCCTTACGCGCGGATATCTTGACATATGCTTTGCAAAGTGACTGTTCATATCGTTTGACAAAATGCGGTAAAGCCTTGAAATTCTGTTAAAAACATCACTATTTTTATCATCAGTATCAAGCGCATTTTCTTTATCATTAATATGTAAGAACATATCCATATGAACTTTTTCGTACGAGCTTTCCATATCGGTTTTGAATTTAAGCTTTGCGCCAAACTCTTCGTTCATAACCTCAAAAAGCGCATCGTGACGAATCTTTACAAACTGATATGCCATTTCAAGCGTTGTAAAGATAACACGGTTTTCGTAAACCTGACCGATAGAGTCCTCGCGGTACTTTTGCATAACCTTGTTGGGTCGCACGTCACCGCTTTCTTCATTAAAATCTTCTACCAGTGAAGCGTGTGTTGCAAGGTGCCTAACTACGTCACTGCCAGTTTTTCTTGCATTTGCTATGTTTACGATAAGCTCGTCTTCGCGAATTACGTTTCGCGGTCTTTCAATAATGTTTTGAAAGCCGTGCAAAGCGTTTTCAATGGCTTCTATCCATTCGGTATCAATCAGTTTTTCCATTCTACGATTAGAAAACTGTATTTCACTTTCTGCCTGAGCCATTGCGCTCATAAAATACTCATAAAATTCAGTGCTACCAAGAGTGCGAATAGTACTTTTTACGTACTTTTTAAATAAATCTTCTGCAAGCTGTTCTTTATTTTCAGTTGTTTTATCATTTTTAGCGGTTGCCATTTTTCGCACTCCTTTCGCTTAAAATCAGTTAGTTTTTTTCAAAAGCTCTATGTAATTTTTACAGAACTTCATAGTGTTTTTACCAAAGGTTCTGTCAAGGAAGTTACTGAACTTGGTTAAATCATCCTTCATATAACCAAGGCTTAACGATTCAAACTTACGCAAAACCTTTTTAGCAACTATAAAGTCTATCGCTTCAAGCTCTGTTCCGCCGCAAGCTATAAAGCAGGGAACAAATTCGTTTATCTGCTTCATAATACGGTTACCGAATGCAAGGCGGAAATTTTTTATTACGTAATCGTTTACAATTTCGATCTTATCAAGCATTTCCTGCGAAACAGGGAACTCCTGTTTTGCCTTAGCAAACATACTGTTAAGATGGTCGGTCGAAACGTACACAGGGTCTGTTTCTTCACACTCAAAAGCCTCTGCCCTGCTATCAAGGTCAATCGGAATAGCACGGTCATAAACCTTATCTGCTACCGCAAACGTTGAGTCGTCGTTGTTAATAGTACCAACAAACCATACGTTATCAGTAATGTTTATGTTACCGTCATCAATCAGGCAGGGGTCGTTATCCCAAACAGAAGTTACGACTTCTATTTTCCATTCTTCCTGAAGCGGCATTTCAAGTATTGAAAGCATTTCTGCAAAGTAATATTCAACACGCGCAATATTCATTTCGTCAAGAATAACTACGTGCGGATCTCTGTAATAATTGCCCTCGTAAATTGCACTTAAAAATTCCGTTTCGGAATATCTTTTTGTAAATTCGTTATAATAGCCGTAAAGCTCGGTTCTCTCTCTCCAAGAAGGCTGAACCGAAACAACCGTCGTATCCTTTTGAACAAATTTACCAAAGGCATACGGCAAGCTTGTTTTACCTGTACCTGAAATACCCTGCAAAATTAAGATTCGCGTAGCGCCCATAGACGAAACAAAAAATCTTATAATATCAATATCGTAGTACAAGTGAAGCTTTGATGCCGCAAATTTGCGAAAACGCTCACAAAATTCTTCTAACGTTATCTCGTTATCGTAATTTGGCTGCTTGTATTCCAGCTTATAGTAGTTATCTATTGTAGTAAGACGGAAAAATCTGCTTTGCGAAGGATCAATCGGGGGCGTATCAAAGCGATTGCGCTTATCCGAAAGAGCACTTGCGGTGTTTTCCTCTTGTTGCTCGTCAAGCTCGTTTTCTTCGCCAAGAGAAATTTGCTGAAGCGCTTCTCCCTGACCTAACTCTGACACACGCATTGCCAAAAGCTTATCTTTTTCGTAATTTGCGCGGATAAGGTCGCGTTGCAACGCCTTAACCTGCTTAACAAGCTCATCATATTTTTTAGGAGATATTCTTACGCGAAAAATCTTTTTACAAAGCTTAAAAATACCGATAAACATCAGTACTATCAACACCAATAAAACTATGTTGACAACAAGCAACAGTATCCATTCTGTTGTAGAAAAAGATTCTTCATATTCCTTGATGATTTCCATTCGCATAGGAAAATTTAATAAATAGTTTAAAAAATTACCTATCGAAACAAGCATATCAACAAAAGCACGAAAAACATTTCCTATATCCTGAAAAAAATATCTTAAAAAATTATCCATACTTTTAACCTGCCGACAATTATTTTAATTATCGGTATTATTCTTTTATTTCCTCTTCAGTCTTTGCCGCATCTTCTTCAGGCTTGTCTTCTGCCTTTTCTTTAGCCATACTTTCAAGAATTTCGGCACGCAATTTCTCGCGCAATTCTGCCTCTAACTTAGCGCGTTCTTCTTGCTTTTGCTCTTCCGTCTGCTGATTTGAAGTAATCTCTTCTATATCGCGTTCCTGCTCAAACTTGATACGGTTTTTAACAGCCTGATATTCAAACAGAGCTCTAAAGAATTGCACAAGATTAAACACAAAAAACAAAATAACAGGAAGCAGCACTACAAGGAAAAATCCGGTTGAAGTCTGCAAATAATCAAAGACTTTTCCAGCGCCCGAAATGTGAAAACGGTACTGACCGATAACCTCCGATTCGTGAACAGTTAACGGGTCAACGTTTGTATTGTGGTCACCCTTTGTTTCAAAAATCAGATATCCGCCGCCATCGTAAATATTTTCGATACGGTGAGTATTTAATACGCGTTCGCCGTCAATAACCGTCCAATATGTAATAATATCTCCGGGGCGAAGCTTTGAAAAATCCTTTACAGGCGTATCAACTGCAAGGTCACCGGGTTTAAGCGTGGGATACATAGAATCTGTTTGAATAGACAAAAACTGAACCCCGAAAATACTTGGCACACCGTTTCCTGACGTTGTTACAAACGACATAAACGTTGTAACCGCAGCAAAAACTATAACTACAACTAAAATAACGTTGACTATAGTGTTTATAGTTTTTGAAACCGACTTCTTTTTAGGTGTAGCTTCTACTTGCACGTCTGTAGCGTTTTTAATTTCTTTTGTTTTCATTTTTTCCTCCCAGCCGTTTAAGGCATAATTTAAAATAGAGAAAATCAAATTTATTGTCAGCCCTCAGGCAATACAATCAAAATATTATTTTATGGGTTTAAGTCCCGAGTTGTCCTCTGCATCGGCAACAAATTGAATATTAGCTAAAACCTGCGCCTCTTGAATAGCATTTGTGCAGTCTTGGTCCTGCCCCTCAAGCCACAAGTAAAGCTTTATCATAGCTTTTTGTCCTTCTTTAAGCGAAAAAAGCTTTGTTGAATTTTCAAAATCGCCAATGCTATATATCTGCACGCCGTTTTCTACAGGGTCCGCCTCGGTCCAGGTAGACTTATCTTGCAAAATAAGTCTGTCTTGCGGCACCAAGGTTTCAGTTCCGTCAATGCTTGGTGTTTTAACGTAGCCCTGCTCGCTTTGGGCGTGGTAATTACAATTTGGTTCGTATATAAAAAACGTTGCAGTATCTTTAATAGGTTGGTTATTATCGTCTAAAAGCGTTATCTTAATGCCGATTCTTATAGCGTTTTCGGCGCCGTTGCCCGCATTATCGTGCAAAACCTTTTTACTGTTCCACGTAGGCATACCAACAAGATAAGTTCCCGCACCGCTTATCCCCTCGCTTACCTGCACTTTTTTAGCAAGTGAAACGGTAGAATTTTGCGATGCCCTTGCATAAAGCGTTCCGATACTGTAATAGCTATCGTCGTTATTTTTATTGGCATTTTTTTCATCCGTAAGCGGCAACCAACCGTTTATCCGCCCGTCTGCGCCATATTCAGCCGCAAAAAACTGCTGATTTTGCTCTGACCACGTTATAGGTCTAAGCGGAAAGCTTTCGCTTGCCATATCCTCGTAGGAAATTTTGCTTCCCCACTGCTCACTTTCAGGGTCAAGCGCAAGCTCCAAGCCCGAATGGCTTGTTACGTACATAGATAAATTATTAACAACAGGGCTTTTGCTTAAAGAAAACCACGTATACGTAGCCGTAACGGAAATTATCAGTAAAAATAATAACAGATAAGCGTATATTATAAGCCTTGTTTTTTTGCTGTTTTCTCCGTTTCTAAACTTTTTTAGTTGATTTTCCACAAGTTTAACCTCTTTTTTGCCCTAAAAAACAATAGTTAATTATACGGCACACCCCTATCCGCAAATTATACACGAATAGGGGGACCATATTAGTATATCTTTTTAATTTAACAGTTTATTAATTGTTTGCATCAGGAGTGGGGGTTGCTGCAGGAGTGGCTGTAGCTTTGTTTGTTGTATGAAGATTACCGTACTCCATAGGAGTAAGCGTTGCACTGCTTGCAAACTGCAGGTTCAAGCTTCCTGTAATAGACTGAGCACTTGTTGCCGCTACGTC
>JAZSMS010000023.1:0-3549 GCA_045536015.1 Clostridia bacterium
CTAAGACCGCTTGGCCTCCGACTTGACGACTGCCTTAAATTTGTCGAGCGCGAAATCCGCCGCGGTCATAAATACGATGGAATAATTCTTGACCCGCCAAGCTACGGTCGTGGTCCCGGTGGCGAGCTTTGGCACCTTGAGGAAATGCTTTATCCTTTTATGGAAAAGTGCGCACAGATTTTATCTGACGAACCTCTTTTTGTCCTGCTTAACAGTTACACTACGGGCCTTCAACCCCTTGTTTTAAGAAATGTTTTGCAAAAGACCATCTGCTCTAAATTTGGCGGAAGCGTTTTGGCAGAAGAAGTTGGTTTAAAAGCAACGCGAGGAAATATCATACTTCCCTGTGGTGCTTCTGCAAGATGGGAGAAATAATATGTTTGAAATTTTATACGAAGACAACCACATTATAGTTGCCGAAAAACCGCAAAATATGATAATAGCCGCCGACAAAACGGGCGACGAATCAATGCTTGACGTGCTTAAAGAATATGTTCGCGTCAAGTATAACAAGCCCGGCGAAGCATACTTGGGTCTTGTGCACCGCCTTGACCGCCCCGCAGGTGGCCTTGCGGTTTTTGCGCGCACAAGTAAGGCAGCATCACGCCTTGCCGACCAATTAAAAGCAAACGAATTAAAGCGCACTTATTATTGCGTTGTTCGCGGTGTTCCTAAAGAAAACGCAGGCAAGCTTATAAACTATTTAAAGAAAAACGAGCGCGAAAACAACGTTTTAGTTGTTCCGCAAGCAGAAGACGGCGCAAAAAAAGCAGTTTTAAATTACAAACTGCTTGAAACTATCGAAACTGCCGATGGTTCTCTTTCACTTTTAGAGGTTCAGCTTGAAACGGGACGTTCACATCAGATACGTGCACAAATGGCGCATATTGGCTGTCCGCTTTGGGGTGACCAGCGCTACGGCTTTGAGGTCAATAAAAAAGGCCAGCAATTAGCTCTTTATGCCGTAAAATTAAGACTTATTCACCCAACTAAAAAGGAATCGATGCAGTTTATCTGCTATCCGCCCGAAAAAGCACCTTGGACTTTATTTAAGATTAATATTAAATAGTTTTACATTATAATATAAATTAAACCCCGTCTTAAAAAGACGGGGTCTCATTTTTCAGTCTAATCTAAAAACTTCTTCAAGCTTAGGCTGTGCACCTGTTTCGGGGTCCATTTCCATTATCATAACGTCCTTCATATATTCGTTCCATTTATCAACGATAGGACTTTCTGCTTGTGTTTTTGCGGCAAAATCAACGCCTTTTTCACATTCGTAATAACCAAAAAGTTCGTTACCTACGTTCCAGATGCTATAATTACAAATGCCCGCCTGCTTTAAAAGCTCTTTTAATTCGGGCCAGATATTATCGTGGCGCTTAACGTATTCTTCCTTGCAGCCTTCTTTAATAACTGCTTTCCAAGCGTATCTTTCCATAATAATTCTCCTTACTTATTTTCGTCAAATGCCTTGCGCACTGCACAAGCTAATTGGTCAGAGCAGCTTGTGTTTTTCCAGCCGCACTTTATTCCTTTAACCTTTTGCTCAATTTCTTCTACCGTCATACCCTCGGCAAACGAAGAAATAGCCTTTAAATTACCGTTACAACCGCCAAAAAACTGCACGTTTGTAACAACGTTTCCGTTAATATCAAATTCGATTGCACTTGAACAAGTGCCGTTTGTTTTGTATTTATAATGCATTTTTTACCTCTCAAAGTAACGCTATGCCGTTTTCGCGGCAGATGCGGCGAGTTTCTTCATCCCAAATAGAAACCTGAACCTGACCGATATGCGCTTTTTGCAAAAGCAGTAAGCACAAGCGTGATTGCCCTATTCCACCGCCAATAGTCTGCGGAAGCTCATTATTAAGCAGCATTTGGTGGAATTTTAATTCGCGTCGGTCTTCGCAATTTGCTTTTTTAAGCTGTGCCTCGAGCGCATCCTTATCAACGCGTATTCCCATCGAAGAAATTTCAATCGAACGGTCCGCAACCTCATCCCAAAGCAAAATATCAGCATTTAACGACCAATCGTCGTAGTCGGGTGCTCTGCCATCGTGTTTTTTGCCCGAAGCAAGCACGTCTCCAATACACAAAAGAGCAACCGTTTTATATTCTCTTGTTATAGCGTGCTCGCGTTCTTTTGCAGTTAAATCGGGATATTTATCCTCAAGCTCTTGCGTTGTAATAAAGGTTACGTTTCGCTCAATTTCCGTAGTAATCGTAGGAAATTCCTTTTTAACTTCATCGCAAGTATCGGCTACCGCGGCAATAATATCGTGTATAGTTTGCTTTAAATAATCAAGATTACGCTCTTGCTTGGTAATAACCTTTTCCCAATCCCATTGGTCAACGTAAATAGAATGATAATTATCAAGATCTTCATCGCGACGGATAGCATTCATATCGGTAAAAAGACCGCAACCTGCCGAAAATTTATAGTCGTGAAGCGCCATTCTCTTCCACTTTGCAAGCGAATGAACAACCTCGGCATCCGTACCCGTAGCCTTGATATCAAACCTTACTGCACGTTCAACACCGTTTAAATTATCATTAAGTCCCGTTTCGGGCGAAACAAACAAAGGTGCCGTAACACGCTTAAGGTTAAGATTTTTTGCTAAATGCTTTTGAAATATCTGTCTTAGCATGCCGATAGCAAGCTGAGTTTGATAAATATCAAGCTTTTCGGTATATTTTTTTGGAATTATAACAGTATTCATAATGAACCTCACTGCTTTGGTTAATAAAAAAAGTATAACATTTGCACTAATAAAAGTCAAGTAAAACGCTTGTTTTTTATTGACAAATTACGCACTTTGGACTATACTCTTAACAATAAAAAATATATATGGAGGCACATTATGGAAAATAAACGACCCAACACTATGGAAAGAATAACAACTTTAGAGTTGGCACAAGATTTTATTGATGAACAGATAGCCGCACTTCGTGCACAAATTGGTGATAAAAAGGTATTGCTTGCACTTTCGGGCGGTGTTGATTCTTCCGTTGTTGCCGCACTTTTAATAAAGGCAGTTGGCAAGCAGCTTGTATGCGTTCATGTTAATCACGGCCTTATGCGCAAGGGTGAAAGCGAGCAGGTTATCGAGGTTTTTGGCAAAGAGCTTGATGCAAACCTTATCTACGTTGACGCTACCGACCGCTTTTTAGACCTTTTAGCAGGCGTTGCCGAGCCAGAGAAGAAAAGAAAAATCATCGGTGGCGAATTTATCAAGGTTTTTGATGAAGAAGCAAGTAAGCTTGAAGGTATTTTTTTCCTTGCACAAGGTACCATCTACCCCGATATTTTAGAATCTGACGGTGTTAAGGCTCACCACAACGTTGGCGGTCTTCCCGAAGATATGCAGTTTGAGCTTGTTGAGCCCGTAAAACTCTTATATAAAGACGAGGTTCGCGTTGTTGGCGAAGCACTTGGTCTTCCTCATGCAATGGTTTACCGTCAGCCGTTCCCGGGACCGGGTCTCGGTGTAAGATGCCTTGGTGCGATTACACGTGACAGACTCCATGCTCTCCGTGAAGCTGG
>JAZSMS010000072.1:0-3543 GCA_045536015.1 Clostridia bacterium
CAGGGCGATGAAAACGGCGGAAGCTATCTTATAGAGCTTCCTGACGTAATTAAAGACGAAAACGGATTGCAGCTTGATAAAACGACTAATTCGTTTACTGCATCGGCAAGAATAGGGTTTTTGGTAAACAAGAATTATTCAAGTCAAGAGAATTTTAATGCATATCAAAATAGTAGATATTTTAATTCAAGCTATACCGTGCTTGCGGGTGCGTATAAGGAAAAAGGCGAACTTCTATATCCCGGCGATTACAGATTTTATATATACGAGCCTAACGGCGATTTTTATCCCGATGCCGAAGCAGGTAGGTACGTTATAACTAAACCCGTAGGCTTAGTTGACGGTAAGCCTTGCCTTGTAGACGTTAACGACAGGCTTTCGGTACAATTAACAAACAAATGGAAAACTAAAAACACCGGCAGAGTTTTAGACGAAATATTTACTGCATTTACCATGGGTAAAACTTTTAATAATAAAGAAGATGCAAAAACAACGTTTTACTATAAGTATTTGCAGGGCCAGTTTTCTGCGTACGTATCAAAGGGAGAGTTTTTAAAAAACACTTCGGAATTATATGATAAATGTGCGCAAAATGGTCAGATAAATGCGACAGACCTTATTTCGTTAAGGACTGCAGGCGCAACGGACGATCAATATATTACAAAGCTTAATGCTAATATTCCGCAAAGGATAAGAATGTTTATCTGGCTTGAAGGTCAGGACGTAGATTGCACCCAGATGGTGCAGGGCGGTCGCTTTGCACTTAGCCTTGAGCTTGCAGGTGCTAACAGATAATAGGTATAAAATGATAGAAATAAGCAAAAAAACTCGCAACAGAATAATTTCGGCAGTAGCTACAATAATACTTGTTGCAGCAATTTGTTTTTGCTTGTTTGTTGTTACTCAGCTAATGGGAAAAGGCTACGTTTCTTTAGGTGGATACAGCTTTTTTAAGGTTGTAACGCCAAGCATGGAGCCAACGCTGATGGTGGACGAAATTATTATAACCAAGGCAGTGCCGATGGAGCAGGTTAACCAGGGGGATATAATAAGCTTTCGTTCGCAATCGGTAGATATGTTTGGAAAAATAATTACTCATAGAGTTGTTGAAATACAAGAAGATAAAAGCGGCGAAAAGCGTTTTTTAACAAAGGGCGATGCAAATCTTTCGGCAGACGGAACAAAAGTTGTTGAAAGTAACTTTGTAGGCAAGGTTATCTGGTCATCTGGCGATTCGGCTATAGCGGAGGTAATTTCGTTTATCTCGGGCAAATACGGCTTTGTATCCTGCATTGTGTTGCCTTCTTTTATATTCTTTATCATTATATTAAGCAGCAGTGTTAAAAATATAAGAAAGAGTATGGATGAGCTTGTTGAATCTTTGGATAAAAAAGAGCAAACAAGCGACGCTGAAATTTCTAAAGAAGAATATGATGAAATGTGTAAAAAAATAAGGGAAGAACTTATTGAGGAGCTAAGTATCAGTGAAAATACCCAAGAAAATAAAACTGAATAGCTTTGGCATATTTTCTAATATGACAGATTTGCAAAAAACAATAGTTTATCGCTTTGCTTTTTTGCTTTTTATAATCGTTTTAATGGTTATCATTATTTTTGCGCAGACTATTGCTTGGCAAACAAACGTTGTGCACACAGGTGGTCTTATGCTTTCGGCTGATACCTGGAATTTTAGTGCAGAAGTTAAAATTGACGATAAAAGCATTTCTGCAGCCCCCGGAGATACGGGCACGATTGATATTCAGATAACTAACGATAGCTCCAGTTTGGCAGTTGCAAGCGTAAGGGCAATAAGAGATCAACTTGTTGAAACAATGAAGAACCGTATGTTTTTTTACGTTGACGTTGCTACTGTGCAAAACGGCGAAAACGTTGACGTTATATACGTTAACACAAAAAACAGTTATACCTATACTGTTTTTCCATACCAGGAGCTTTTGTTAAAAGCAGGCATATCACAGCAGCCACTTGTAAAGTGGGTTTGGACTTATGATAATTTAGGTTATTACGTCTATGGCAAAAAAACCGAAACGGGCAATATAGAAATAATAGATTACTTACGACCTATCGAATACGACTTTGATTATATGCGCACAACGTTTGATGCGCTCGGCAGACTTGAAACTATTGACGGTGTGCTTACAAAGGAAGAATTTTTGGTTTCGCTGTCAAAAAACGACGGTTATAAGGGAGAGATAGACACAAGTCCAGAAGCAGTAACGCCCGACGGGTACTATCCCGTTGAAGTTAATAAAGAAACAGGATACGGTGTTTATGCTTATTTGTGTACTATTGAGGAGATAAATCAGGGCTCGCGTAACGATGCCGAGCTTGGTATAAACAATGCCGAAATAGGCAAGGCTACTATTCAGTTTACAGGGCAAAACAGTAATAGTGACGGAGTGGCAGTTTTTAACGAGCAAACCTTAAAAGCGGCACTTAATACTCCCGGATTAAATATTTTAACGCTAAATCAAGACGTGGCTTTAAGCGAGTCGATTAGTATAAGCGGTTCGGCACAGGTGGTTATAAATCTTGACGGAAACAAAATAAGCTCTTCGGCAAGCACTGTGTTTGACGTTAAAGACGGAGCATCCCTTATATTAAGCAACGGCGAAATTACAGGCAACGGGGGGACAGGCGTTTCTTCAGTGGCATCGTACGTAACAATGAACAACATTAATATAACAAACGTTGAAGAGGGCTTTGTAATACGCGATCAGTTAAGCAGCGTAGCAACCGATTCGGTAGTTCATCTTACAAACTGCAATATAAATGCAAAAGAAGACGGAATTTTAATTTACGGAAATAATTCTACTCAATCAAAAACCAAACTGGTTGTTGATGAGTGTGATATCTACGGCGAGCAATATGCAGGCATTATTTGCAACGGTTCGCAATACGGAACAGAAATTTTAGTTAAAAACAGCAGCTTAAAGGGGAAATATACTGCAATTTATTTCCCGCAAAAAGATAGCACGTTAGACGTTGTTTCCAGCTATCTTGAAGGCTATACGGGTATTGCCGTTAAGGGCGGGACCGTTAATATTGTTGACAGCACTATAAAAGGAACGGGTGAATATTCTCCATTGCCGCAAAACCCGTCACAGCTTTCGATGAGCGGCTGGTGGGATACGGGTGACGGCGTGTATTTAGAGGCAAATTATTCGCAAAACCAAACAAAAATATTTATTTCGGGTGAGCAGACGCTTATAACAAGTCTACACGAGGGTACACAAGCGGTAAGAATGTATCCTGAGCTTCTTGCAACTATTGAAATTTCGGGCGGTATTTTTAGCAGCGACGTAACGCCGTTTGTAAAAGAGGGTTGCCAAATTGAGTTAACACAAGATGGTTATAAAGTAACAAACAACTAATTAAAAAAAGGAGGAAGTAATATTATAAAAAAGTATTGTCAAACGCAAGTTGCTAAAATATTATTATTTCTTCTTGCAATAGTTGTAATAACTGCATTAACCTTTAACGTTACTTATGCAAGATATCTTACGCAAAGTGACTGTGCAG
>JAZSMS010000054.1:0-11197 GCA_045536015.1 Clostridia bacterium
AAGGGCATTAAACGATAACGGATATTTAGTTGACAATGGATCGCGCGGTGCAAAAAAAGTACTTTCTGCGGCGGCAGGAACGTACGTTGCAAGCGTACTTGCCTCAGTTTTAACGCTTTTAAGACTTTTGCTTATATCTAAAAGAAGTAACCGATAACAAAAGACGGACTGAAAAGTCCGTCTTTTTATTATTCTTTATTTTCTTCTGTTTCTTCTGTTGTTTCTTTAATTATTTCTTCCTGCTCATCCTTCTTTTTTGCAGGAATAACCGCATAGATAATAGCGCCTATTGAACCTAATATAAGCACTACCAATACCCAGTTAATTATTCTTGTAGTGTTGTCAAAATAGTGCTGAATTCCTGCTTCGGCATCTGCCGCAGTATTCCAAGCAAACATATCCTTGGCTATCATACCAAAGTTCCAGATGACTATTTCGTCTTTTTTATCATTTTCATAAACAGGCTCTTCTGTTTTGATTGGTGCTTTAGTAGGCTTTGGCGTTTGAGTTGGCGATACGGTAACGGTAGTATCAATTTGTCCGTTAGGATCAGGGGTTATTGGAAACGGTCTGTTAATAGGGGTAGGCGTAGGCATTCCATTAATATGCGTCCAGCTTCCAGATTTTTTTACAAGGGTAAAATTATCAAATAAAAGGTCGTAGGCATTAACACCGCCTTGACCGTCAATTCCGTCAAAATCAGTCTGTGAAGCATATAATTTTGCCTCACCTAACAGTTTGCCTTTTTCGATCTCATTAACCGTTACGGTCATTTCTATCTTTGTCCAAGAATTGCTGTCAACAAAAATGCCGTCTTTATTTTCATTACCACCGTAAATCCACTTTCCGACAATATCCCCGTTTTCCAATGCGTCTGCCGAGTAGGTTCCTCCGTAGATAAGCTGGAATTGAGGACGGATGCGCATTTTTTGGCCGCTGTTTGCGCATTTAACGTAAAAGGAATAATAGTAAATTCCTCCGCCTTGCTGCAAAAAAATCTTAAGTGCATCATTATCCATTAAGCTTGGCACAGAATAGTCGCTATCACGTTGTGAAAGCTTTACACACCAACCATCTTTATCTGAAGAATCTTGATATCTTTCGATTTTTGCATTTTCAAGCGTTTTCCACGCTGTCATGCTTGTAGAAAAGCTTGGGTCATAGCCATACATTTCTAAAAGATTTGGTGATTCGGCATTAGCACCAACTAAAAATGCAAAGCAAGTACCAATTATAATTGAAGTGATAAGTAATAAAGATAGCGCTTTGTTCTTTTTCATTTAAGTACTCCTTAAAATTTTTCAATTTTATTTTATCATACAAAGCATATTTCTTGCAATATTAAAATTATGTACAAATTATAAACATTAAAAAAGACGGACAAAAATTGTCCGTCTTTTTTTGCTTGTTATTCAGCTTTTTCGGTCTGCTGAGCATTTTTCTTTTTCTTTAAGATAATTATAACAACTACTGCGGCTGCTGCAGCTACTACAACTGCGCCACCAATAATTGCCCAAAGCACCCAACCGTTTCCGTTATTTGTTTGTTTTTCCTTATCTGCTTGGTCTCCTTCAGCATTATTTGTATCCGGCGTAGCAGTTTGCGAAGGCTTTGCTGTTTTTTGAGGTTCCTGGGTAGGAACGCTGATATCAACGTCCTTTATCTTGTCTCCGTTTTCGTCATAGATAGCACCTTCAGACTCATTTTGACGATAAAGTGAAATACCCTTTTTAACAGCATCAAGATATTCGGTGTTTGTCTGTATTGTGCCGTCGGCATTTTTTATTGCATTGCCTTCAGAATCAACCTTGATTGTCGGGCAGAACCAACCACCTTCGTTAAACTCGTTCCAAGCGTAAATCAAAACTGTATTGGCACGGAAATACTTTGCATTTTCCTTATTAAAGTTTAATACGTCAAGTACGTTTTTAGTTATCTCTTCAGGTGTAGGATCGGCACAGGAATAACCATCGTAAGGAATTCCCGTCGAATAAGTAGAGCCGCTAAGCCAAGTTACAGGTCTTTCAATACGGGGAACAGTATTGTAACCAAGTGTAATACAAGGTGCAACCGACATATAATTATCCTTGGCAACCTTAGAAACGTTGGTCATTATTCTCATACCGTATTCAGCCAGAAGCGAATAAGGCACAACCTTTATTACAGCACCCTGATTTATCCAATCTTCTTTCATTTTATCGGTTGCTGCACCCGATGCAGAGAAAGCATACCAGCCTGCAGCGTCAATACCGCGTGAAGAAACACCAACTGCCGTCTGATAGGTATTAAGTCCCATAGAAATTATATATGCAGGCTTTCCTACCTCGCCGTTTTTAACATACTGTGCAACTGCTATTTTTCTGCGGATTTCGGTAATAAATTCCTCAGTTGCTGTGTCTTTACCACCAAAGATATAAACAACAGGCATACCGTCAATTGTGTACCAATAATCTTCTACTGCAGCATTTGCAAGCAAAGTAAGGTTTTGCGTGTCACGCTGCAAGATACCACACATTTTTATCTTGCCGTCAAGCCCCTTTGTTTCCATATGAAGCTTATATGCACCTTCGCCTATTCTACCCTTATCGTTCCAAAGATATGCCATAAAATCAATGCCTGCATCTATAGCATAGTTCATTTCTTTTGTCCAGGTTTCAACAGTATATGCGGGTAATTCAGCAACACCGTCAGGGAACTCTTTAGTAGATACAGTTTCGTTTATAGTTGCAAAAAAAGGTAAATGATAACGGTACTTTTTTACCGAAAGAGCTCTTAATTCCTGACCTGAATTTCTGCCAAGTTCATTAAGCTCTTTATTAGAATACGTCCACCAATTTTCAACAGTTTCGTACCACATATGATAATACACTGCACCTATAGCGGTTTTTTCCGTACGATTAACTTTATCAACGTTTGTTTGCGAAGGAATTGTTACCTGTGGTTCTGGAGTAACTAACGTCCAACCGCCTGTCTTTTTAACTAACGAAACGTTATCAACAAGCATGTTAGGTGCATGTTCAGCAGAAAAATCAACCTGTTGCGAATAAATGATAGCCTGGCCAAGTTCTTTACCTTGCATTTCGGTTACAACATCAAGTTCAACCTCGACCTTAGTCCACTCTTTATCTGTAACAGTAACCTGAGTAACTGTTGTTCCAAGCCACTTACCTATTACAGCACCACTGCTTTGCGCAGAAGCAGAATATTTTCCGCCATAGCAAAGCTGGAAGGTAGGCGCAATAGTACATGTTGAATTTTTTGTTGCACATTTTACCCAGAACGAATATACGTATGTGCCTGCACCCTGCTCTAAGAACAAGTCAAGTCCCTGATTGCCTGTAATCCTAGGCATTGAATACTTTTGTGTACGGTTTGAAACCATTATGCAATAGCCGTCATCATCCTGAGAGTCGCCATCATATTGCTCTAAAACATCACCCGTTGCACCAACCGTCCACGGAAGAATACCGTCGTCAAAGCTTGGATTGTAGCCGTACATTTCAAGCAGATTGGGTGATACACCTGTTTCAGCACTTGCAACAAGACAAATACCCGAAAAAACGCCTGCAAAAATTGCTAAAACAAGTAACAAAGAAAATAATTTGTTTTTCACTTTTTTAAAACTCCTTTTCTTATCTTTTGCGTTATTCTAACATACTGAAAACTATTTCTCAATAGTTTTTATATTATGTTTTTGCACTTTTTGATACTTTTTGAAATTTAATCTACATTAAATAACCAATTTTGAATAATTTTGGCATTTCTTGATTTTACGCTTTAAAAGTGACTTTATATGTGATTTTAATTAAATCAAAATAGCCATGAGTACAGATTTAAATTGCTTTTTTTGTTTTACCCACAGTATTCACGTAATAGCCCTTGACCAAAGCATTATAACTTGAAGCAGCCCAAAACGGTTAATTTTAGTCATATTTGTGCTTGCCGTCTTTATAAGGTGACCTGCCTTATTTCAATCCTTGGGCACCCAAATCTGCTCAAAATTGAACCGTTTTAGGTCGGAGATTTTAAAATGATATATTTACTATTACAACAACGAAAAAATTTTCCTTAAAACTAAAAGGAATGAGCCCGGCGCAATACCAAGCTCATTCTCTTACAATTTAATATTTAATTTTGTCTAAACTTTGGGAGCACTTCAAAGTCGTTTTTTTACTTATCATTCATCTTTTCATTTTGTTGTACAACTTTCTTTTTCTTTAACACAATTACCACAACAGCTACAGTTGCAATTACGGCCGTACCTCCTAAAACAGCCCAAATCAGCCATCCATTACTGCTTTTCCTATCTGGTTGTGTATTTTGTGGTGTTTCTGTTTGTTTGGGTGTATCGGTTACTTTATCGTAATAAATAAATTCCGTCAATTTGTCGTTAACGTCGTATAGTGCCGCTTCCTGCTCGTGCTTTCGATAAAGCTCGATACCCTTCTTTACAGCGTCAAGATTTTTTCTGTTTATCTTATTTGTACCGTCTTCGTTCTTTAAAACATTTCCATTTTCATCAACGGCAAGCGTTGGGCAAAACCAACCGCCCTCGTCAAACTCATTCCACGCATACATTAAAACGGTATTGCTCTTTGTTTTTTTATAATTTTTTTTATTCCAATTTAATACCTCTAAAACAGTTTTTGTTATCTGCTTTTCCGAAGGATCCTCTACGGTATATCCATCATAGGCAATCTCATCCTCTTCAAGCCAAAACCAACTAACCGGATTATCTATTCTTGGCATAGTATTATATCCAAGAGTAATGGTAGGCATCATATCAAGATTAGTATCAGCGTTATATATTCGTTCAAAGCATTTCATCGCATAGCTTGTTAACTGCAAAAAGGTAAGCTGTCGTATTTTTACACCTCTATCATCCCAATTTTTCTTCATAGTGCTACTCACCGCCGCCGCCCCACTAAAAGCATACCAGCTTGCTGCATCAACACCGTTTTCCTCACCTATCTTTGCCGTTTTTTCGCTGCCGAAGCCCATTCCTACAACGTAAATATCTTTACCTTTTTGCCCGGTCTTGGCTATCTGTGCTTTTGCAACCTCCTCGCGCAGAAGTTCAACAACCTCACGTGTTGCAAAATCAGGAGCATCATATAAGTATAATACCGGTCTTCCATCAACCGTATACCAATAATCCTGACACATAGCATCAACCAAATATCCCATTTCCTCAGTTTTTATTCTTTGTAAAATGGCACACATCTTAATTTTTCCATCAAGTCCTTGTGTTTGAATATGATACAAATATGCTTGCCGTGCGATATCGTTTGGGCGGTTCCATAAATATGCCATAAAGTTTATTCCTGCTTCGCACGCATATTCCATTTCTTGCGTCCATATCTCCTTGGTGTATTCAGGAAATTCAGCAACGCCGCTAGACACGTCACCCATTATTTTATCGCAAGAGGTCACTTCAGTATTTATATAAGCAAAAAACGGCAAACGGTAATGATATTGCTTTGGTGATAAACAACGTGCCTCTTGTGAGGAATTTAATTCTAAATTTGCAAAATATCTATTATCGTATTTCCACCACTCAGTATAAGTTTCAAACCAATTGTGGTAATAAACCGCACCTATACTTGTCTTTTCGCTTCGCGTTATTTCGCTTTTTTCATTTTCCTGTGCAAAAGCAGAAAAAGAAAATATACTGAAAACACAAGAAATTAAAATAACTATTGCTAATATTTTGTTTTTCATTTTTTCTCTCCTTTTTTGCATAAGTTTATCATTAGCATTTGCTTTTTGCAATGTTTTTCACTTTTTTTCTTTATTTTGTATCAAAAAAATCAATAGACGAACAAAAAAGTTCGTCTATTAATTATAACTGTTATTTATTTTTTTATGTGTTGTCTGGTTCTTTATCTTCTTTTTTCTTTTTTATAATAACAAATACTACCACAGCTGCCGAAACAGTTACCGCTACCGCAACAGGAATTAAAAACACAAAGCTAAACTTATCTTCTGTTGTTTTGTCATCTGCGTTATCATCACTTGGAGTTACTGTCGGCTTTACTGTCGGCTTTACTGTTGGCCTTGCTGTTGGTCTTTCTGTTTCGGTCGGCACTATTGTAGGCTTTAGCGTTGGTATATTTACTTGATCTCCAACGTCAACCGTTACGTTAAACGCTTCGCCACTTGCTTTGCGATATGCCTCTATGCCGGCTTTTACCGCATCAAGATGCGTACGGTTAATTCTGTTTGTACCGTCTTCATTCTTTATAAGGTTACCCTTTGAATCCACCGCGGCTGTCGGGCAAATCCATCCGCCTTCGTTAAACTCATTCCAAGCGTAAATTAAAACCGTATTGCATTTAAACACATCTTTGTTTTTTTTGTTCCAATTAAGAATATCTAAAACATTTTGCGTTATCTCACCAGCTGTTGGACGTGCAGCTACAACTGTTCCACCGCCTGTCCACGTAGGAGGATTATCAACTCTTGGTAAAGTATCCCATCCAAGCGTTATCAAAGGAGAAATTCCCATATATCCATCTTTTGCTACGTCAGCCATGCTCACCATTGTATTAAACGAGGTTTCTATAAGGCTGTAATAAGATGCATAATCCACCCCTATTCCTGCGGCAGATTGTTCTCTCTCAGTATAAACTGCTTTGTTAAAGGCGTACCAGCTTGTTGCATCAATACCTCGCGCAGCGTTTCTTACCGACTCGGAATAACTGTTAGCACCCATTACTATAATATATGCAGGCTCACCAACCGCACCAAACTTTGCCTTTTGTGCCTGTGCAAGATTTTGGCGAATTTTTGATATCATTGTATCAGTAGCGGCAGTTGAACCGCCAAAGATATAAACAACCGGCATATTATCAATCTTATACCAATATGGCTCACACATTGCTTTTGCCATAGTAGCAATATCCTGATTTTCATACTGCAGAATTGCACACATTTGTATTCTGCCGTTTAAGCCTTTTGTTTTTATATGATACTGATAAGCAGAAGCATTGTATGTTCTTTGTTTTTGTGACCAAAGGTACGCCATAAAATCAATGCCTGCTTCTATTGCAAATTCCATTTCCTGCTGCCATATTTGTTGAGTAAATTCAGGAAATTCAACAACGCCGGCAGAAAGATCGCCCTTTATATATTTTGAGCTTGTAACCTGCGTATTTAACTTTGCAAAAAACGGCATACGATTATGATATGCTTTAGGCGATAAGCTTCTTGCCTCTTGAACAGAAGCTCGGTCGTTACGCTGCGCATAGCTATTATCATATAACCACCAATTCTCTAAAGATTTAAACCACGCATGATAATATATTGCGCCTATACCCGTACGCTTATTAGGGGTAACGTTGCTAAAGCTGTTTGATGGTGTTGCAGTATTGTTACTCTTTTTAACAAGAGTAAAATTATCAAACATTAAATCAATGGCATTGTTTTCAAAATCACGCTGAATTGAGTATATTTTTGCTTCGACAAGTGGCTTTTTATTAAAGGTTATATCTAAATCAAATTCAATCTCTATTTTTGTCCATCGTGTTCCCGTTACGGCAAAGCCTTTTCTACTTGGGTCCGTGAGCCATTTACCTGTCTTTGCTGTATCTTGCGCACCTTGATAATAAAGTTCAAACGTAGGAGAAAGCATACAATAATCATTTATATTAACGCATTTTACATAAAACGAATAATAATACGTTCCGCTACCCTGCTGGGAAAATATTTGAAGCATTTTGTCGCCGGTTAAATGTGCATTAGAGTATTCTTGCGTTCTGTTTGTTAACAGTGCACAGTAACCATCACCGTCTGCCGAATCTTTGTTACTTTGACTGATGCTTCCTAACAGAGTTCCCCAAGGTGATATTCCGTATGTAAATCTGGGGTTACAATCGTACGTTTCAAGCAAATTGGCAGAATCAGCATTGGCACCAACAAAAAACGCAAAGCAAGTGCTTAGCATAATTATAGTTACAAGTAATAGAGATAATGCTTTGTTTTTTTTCATTTAAGTACTCCTTAATTTTTTTAATTTTATTTTATCACAAAAAACATACTCTGTGCAATATTAAAATTATGTACAAATTATAAACATTAAAAAAGACGGACAAAATGGTCCGTCTTTTTTTACTTATTATTCAGCTTTTTCGGTTTGCTGAGCATTTTTCTTTTTCTTTAAGATAATTACAACAACTACTGCGGCTGCTGCAATAATCACTACTATTCCAATTGGCAACAAAAACACTAATTTGTTTCTATTTTGGCTTTGTTCTTCATTATCAATATCTTTATTATCGTTTTTATCGGTATTATCAGTATTATCGTTTTTGTCATCCTTACCAAATACACCGTCAATTATATTGTCAATAATATTGGGTTTTGTTGTTGGCGTAGGTTCTGGAGTTGCATTTTGTTCTATTCCGTCATTATTATCGGGCAATGCGGTAGGCGTTGCCGTTACGAACGTCTGATCATCATCCTGAGTATAATCAGGGTTTATAGTAGGTGTAGGCGTTACCTGAGGCTTGCTGCTTACGTCAACCGTTACGTTAAACGCTTCGTTATTTACTTGACGATAAGCCTTTATAGCCGCTTTAACTGCATCAAGGTGTGTTCTATTAACCTTTGTTGTACCATCGGCATTTTTTATAATATTACCATTTACATCAACTTGGGCCGTTGGGCAAATCCAGCCGCCTTCAGTAAATTCGTTCCACGCGTAAAATATAACGGTATTACATTTAAATGTATCACGATTTTGTCTATTCCAATTAAGTACATCGGTAACGGTTTTTGTAATCTCCTGGGCTGTTGGTCGTGCCGTAATTGTGTTGCCGCCACTCATCCATGAAACAGGGTTATCTATTCGCGGCGAAAGATCATAACCAAGCGATATAAGCGGCGAAACTGCCATATATCCGTTTGTTGCAACTTTAGAAACGCTCTTCATTGTACTCATAGCATTGCTTGCAAGATTAGAATACGTCGCTTGCCGCACAGTTGCGCCTCCCGCCGTTTTAGTAGTTCTTGAATAAGAAGAACCACTAAATGCATACCAGCTTGTTGCATCTATTCCTCGTGAAGCATTATTAACTGCCTCGGAATAACTATTAACGCCCATAACTATAATGTATGCAGGCTCACCAACCTTGCCAAATTTTGCATACTGTGCTTGCGCAAGTGTACGGCGAATTTTTGCTATAAGTTCGTCAGTAGCGGCAGACGTACCGCCAAAGATATAAACCACAGGCATATTGTCAACGCAATACCAATACGGTTCGCACATTGCTTTTGCCATAGAATCAATATCCTGGTCTATCGTTTGCAAGATTGCGCACATTTGCATTCTACCGTTTAAGCCTTTTGTATTTATATGATGTTGGTACGCAGAGGCATTATATTTTCTTCCCTTTTGCGTCCAAAGATATGCCATAAAGTCAATACCTGCTTCTATTGCGTATTCCATTTCCTGTCGCCATATTGTTTCGGAAAAATCAGGAAATTCAACAACACCTGCAGAGAGATCGCCTTTTATATATTTTGAGTTTGTGACCGATTTATTTAATTTTGCAAAAAACGGCATACGCTCGTGATATGCTTTAGGTGATAAGCTTCTTGCCTCCTGCACGGAATTTCGGTCATTAGAAAGCGCATAATTATTATCATACAACCACCAATTATTAAGCGATTGGAACCACATATGATAATATATTGCACCTATTCCCGTGCGCGTTGAAGGTGTTACGTCGCTAAATTCGGTCTTCGCCGGAACAATAACCGGATTATATCCACCCTTTTTAATAAGCGTAAAATTATCAAACATTAAATCAACGGCATTATTCTCAAAATCACGCTGAACTGAATATATTTTCGCCTGAACAAGTGATTTACCGCTAAGATTTAATTCTATATTAACTTCTAGCTCAACCTTTGTCCACGCGTTTCCCGTTACCGCAAAGCCAACTTCGCCGGGATCTGTATGCCATTTACCAGTATTTGCCGCGTCTTGCGGCGCACGGTAATAAAGTTCAAACATTGGGGAAATCCTGCAAGTATCATTTTTATTAGCACATTTTACGTAAAATGAATAATAATATTTACCACTGCCCTGTTCTGAAAATATTTGATAAGCTTTTGAGGTTAAACTTGCATTAGAATAATTAAATTTTCTATTTGTTATTAGTGCCGAAAAACCATCGCCATCAGCAGAATCTCTATTGCTTTGTTTTATAGTTGTACCAGTTGAGGTCACCCAGGGCGATACTCCGTTTTTTAAATTGGGGTTGCAACCATATGCTTCAAGTAAATTAGGCGAATCTGCTTTTGCAACAAATCCAATTCCTGAAAAAACTCCAAAAATTATTGTTAAAACAATAATTAATGCAATCACGCTTTTTTTCATATAGCAACTTCCTTTGGCTTATTTTTTATTATTTTATCATATCCGACATGCCTTTTCAACAATATTATGTTTTTTAGCAATATTTTGTTATTTAACAGCATTATTTTTATTAAATTTAATGAAAAAGCAGAGCTTTTTGCTCTGCTTTTTTTATTATTCTTCAGCTTGTGCGGCTTTCTTTTTCTTTAATACAATTACAACAACTACTACTGCTGCTGCAGCTACTACAACCGCTCCGCCAATGATAGCCCAAAGTACCCAACCAGTTGTTTGAGGAGCAACGTCTTGTTTTTGGTCGCCATTATCTTGCAAAGGAGTATTTGTTGCACTTGGAGTATTTGTTGCACTTAGAGTATTTGCTACGTTAGGAGTTCCTGTTGTAGCGGGCTTTATAGTTTCTGTAGGCTTGGGTGTTACAAGCTCTACATCCTTAATTTTTTGATCGTTTACGTCAAATATTGCTGGCTCACCCTCGTGCTTACGATAAAGCTCGATACCCTTTTTAACTGCATCAAGATACTTGGTATTTACTTGATTTGAGCCGTCTGCATTTTTAAGTGCATTACCCTTTGCATCAACCTTGATTGTCGGGCAGAACCAACCGCCTTCATTAAACTCATTCCATGAATATACTAAAACGGTGTTAGTGCGGAAGCGAGCTCTATTTTCTTTATTAAAGTTAAGTACGTCAACAACGTGCTCTGTTACTTCTTTTGAAGTAGGAAGTTCTGCACTATAACCACCGTAAGGAAGGTTAAATGTGCCCCATGGCTCCATCCAAGTAACAGGATTTACAATACGCGGAATTGTATC
>JAZSMS010000004.1:0-16126 GCA_045536015.1 Clostridia bacterium
TTTGTACGCCCCTTTACTGCCGAGCGTTTTTGCCTTGATTTTGAGGAATAATAAATGAAGCGTATCCTAACCGTTCAGGATTTATCCTGCGTTGGAAAATGCTCGCTTACGGTCGCACTTCCTATTATCTCGGCTCTTGGAATAGAAGCGTGCGCTTTGCCTACGGCACTGTTATCAAATCATACCGCGTTTAAGGATTTTTCGTTTTTTGATTTATCCAAGCAAGCAAAAGAGATAGCAAACAAATTAAACAGCTTTTTGTTTGATGGAATTTACGCAGGCTATCTTGGTAATATTGAGCTTATTGATACAGTTTGTTCTGTTATAGACTCCCATCCCGAAAGCGTTATTTTTATCGATCCCGTTATGGGCGATAACGGAAAACTATATACCGGTTTTACCGAAGAATATCCCGAAAAAATGCGCAAGCTTTGTGCAAAAGCAAATTATATAGTGCCTAACATTACCGAAGCTTCGTTTTTGCTTAAAAAGCCGATTGACGACGTTTTTTTAGCTGCAAAAGAACTTTGCGAGCTTGGTCCCGACGTAAGCATTATTACGGGTGTTATTTCAAATAACCGTACGGGCGCTGTTGCCTACAAAAAGAGCACAAACGAGTTTTTTGAATATTATCACTCGACCATTGCACGCTCCAGCCACGGAACGGGTGACGTTTTTGCATCAGTTTTCTTTGGAAAAATAATTAATGGCGCTTCTGTTTCTGATGCGCTTGCCGCCGCTGTTGATTTTACCTGTGCCTCTATTGAGCAGACGCTTGATGATGAAAATGTTTGGTACGGCGTAAACTTCGAAAAGGTTCTTCCTAGACTCTTAAATAAGTAATAAACAGTTTTATTCACATATGAACACACTAGCATATATTGTCTTTTACGGGCAATATATGCTTATTTTTGTATAAAAGCATTTTTGCTTGAAAATTATTTAAGTATATGATATAATATATATTAATTTGTATATATTATCCTTTTATAACAAAAATTTCAAGGAGATTTTTATGCGCCACAAAATTCTTTCGGTAGAAAAAGGTTCAGTTTGTGAAGAGCTTGGCATTATGCCAGGCGATGTTTTAGTTTCGATAAACGAGCAACCCGTGCGCGATATTCTTGACTATAATTACTACGACTCTATGAACGAACTTTCGCTTACGATAATTGACTCTTTTGGCGAAGCAACGCTTTATGATATAGAAAAAGATGATGACGAGCATCTTGGGTTGCGTTTTGAAAACGATTTACTTACAATGCGCTCGTGCTGTAATAAATGTATTTTTTGCTTTGTAGACCAACTTCCAAAAAATATGCGCAGCACTCTTTACGTGCGTGATGACGATTGGCGTATGTCAGTTTTGTTTGGCAACTTTGTTACTCTTACAAACGTTTCCTCGCGCGAGATTGACCGCATAATAGAGCAGCATATTTCCCCTCTTTATATCTCGGTTCACGCAACGGATCCCGAGCTTAGAAACTATATGCTTGGTAACCCTAATGCAAAACCGATAATGCCGATTTTACAAAAGCTTGCCGATGCAGGCATCAGCTTTCACACACAGGTTGTGCTTTGCCCTGATGTAAACGACGGTCACTTTTTAAGACAAACGTTTGAAGACCTCTACACGCTCTACCCCGCCTGCAAATCGCTTGCAGTTGTTCCCGTAGGATTAACATACCATCGAAAAAAGCTTGTACATCTGCGCCCGTTTTCTTCGGCAGAGGCAAAATACGTGCTTGAAGAAATTTCAAAATGGCAGCAGACCTGCCTTGATTTTGCAGGCTCGCGTTTTATTTTTCCATCAGATGAGTTTTATGTTTTAGCAAACGTGCCTATCCCCGCTTACACTGAATATGAGGACTTTCCGCAAATTGAAAACGGCATAGGTCTTATGGCAAAGCTTAAGCAAGAAATTGTTGAATGTCTTGACGAGCTTCCGCCCTGGATACCCGACAGAAAGATTTCTATTGCAACGGGTGTTTCGGCAGAAAAGTTTATCAGGCAAATGTGTGATATAATTTGCGAAAAATTCCCTAACCTTACGGTAAACGTTTACCCGATAACAAACTTTTTCTTTGGCGAAACCGTTACGGTTACGGGTCTTTTAACAGGCAGAGACATCGCCGTTCAACTTGAAGGTAAAGACTTAGGCAGTGAGCTTATAATTTCTGACGTTATGATCAGGGATAAAGGCGATAAATTTTTAGATGACTTATCTGTTTCGGATTTATCAAATTGGATAAACAAAAAGGTTACGCCCGCAGGACAAACAGGCGAAGCCTTTGCTAAAGCACTTATAGGATTTAAGGAGTAATTAGATGAAGCCACTTGTAGCAGTTTTAGGAAGACCAAACGTTGGTAAAAGCACATTTTTTAATAAAATGTGCGGTAAGCGCTTGTCTATTGTAGAAGATACCCCCGGAGTTACGCGCGACAGAATTTATACCGACGTAACATGGCTTGACAAAACCTTTACGCTTGTTGATACCGGCGGTATCGAACTTAAAAGTGACGATATCTTTTATAACGAAATGTTAAAGCAGGCACTTATTGCCGTAGAAACCGCCGACGTTATTTTGTTTTTTACCGACGGACGCGAGGGCATGCTTTCAGCCGACCAGGACGTTGCAGACTTTTTAAGAAAAAGACACGATAAAATTATTTGCGTTGTAAACAAGGTTGACGGGCCTAAGCAAGAGGATGCCGTTTATGATTTTTATTCACTTGGTCTTGGCGAGCCAAGCAGCATAAGTGCGCTTAATATGCTTGGTATTGGTGATTTACTTGACCGCGTCGTTTCGCTTTTCCCAAAAGATTACGAGGTTGAAGACGAAAACGAAGCAATTAAAATTGCCGTTGTAGGTAAGCCCAATGCCGGCAAATCCTCGCTTGTTAATAAATTACTTGGCGAAAACCGCTCAATAGTAAGCAACATACCGGGAACAACCCGTGACGCAATAGATACGCCCTTTACTTTTGAAGGTAAAGACTACGTTTTAATTGATACTGCAGGTATCAGGCGCAAAAAAGCTATTGATTCGGGCTCGCTTGAGCGTTACAGCGTTATCCGCTCGCTTGACGCTATCCGCCGTGCCGACGTAGTTTTAGTCGTGCTTGACGCTTCACAGGGTATGACCGAGCAGGACGTTAAAATTGCAGGCTTTGTTAAAGAACAAGGCAAGGCAGCACTTATAGTCGTTAATAAGTGGGATCTTATAGAAAAAGACACTATGACAAGCGAAAAATTTAAGCGCAAAATGCGCACCGACCTTGCGTTTATGGATTACGTTGACTATCTGTTTATATCGGCAAAAACGGGACAGAGAGTTAACAAAATATTTGAGCAGGTTAACGAAATTTATGCTTCGGCAACAAAGCGTATTACTACGGGTGTTTTAAACGATACGTTATCTGACGCAATGCGCCTTAATGAACCACCTTCTAAAAACGGAAAACGCCTTAAAATTAAGTACGCGGCACAGGTTGCCGTCAAACCCCCTGCGTTTGTGCTTTTTGTAAACGATGCAACCTTAATGCATTTTTCATACAAGCGCTATTTAGAAAATACATTCCGTCAGGCCTTTGGCTTTAAAGGAACACCTATTAACTTGATTTTACGCGAAAAGGAACAGGATAAATAATGCGTTACGCTATTGCTATTATAGTTGGATATTTGCTTGGAAACATTTCATTTTCAACCATCTATGCCAAAATTTTTGCAAAAAAGGATATTCACTCGATGGGCAGCGGTAACCCCGGTGCAACAAACATCTTGCGCACTATGGGCTTAAAATATGCCGTTCCCGTTTTTATTCTTGATGCTTTTAAGGCAATTATTGCCGCTATTTTAGGTTGCCTGATTATCGGTAACGGAAGCTTTTTTGAGTTTAGCTTTTTATCCGGTTACACCTGCTATGAGGTTTTCTTTGGCGGTGTTGCGGCAATTTTAGGTCACAACTACCCTGTGCTTATGCACTTTAAGGGTGGCAAGGGTGTCTCGTGCACGCTTGGGCTTTTAATCGTTTTAAATCCAATTATGGGTCTTTTAGCAGTTGCTTTTGCCGCCAGTGCAAACGTAAAGATAAAGATTTATTCTATCGTTTCGATTGCAACAATGCTGCTTTCGGCAATTTGCTTTACGTTTTTTGATGCCAGCCCCGATCCGCAGGATAATTTAATACAGATAATAGTTCTTTGGTCACTTTTAGCACTTATGATTTTTACACACCGTCAAAACATAGTGCGCTTACTTAACGGAACCGAAGGTAAAATAAATATCTTCAAAACGGAGGAAAAATAATGAGTTATACAGCCGGAGATATTAAGATTCTCGAGGGACTTGACGCAGTAAGAATGCGCCCGGGTATGTACATTGGTACAACAGGTCCCGAGGGAATGCATCACTTGCTTTGGGAAATAGTTGACAACGCTATTGACGAAGCGGCAAACGGCTTTGCCGACGAAATTACCATAACCTTGTCCGAGGGCAACGTTGTTTCGGTTGAGGATAACGGCAGAGGTATGCCAATAGATATTCATCCGCAAAAGGGAATTTCGGGCGTTGAGGTTATTTTTACACAGCTTCACGCAGGCGGAAAATTTGATAACAACCAATACCAATACAGCGGAGGTCTTCACGGTGTTGGTGCATCGGTAGTAAACGCTCTTAGCGAATGGACAACCGTAGAGGTTTATAAAGACTATAAGACTTATCGTGCCGAGTTTGCACGCGAAATGAAGGACGATAAAAAACACGTTGCATCGGGCATAACCGTAAAGCACTTAACCAAGGTTGGTACTTCGCACAAGGCTCACGGCTCGTGCGTTTCGTTTAAGCCCGACAAGCTTGTTTTCGGTGCAGTTAATTTTAATTTTGATACCATCGCCCACCGCTTAAAAGAGCTTGCTTTTTTAAATGCAGGGCTTAATATTCATTTAATTGATACCCGTCCCGGAATTGAAAAAGAAAAGACTTACTGCTTCTCCGGCGGTATTTCAGACTTTGTTAAATATTCTAACGAAGGCAAAACCGCAACGCATGAAGATCCTATTATTTTCAATGGCGAAAACAATAATATCCGCGCAGAAATTGCTATCCAATACACCGATTCGTACAACGAAAATATAATTTCGTTTGTAAACAACATTCCTACCGGTGAAGGCGGCACGCACGAAACGGGCTTTAGAAGTGCCGTTACAAAGGTGCTTAACGAGTACGCCCGCCGCACCGAAGTTTTAAAGGAAAAGGACCCCAACTTTAACGGAGAAGATTTCCGCGAGGGTATGACTGCGGTAATTTCGATTAAAATGCAAAATATTCAGTTCGAAGGTCAAACCAAGGCAAAGCTTGGCAGTGTTGAAGCACGACCTGCCGTTGAAGCAATAGTTACCGAGCAATTTGAAAAGTTCCTCGAAAACCCGCGCCACGAAGCCATCGGTAAAATGATTTTAGAAAAGGCTATACAAGCGGCAAAAGTTCGCGAAGCGGCTAAAAAAGCAAAGGATATTGCCAGAAAGAAAAACAGCTTAGACGTAACCACCTTAATCGGCAAGCTTGCACATTGCACAGGCAAAAATCCCGAGCAAAACGAGCTTATTATCGTTGAGGGCGATTCGGCAGGCGGAAGTGCAAAGCAAGGCAGGGACAGACATTTTCAGGCAATTCTACCCTTAAGAGGAAAGCCTGCAAACAGCGAAAAGAGAAGAATAGAGCAAATTTTAAGCAACGATGAATACTGCTCTTTAATAACTGCTCTTGGCACGGGCATTGACGACGATTTTGATATTGACCTTTTAAAATACAATAAGATTATTATTCTTGCCGATGCTGACCAGGACGGCGGACATATACGCTCGCTTTTACTCACGTTCTTCTACCGCTATATGAAGCCGCTTATAACCGAAGGTCACGTTTATATCGGCACTCCTCCGCTTTATAGGCTTGAGAAGAACTCTACCAAGGAATTAGTTTATTGTTATTCTGACCAAGAGCGCATAGAGGCGGCAGAAAAAATGGGCAGAGGATACACTATTCAAAGATATAAAGGTCTTGGCGAAATGGATCCCGAGCAGCTTTGGGATACCACTCTTAACCCCGAAAAGCGCACGCTTGTTAAGGTTGGTATTAACGACGTTGCCGAGGCAGAGCGTCTTGTTACAGTTTTAATGGGTGACAAGGTTGATGTAAGAAGACAGTATATTATCGAAAACGCTAACTTTAACAAGGTTGACGCTTTTGCAAAGGATATGGGGGTTAAATAATGGCTAAAAAAGATAAAACCTTTATTGATAACAGTATAATTCTTTCGCAAAATATGGAAACCGTGCTTCACGATTCGATGATTCCCTACTCTGAGCACGTTATCCTAGAGCGTGCACTTCCTCGTGTAGAAGACGGCTTAAAGCCCGTACAACGACGTGTTTTATACGTTATGTACGAGCAAGGGCTTTTGCCTGATAAACCTTTTAAAAAGTCGGCAAACATCGTTGGTGAAACGATGGCAAAGTATCATCCTCACGGTGACTCTTCAATTTACGATACAATGGTCCGTCTTGCGCAGGACTTTGTTATGCGCGCGCCACTTGTTGACGGACACGGAAACTTTGGTTCTATCGACGGCGATTCTGCCGCTGCTTTCCGTTATACCGAAGCACGTATGGCACCCCTTGCACTTGAACTTTTACGTGATATAGAAAAGGATACTGTGCATTGGTCGCTTAACTTTGATGATACCAGAAAAGAGCCCGATATTCTCCCCGGTCGCTTTCCTAACCTGCTTGTAAACGGCTCTATGGGTATAGCAGTTGGTCTTGCAACAAACATTCCTACGCATAACTTGGGCGAGGTTATCGACGGCGTTATTGCGCAGATAGACAACCCGCGCATCACTCTTGACGAAATGATGAAGTACATCAAGGGTCCCGACTTCCCCACCGGTGGAAGCATCATAAACGGCGAAGCTATAAAAGATGCTTACCAAAACGGCTCGGGCAAGCTTTTGATGCGTGCAAAGGTTGAAATAGAAAACGGCAACAACGGCAAAAAGCTTATTGTTATAAAAGAAGTACCATATCAGGTAAACAAGGCGGCAATGCTTGTTGATATTATGAAGATGGCAAGCGAGAAAAAAGGTCCCCTTGCTGCTATTGCCGATGTTAGAGATGAATCTGACCGCGAAGGTATGCGCGCCGTTATCGAGATTAAAAAAGACGGCGACGTTAACAAAATTCTTCAGTACCTTTATAAATACAGCAATATGCAAAAGACCTTTGGCGTTAATATGGTTGCCATTGCAGGCGGAAAGCCGCGCCAGTTATGTCTTTTAGAGATGACCAAATATTATATTGAATATCAAAAAGAGGTTGAGCGCAAGCGCGTCAGACACGACCTTGACGCCGCAAGAGCAAAGGAAGAAATTCTTTCGGGCTTAATGATAGCCATTAAAAATATTGACCGTGTTATAAAGATTATTAAATCATCGCACAGCGTTCGTGAAGCAAAAGAACGCTTAAGGCAAGAGTTTGAATTAACCGAGCGTCAGGCAACCGCAATACTTGAAATGCGACTTCAGCGCTTAACTGGTCTTGAAATTGAATCGCTTGAGCGTGACCTTGCAGCCGTACGCGAGCTTATTGCCGAGCTTGAATCAATTTTGGCAAGCAAGGCAAAGCTTAATGCCGTTATCAAAAAAGGCTTGCTTGATATTAAGCGCAAGTTTAAGGATAAGCGCCGCACCGAGATTATTTACGGTCATAAGGAAGAGGAAGTTACAAAAGAAAGCTTTAAGACCGTTGAAGACGTTATGATTTCGGTTGACGCAAAGAGCTTTATTCGTCGCGTTTCGCAAAAGAATTATTCGCTTTCTGCAAAGGATGCGCCCGAAAATGCAGACGATGCACTTACGATAGTAACAAGCGCAAAGACCGATATGACGTTGCTTGCAATTTCTTCGCTTGGCAACTGCTATAATATTAAGGTTGAAAATATACCGGAATATAAGTGGCGTGACAAGGGCTGCGCTCCCGGCAGACTTTGCCCCGATTTTGCAGATGGCGAACGCATATTATTTGTCCTGCCGTATAAAGACGTTCTTCCTGCAGGTGAGCTTTTATTTATGACAAAGCAGGGACTTATCAAACTTTCTTCAACGGAAGAATATTTAGTTAAAAAGAATAAGTTTGCAGGCATAAAGCTTAAAGACGGCGACGAGGTTGTTTGTGTCGAAATTAAGCAGCCCGAAACAAGCGTTTTATTTATAACTAAAAATGCGATGAGTCTTAATATGGAATTAGCTGACGTGTCTCCTACCGGTAGAGCAACCGCAGGTGTTAAGGGTATTTCGCTTGACCCCAGTGACGAGGTAATTTTTGCAAAGCAGATTTCCGACGAGGGCGAAATTATCGTTTGGACCGAAAAAGGCTATGCAAAGCGTACGCTTGCCGTTGATTACGAGCTTCAGATGCGCGCACGCAAGGGTGCAAAAACCTTTGACGCACGCAAAAACGGCTCTAACGGAACACGCTTAACAGGTGCCGTTTACGTTAAAGAGCCCGTTAACATTTTAGCACTTCACTCTAACGGTGACGTCGAAACCTTTGAAAGCGAAGCAATATTTATTGAAGCACGTCTTTCGTCAGGTAAGCCCTATGCTCTTGCCGTTATGGGCGACGAGATAATAAACGCATTACCACTTATAAAATAATTTAAAGAGCGATGGAATATCTCCATTGCTCTTTAACACTTAATAAGTCAACAAAAGGAGTAAAAATGAAACGAGCAAGCGGTATTTTAATGCACGTTTCTTCCCTTTGGGGAGAATTTGGCTGCGGAAGCTTTGGAAAAGCGGCTTTTGAATGGATAGACTTTTTAGCCTCCTGCGGCTTTTCTTACTGGCAGGTACTTCCCTTTTGCCTGCCCGATGATAACTTTTCGCCGTATTCTTCAAATTCGGCATTTAGTTTAAATCCGTTTTTTATTGACCTTGACCTTTTAGCAAAAGAAGGTCTTTTAACTAAAGAAGAATTAGCCTCAGCTAAACAAGCATCACCTTATCTTTGTGAATTTGACCGTTTTTGCGAGCGCTTTAACCTTTTAAAAAAGGCAAGCGCACGCGAGGATAAAAGCAAGGTTTTGGCTTTTATATCCACTCACAAGCACACTGCCAATTTTAGCACCTTTATGGCAAAAAAGCAGGCAAATCAAAACAAGCACTGGCAAGATTGGACCGTTGATGCTTTTGATGCTGAAATAGAGTATGTCTGGCAGTTTACGCAATATAAGTTTTTTGAGCAATGGTCAAAAGTTAAAAAATATGCAAACAAAAAGGGAATTTCGATTATAGGCGATATTCCTATTTACGTTTCGCTTGATTCTGCCGACGTTTATTTTTCGCCCACTCAGTTTCAGCTTGATAAAAACTATAAGCCACATAGCGTTGCAGGCGTTCCGCCCGATTATTTTTGCGAAGACGGTCAGCTTTGGGGCAACCCGTTATACGATTGGAAGCAAATGAAAAAAGACGGCTTTTTATGGTGGCGTGAGCGCATAACCTTTATGTGCGAGCTTTTTGACGGCATAAGAATAGACCATTTTAGGGCAATAGAAGCCTATTACAGTGTTGATGCTACTGCGCAAACCGCTCGCAACGGCGTTTGGGTTAAAGGTCCGCGAAAGCCTTTTATTGACGCAATAAAAAATCAGGCAGGCTCTGCCCTTTTAATAGCCGAGGACCTTGGCATTATTACCGACGAGGTTATTTCGCTTATCAAATACAGTGGCTTTCCGTCGATGCGTGTTTTTCAGTTTGCCTTTGACGGCGATAAAAATTCGCCGCATCTTCCACACAATTATCCTGCAAACTGCATTGCCTATACGGGCACGCACGATAATAACACTCTGCTTGGCTTTGTGTGGGAAATGGATGAGCAAAAGCGCAAGGATATGCTTAACTATATTGGTTTTTCGGGCGACTGGAATTGTTGCTATAGCGAAATTATGCGCACGCTTTTAGCCTCGCACGCTAATCTTGTTATCTTTCCCGTTCAAGATATTCTTGGCTTTGGTGCAGACACCCGACTTAACACCCCCGGTGTTGCTACGGGCAACTGGCGCTTTAGAATTACTAAAGAACAGCTTGATAGTGTTGATACTGACGACCTTTTATCAAAAAACAAAACCTATGCGCGTTTTTAATTTATTTTACTTAAATCAGTTGCTTTTTTACGTTTTTATGATAAAATAAAACCCGTGTGAATTTTTAATATTATGCGGAGGAAATCATGGAAATTCTTTACGAAAACTTATTGGCTTTTTCTTGGCAACAGATAGTTATGATTTTAATCGGTTGCCTGCTTATTTTTCTTGCCATAAAGAAGGAAATGGAGCCTACGCTCCTACTTCCTATGGGCTTTGGTACAATACTTGTAAACGTACCTTTTTCCGAAGCACTTACAGGACCTATCAACGAGCTTTACCACGCAGGTATCGCAAACGAGCTTTTTCCGCTTTTGCTTTTTATCGGAATAGGCGCAATGATCGACTTTGGTCCTCTGCTTTCTAACCCAAAGCTTATGTTGTTTGGTGCCGCCGCTCAGTTTGGTATATTCTTTACTCTTGCAATGGCGCGTATGTTCTTCCCCGAAATTGATGCCGCCTCAATAGCAATAATAGGTGCAGCAGACGGTCCCACCTCTATTGCCGTTGCAAACACACTCGGCTCAGCTTACAAAGGTCCTATAACGGTTGCGGCGTATTCTTATATGGCACTTGTTCCTATTATTCAGCCGCCTGTTATTAAGCTTTTAACGACTAAAAAAGAACGTCTTATCCGTATGCCGTATGAGCAAAAGTCTATTTCTAAGCTTACACGTATAATGTTCCCTATTCTTATAACAATAGTTGTTTCGGCTATCATACCTCAGGCAACTGCACTTATAGGCTTTTTAATGTTTGGTAATCTTATAAGAGAATGCGGTGTACTTGATTCACTTTCTGAAACTGCACAAAAGGTGCTTGCAAACCTTATAACCATCTTCCTTGGTATTTCGGTTGCATTTAATATGACGGCAGAGCAGTTCTTACAGCCCAACACGCTTTTAATTCTTGGTTTAGGTCTTATCGCCTTTATAGTTGATACCGCAGGCGGTGTTTTATTTGCAAAGTTCTTAAATCTTTTCCTCAAAAACAAGGTTAACCCAATGATTGGTGCAGCAGGAATTTCTGCCTTCCCGATGTCAGGCAGAATAGTGCATAAGATGGGACTTAAAGAGGACCCCAACAATTTCCTTTTAATGCATTCGATTGGTGTTAACGTTTCCGGTCAAATTGCCTCGGTAATTGCCGGCGGTATAATCTTAAGCTTTTTTGCAGGCTAATTAAAGGAGGACAAAATTATGAAGTTTTTAACTATTCTTGATTCCAGTACACCCGCAATAGAATTCCATCCCGAAAAGTTTGTAGAAATGCTTCAATATATGGGCAAGGGAATGCTTGTAATATTTGTTATTATCGGTATAATAATTTTATCAACCATTGCAATTAACAAGTTGTTTTCTAAAAAATAAAAACGAATTTACAAAAAACATCTGCATTGGGAGAAACTTCTTTACGAAGCGTCTCCCATTTTTTTGTAAAAAAGACACTTCATAAGATAAGTGTCTTTGTGGGTTGAATACTTTGGATAACACCCATCTCAAAGATAAATATAATAAATGATATAAAAATCTAACAATTTTAGTGATACTAAACAAAGCTTATATCTCTTGGATCAAGCCAAATATAACTGCAAAGCAATATAACTCGCCCTTGGCGAATATAACTGAGGCACCTTCTGTGCAGAAGGTGCCTCTTATCAATCTTTTTGTTTTTTATTCCTGAACAGCGTCAGACGAAATTTGGTCAATCTTTGTAAAATCGGCAATATACGCGGCAGGATAAGTTCCGTTTTCGCCGGTATAAATAATACTTATTATCATCTCTTCTGCGGCGTTAGAGGGATAAAATACTGCATTTATGCATTGTGCCTTTGCGCTAAGCGTTTTTTCTTCGATGTCATAACGCATTATCTGATAATAAAATTCCTGGTCACCCGTTTCGGTTATAAAGAACACCGCTTTATTATCAAACGAAACAAAGTATTCGCCCGTAACTATGTCCTCAAAGACTTCTTCGGTAACGCCTTGCTCTAAATCAACAAGATTAAGCGTACAAATGCTTGTTGCATAGTTTTCGGTTATAACTGCAAGCTTTTTGCCATCGGGCGAAAGCATAAAGTCAGCGCCAAGCGCAAGCTTTTGTATCGTATCGTCCTCTAAAGTGTGTGAAACTATTGCCTCACGCTCCTCAATACAATCACTGTAATAAAGCTTGCCGTCAAGATAGTAAAGCTTGCTTTCTACTATTATATCTGTGCGAAGATTTTTAACCTCGCCTGATAAAACATCGTATTCCTTAAGGGTATAATAGCCGTCACCACTTAAAACAAACAGCTTATCCCCTTCATCTGATAACGCTATTCCGGTTATCTTGTCACTAAACAAACTTGCGCCCTCTTCGTCAACAAGAACTTTGAGCGAATTTTCTTTTATATCATAAATGCTCACAAGCTCAGTTTCTTCAGCAGTTTCAACAAAAGCTAAAACCTGTTCGTTTTTAGAAAATGTAGCAAGTGCAACCGTTGCAAGTGCCTTATCTAAAAGCAAATGCTTTGTTCCTGCCTTGTCGGCAATATATAGATTTTCGCCCGAATCAATAGTCTTTGAAAATAAAGCTTCTTCACCCGAGGGATTCCAGCAAATAAAGCGCGCGTTTGCAAAAAACAAAGGAAGCGAGGTCTTTGTACCGTTAACACTTAATATTGATTCACTTAAAAGCGCAAGAGTATCTGTGTTTTCGCTATACTTTGGCAGTTCGCCACCTGCAAGCTCCTCTACCCTAATTTGCTTACCCTCAAAGCTTGATGTTAAAAGCTTATCGCGCATTTTTTCTGCAGCAGCCCTATTTTTAAACGGCTTGCTTATCATTAAAACGCTTATATTATCATCGCAAAGCGTAGGAGTAAAGTCTTCTTCTGTAAGCTTTCCTTCTTGAAATTCGTAATACGTATCACTAAGTAAGTACCAACCGCCCTCTACGCTCTTATCGTCAGGCTTAAGTAAAACGCTTAACGAGCCGTCTTCGTTTTCTACAACCTTAAACGTAACGTTTTTGCTTAAATTAAAATAAAAGGAAGTAGTTTCTTCAAGCACGTTATAAAACATTCCCGTTAAAAGCTGTGTTTCGTCTACGGGAGCAGAGTTTATAACGTAATCCCAATATTCAAGCGAAAGCACCTCTATTTTAAGGCGCAAGGGCGATGAAATAAACGAAACCGAATATTCCGGAACGCCGCATTGTTTAGTGTCGCCCTCGGCAATACTGCCCGAAACAAACGAAAGCTTTACTTCTACAAGCTCTTCTTCTGCTAAATATTCTATTGCCGTACAGTTGCAATCATCCTGGGTTTTACCACCCTTTGCAATAGCCGAAACGGAATTGAATTTTTTAGAAGAATACCTTGCCGAGCCCCCGCACATAGTACAAATGCATATAAGTACAATTATGCATACAAGTACTGTGCCCGCTAAAATCGCTTGTTTTATTAACGTTTTGCGCTTTCTTGGGCCTGCATTTTTAAACATAAAAAACACCTCAAACTATAATACGGATTTTAGAATTCCAAATATTATATTGTTATTAAAGAACAGCCGTCCAAGCAGTGAACCCTGTATAAGATTATCAAGATTTTCTACCGGAAGCACGCTCATTGCAATAGGTATTATTGCAAATATTACCGCAACGATAAATACTGCCTGCAACACACCTGCCGCACCGCCGATAATTTTATCAAACTGCTTAAGCACGGGAAGATCGATAACGTGGTCGATAAGTCCGATAACAAACATTGAAATAATTCTTACTGCAAGGAAAATTATTAAAAAGCTTATAAGACTTAAGCTTAAATTTATTATCGTTTGGTTAAAATAGTCGCTAAGCGTAGTTATGCCCTGATCTGCAAACACGCGGTTTAAAATATTATTTGTCATCATTGACTCAATAGGCTTAGGCAATTCTGACGTTTCAATAATACTTACAACACGCTCATCAGGAAGCTGTGAGACGTCAACGTTTGCAACGGTCATATCACTAAGCTTTTCTACGCCTGCAGTAAGATATAAAAGTGTGTTATCAAGATTTGTTTTTTCTAAAATAAATGAAGCAAGCATTTTATATCCCGCAAATGATGCCACCCAGGATATAACGTACGAGCCTAAATTTAACGCCGTTACCAAAAAGCCCTTATACCAGCCAAGCCCAAAACCAAGAGCTAAAATTGCTATAATTGCTAAATCGATAATATTCATTTTATCACTCCTTTATTTAGGAACAGCATAGTGGTAAAGCTGACCGCCCGACATTATTAAAACGTACTCGCCGGCATTTATCATTTCGTCAATAGCAAGCGGAAGCTTATATACCGAATACTTTGCCGTAGAAGGCTTAATTTTATACATAAAATATTTGTTAAAGCCGTAATAATTTTTGCTTGAAATATGTGCCCACGAAATTTTTTCTTCTATGTAATAGTCTTTTAAGCCACTTGCATTAATAGCCTTTAAGTTTCCGTTGTTTAAAAGAAGCATATTTATATTTTTGCCAATCTTTTTATAATCAACAACGTCAAAGCCGTTTACCGAATAATCAAACTTAACCGAATCGGTATAATTGCAGTCGCGCACCATAATATCTTCCGAGCCGAAAATATAGCACAAATTACCGTCAAAAACGGCATTGTACATCATCTGGTCATCAACCTCAAATGTAATGGTTTGCTTTTTTTCGGTATCATAGCGGTAAGTTGAAAGGTGGTATTTGGGTGTATAGCCCGAATTTTCAATGGTTATTACCCAAATTCCGCCATCATCAAAAACACCGCAACGGATATTTGTTCCGTTTACCTCCGAAGCAATTCTGTCAACCTCTTCGCCGGTAGAGTTTACTATAATCATATCGTCCGAACCGCTTAAATTTACAGCTATAAGCTTTTTGCCTATTACCACAGACGAAATATTTTTTTCAAACTCCTTTGAAAAGGCAAGCTTTCCGTCGGCAGAGAGCACCTGAAGCTTTCTGCCTGCCGAAACACCAAGTCGCTCGCTTCCGGCATATAAAATCATATCCTCTGTCGCACCCGAAAAGCCCCACATTTTTTCGTTTCGGTCGTCTACGTAATAAATATTTTCGCCCTCAATGGTAGCAACGCCTGATAAAAACGGTACAAAGCGCTCGATGTTTACGTCAAGCCTGGTAAACTCGCTTATTTTAACTTTCCCCTCGCGCTTTGTCGTTGCAAAAGCAATAACCGCTATTATAACGCCGATAAGCACAACCGCTATTATCGCGGGAATATAATTTGCGATATCAAACCGCCTTTTTATTCGGAACCTTTGCATTTAAATTTCCTTTGCTTCTTTTTCTCTAAATTCTTTTATTACCTTTGCACACGCATCAAGAATTTTTGTATTCATCTTATTTGTACCGTCTGCATTTTTAACGGGGTTACCCTGTTCGTCAAGTAAAATAGTAGGTTGAAGATATCCTCCCTCATCAAACTCGTTCCAAGCGTATATTGTTACAGAGTTTGAAGTGTTGGGGTTAAGCTTTTTGTATTTAAGAGCAAAATCAAGCGTATCTCTTAATTGCTGTGCCTGTTGCTCTGCAGTTCCTGTTTGAACGTAAACTCTATTATAATCCTGACACCAAATTACGCGTGTTTTATGGCGCGGAAGCGTATTATAGCCAAGCGAAACCGTAGGAATATAATCAGCAACTCCGATAGCCGAGCAATAACTGTTATTATGATGTTTTATACGCTTTAAATAATCTTCATAATATTCACCGTACGAGTTAATCCAAATCGAAGGCTTTGTATCAAAGCACTCAGTTATTCTATTAAGATACTGCCACTCACACGGTGCACCCTCAACTACAACATTATGATATTCTTGATTTTTCTCGCGCGAGAACAGATTATCTGCCTTTTGATCTAAAATACGGTTTGTTTCTTCCTTTTGCGTTTGT
>JAZSMS010000141.1:0-9515 GCA_045536015.1 Clostridia bacterium
CCCCGTTTTGTTGTTTTTCTAAAAAACAAAAAAGAACACATAAAGTGTTCTCTTTTTGTTTGGTGCGAATGAAGGGACTTGAACCCTTACGTCTGTTGACACATGATCCTTAGTCATGCCTGTCTGCCAGTTCCAGCACACTCGCGTCACTTGACGGTATAGATTATATTTTATTAGCTAAAATATGTCAAGCGTTTTTTAAAAAAAATTATTATTTTTAAATTTGCCACCTTAAACGGCTTATTTTTTAGTGTTAAGCTTTGGTTTACCTTGCGCAATGGCAGGAAAATCGTTTTCTGTATCGGCTGTTGGCTGTATATTATAGGTGCCAAACTTACGCGCTAAAGTTAAGGAATCTAAATTATCGTCATCATAATTCTTTTTCTTTTTCATAAAATCACCTCGATAGGTAGTTTTAGAAAAAGCATAAAATTTATTCAAGCAAATTTATAATCGAAAGCGTTAGCGTTGCCGAATTATTTGCCGCACGCGCCATAACGGCAGGGAAGTCAAGCGGACTATCTTCATTTGCGTTATCGCTAATAGAGCGGATAACAACAAACGGCACTTTATTTATATAGCAAACATGACCTATTGCTGCACCTTCCATTTCGCAGGCTATTGCGTTAAATTGCGATTTTATAAAATCCTTGCGCTCGCTATCTGCAATAAATTGATCACCCGAGGCAATAACGCCTTCTTTTGCCTTAAAATTAAGCTTTTGGGCAACTGATAAAACTTTTTTTACTGTTTGTTTGTCGGCAGGGAATTTGATAACGTTTATTCCCGAAACAAGACCTACGGGGTCGCCAAGCGGAGAAGTGTCCATATCGTGCTGAACAACACTTGACGAAACGGCTATATCAAATATTGAAAGTTCATTATCAAGCGAGCCGGCAACGCCGGTATTTATAATAAGCTTTGGCGAAAATTCAAGGCACATTATCTGTGCGCAGGAAGCGGCAAAAACCTTTCCTATTCCGCAAACGGCGGTTACTACGTCCTTGCCGGAAATTTTTCCGTAAACAAAGTCAATGCCTGCAATTGTTTTTGTTTGTCTATCTACAATTTGTTGGCAGATAAGGCTATGTTCTGCCTGCATAGCTGCAATAATTCCTATCATAGTTAACTCCTGTAATTAAAATCAGTTTGATTTTTTGTTGCTTCTAAAAAGCGCTTTGCCTCGTCTTGTGCGCTTTTTAAATTAAGATTTTTATAGTTTCCGCATTCAATACGTGTTGAGCCAAAAACTTCACCCTCATAGGCAATAATCTCTTTAAGAATATCTACTATAAGTGTGTGGGCTTCGTTAATATCCATATCGCGCACCAAAAGATAAAATCCCGTCTGACAGCCCATCGGTCCAAAATAAATAATTTGTTCGCCTTTTTTTGAAAAACGTACAAGCGTTGCAAACATATGCTCAAACGAGTGCATAGTTAAATTGTCCATATAATCGTCACTGTTTGGCTTGCGGGTGCGCATATCTATTGTTAAAATGTCACCGTCAATGCGAGAGACATACGTGCCGGGCTCAATAAGGTCGTGATTTACCTGAAAACTTTTAATTTGTTTCATAAAAAATTTCCTTTATAATATTTATTGTATTATAACTCAAATTTCAAATTTTTACAAGCATTAAGAAAAAAGCAAAAAAATGAAGAATAATGCTTGCAAAAAAAATGTTTTGTGTTAAAATATAGCTAACGGAATAATTCGGAGGTGAAAACAAATGGCATATAAGATTAGTGATGCATGTATCGCATGCGGCGCATGCGAGGGTGCTTGCCCCGTAGGTGCTATTTCGGAGGGTGACGGTAAGTACGTTATCGATGCTGCAGCTTGCATTGATTGCGGTGCTTGCGCAGATTCTTGCCCCGTAGCAGCTCCTGCACAGGAATAATAAAAAAGAGAGCCGTATGGCTCTTTTTTTTATCCGTATTTACAAACGCGTAGATTTATGCTACAATTATTCTACAAAAGTTAACAAAGGATAAAATATGAAGATTAAGGTTAAGAAAAAAACTTGGCAACAGGTTAAAGCTATGCCAAAACAAAAACACTTAAAGCCAAGAAAGCCGATGCTTTTATTCAGGCTTATATTAAAGATTGTAGGAGTTTTTGATTTATGGGCAACGCATTTTAAGGCAGAATTTTTAAATGAAATTCCAAAAAAGCCTGCACTTATACTTATGAATCATTCAAGCTTTATTGACCTAGAGATAGCATCGTCAATTTTTTATTCGCGTCCGATGTGTATAGTTTGTACCTCTGATGCGTTTGTTGGAAAAAAGCTTTTAATGCGATTGCTTGGTTGTATTCCTACAAATAAGTTTGTCACTGATATGACGCTTATTAAGGATATGCATAAGGTGATTAAGCAAGGGGCGTCGGTTTTAATGTATCCCGAAGCAAGCTATTCATTTGACGGTTGCTCAACAACCTTGCCGCAAAAATTAGGTACGCTTGTAAAGTTTTTAAATGTACCCGTAATTATGGTTAAAACAAGCGGTGCGTTTTTGCGCGATCCGCTTTATAACGGGCTTCAAAAAAGAAAAACGAAAGTAAGTGCAACCGTAGAAACGATTATTAACGAAAAACAAGTTAAAGAACTTTCTCCTAACGAAATAAGCCAAATAATTAAAAAGCAGTTTGAATTTGATAATTTTAAACAACAGCAAGAACAAAAAATTAAAATTGACGAACCTTTTAGGGCGGACTTTTTAGAGCGAATTTTATATAAGTGCTCTGCCTGTAAGCAAGAAAACTGCTTAAAAGGAAAAGGCACTAAGATAACGTGTCAAAATTGCGGCAAGACGCATACGCTTACGGAATATGGGTTTTTATCTACTGACGACGGCGAACAGACCTTTACTCACATTCCCGATTGGTTTTTGTGGGAAAGGGAAGAGGTTAAAAAAGAGATAGAAGAAGGTAAATATTTGCTTGACTGTGAAGTAAATATTTTAGTCTTGGCTGATTTTAAGGCAATTTATGATATAGGTAAAGGAAGATTGATTCATAACGACGAAGGCTTTAAGTTATTTCTTGAAGGCGAGGAGATTTGCTCACGCTCACCCCTTGATTCCTATGGCTTATATGCAGATTATTATTGGTATAGCCGAGGAGATATAATTTGCATAGGTGATAAGGAAAGGCTCTATTATTGTCTTCCGCAAGTACCCTGCTCGGTTGCAAAGGCACGCCTTGCTACTGAAGAACTTTATAAATTAAAAAAATAGACTGTATTAGAGGCACCCTCCGTAATGACGGTGCCTCAGTTATATTCGCCAAAGGCGAGTTATATTGCTAAAGCAGTTATATGATACTACGCATCGTGATATTGTCCTTCGGACAGTTTTAATAGCGAATATAATATAACTGAAACCATAGGTTTCAATACCACTTTGACGAAAGGTAAAATATCACTGTGAGACCTGTCTCACAATATCACTTATTATTCTTGTTTCTGAGATAGGTTGATTTTTAAAGTATGTAACCCACTATGACGCGTTTAAACCGAAAGTGTCAATTTTATTATAAAAAAAGAAATAGGGAGAAATTTCTTTGCGAAGTGTCTACCTACTACAGTCTTTTTTTTGTATTCGTTTGACAAAAGAATTATGTAATTATATAATATGACACAGAAAATATTTAAAATTTAAAGTATTTATAAATATAAGAACTTATGCGGGGCGCAAAAAATGGAAAATATGCTTGAATTATTCGGTACGGTATTTTACAAAATGGTAGAACTGTTTTTGTATATGGTTATCGGCTTTGTCGGTGCAAAGTCAAAACTTATTCCGTCGTCGGCAGCACAGATTTTATCAAAGCTTGAAACAACCGTTTTTCTTCCTGCAATAGTTCTTGATTGCTTTTTAAAGCAGTTTACGGTTACTATGCTAAAGGAATCGTGGTCGCTTTTAATTTTAGGTGTTGTAGTTGCTTTTGCGGGAATACCGCTTTGTATTTTCTTTTCTAAATTCTTTACAAACGATAATTATCTTCGCAAAATGTACGCTTACGGAATTTGCTTTGCAAACTTTGGCTTTATGGGCAAGGCTATAGTCAGCGGTGTATTCCCTGAACAGTTTGTTACGTATTCGGTTTATCTCTTGCCGCTTGAAATCTTGCTTTATTCCTGGGGAATACCCGTGTTACTTATGAATAAAGATTTTGAACTTACGCCTAAAGGCTTGCTTAAAATAATTTTAAATCCCACTATGATATGCCTTTTACTTGGTATGGTGCTTGGACTTTTAGGTGTGCATTCTGCTGCAACGGCAGAAAACACAAACGGTATAATAAAGGGCGTTTACGGAAGTGTTTCGCGTGTTATCTCTGTTTGCGGAAGCTGTATGTCGCCGGTTGCAATGCTTTTAACGGGCATTACTTTTTCGACCATTTCGTTAAAATCCGTTTTAAAAATAAAACGGGTTTATGCGGTGACGTTTTTAAGGCTTATTATTCTGCCGCTTTTCTTTTGCGGCACACTTGCACTGATTACAAGGTTAGTTGACATACCAAAAGAATATTTTGTTTGTGTTGCGGCGGCAACCGCAATGCCGCTTGGACTTAACACCGTGGTTATTCCTGCCGCATACGGTGCAGATACTACCGAAGCTTCGGGTATGGCTCTTATTTCGCATACGCTTTCGATTATAACAATACCGATAATTTTTTCTATATTCGTCTCATAAAAAATTCCCTCAACTTTTTGTTGAGGGAATTTTTTATTCTTCATCTGCGGCTAAAAACTTGTTTATAAGGTCTAAAAGCTCGTCACAGTTTATACCGTGAACAGAACATGCCTGCTCAAGCGACTCGTTTTGTGCGCTGGGGCAGGAGATGCAAAACATACCGTGACCTAAAAATAAAGCTGCAACCTCGGGATTCATATCCAAAATTTCGCTTATAGTGTTTTGTTTTGTAGCAACCTTTTTCACTAAAATACCTCCCCAAAAAAATATCTTTGTTATGATTATAGCTCTAGAAGGTATTTTTGTCAATTTTTGAAAATATATTTTGAATACTTTTTCTTATTTTGTCAAAAGTACTCTTTCGACAAAACTATCTATTCCAAATAAAACAGTTTTGAATTATCATAAAGAAACTAAAATTGTTTGGAGGAATTTTTATGGGAAGAGCATTGGTCGTTACTTCCGGCAAAGGAGGAGTGGGCAAAACGACAGCCTGTGCAAATTTAGGTGCGGCGCTTGCACAAAAGGGCAAGGAGGTTTTGCTTATTGATACCGATATAGGTCTCAGAAATCTTGATACTGCATTAGGGCTTGAAAACCGCATAGTTTTTGATTTAATTGACGTTATAGAAAATAAATGTCGCTTAAAGCAAGCAATAATCAGGGATAAGCAAAATCAGCATCTTTCGCTTATGCCTGCAAGCCAATCACGCGATAAAAGCGATATTAACGAAAAACAAATGCGACAGCTTTTAGAAGAAGTAAAAAATATGTACGATTTTGTTATTATAGATTGCCCTGCAGGCATAGAACAAGGCTTTAAAAACGCTATTGCGGGTGCAGATGAAGCAATAGTTGTATGCACGCCCGAAGTTTCATCCGTGCGCGATGCCGACAGAGTAATAGGTCTTATGGCGTCGCAGGGGATTTCGCACGTTTCTTTAATAGTTAACAGAATAAAGCCTGATATGGTTTTGGGAGGAGACATGCTTTCGGTTGAAGACGTAGAAGATATTTTAGGGCAAAAGGCAATAGGCACTGTTTTAGAGGATAAGGCGGTTGTAAAGGCAACTAATTTGGGTGAGGCTGTGGTCAATTTTTCTAAAAGCAATGCAGGACGCGAATATATAAAAATAGCGGGACGCTTACTTGGTGAAAATATTCCGCTAAAGGCACCTACGCTCGTTTCGCAGATAGTGGACAAACTGCTTGGAAGGGCAATGTAAAAGGGGGCCGAGAAAGTGTTTGGATTTTTAAAAAGAAAAAGCAATTCTTCAAAAAACGCAAAAAAGCGTTTAAAGGCAGTAATTTCTCGTGATAGAGCAAACGTTTCGGCAGAATTTTTAATGCTTTTGTCAAATGAAATAGTTTCGGCGGCTATGAAATATATCGAGCCTGACAGTGAAAATATTTCAATTTTTATTGACAGAAGTTCTTGCGGAAGCTGTTTGTGCGCAAGATTACCCATAATTGCGTATAAAAAAACTTAATTATTGAAAAAATTTTTATTTTGTGTTATAATGTATTCAATAACTAATTTGGAGCTTTTATGTGGCTGTTTGATAAACGAAAACTTCAAAATATCGAATACATATTGCTTATAATAATTGCGGCAATTTCTGTTTTTGGGTTACTTGCAATTCTTATGGCAACTGCAGAGCCTTCCTCGGGGGGTGAAGAAGTCGATTTTTTTACCAATATTGCGCGCCTTAATTTTGACGTTGTTAAAAAGCAGGTAATGTGGATTTTGATCAGCTTTGCTTTAATGGTTTGCATTGCAATGCTTGATTATCACATATATGCAAAGATATGGTACGTTGTAGTAGGCGTTTGCGTTGCTTTAATAGTGTTTACTGCTTTTTTTGGTATAGAACACGGCGGAACGCGCGGTTGGATAAAAATAGGTAACGCGTTTGAATTTCAGCCTACCGAGGTTGGTAAGCTTGGGCTTATATTGGTGCTTGCAAAAACAATTTCAAAGCAGGACGAACTTGATTCTGTTAAAAAGCTTTTGCCTACCTTTGCGGTTATGGTTGTATTTGTCGGCGCTCTTATGACGCAGATGGATATCGGTACTTCTCTTGTATATGTGTTTATCTTTATTGTGATGCTATTTGCCGGCGGAATGCGATGGAAGCATATTGCGATACTTATCGGTGGCTGTATTGTAGCGTGTGTGCTATTGTGGTTTATTATGGGTGATAAGCAGCAAAGCCGAATAATAAATTTCTTTACCGGTGATGATGTTACCCAATTAAAATATTCTAAAATAGCAATAAGTTCGGGTGGATTTTTTGGCAAAGGCATATTAGGACAAGACTCTTATTCACAGATGGGCTATATTTATGCGATAAATACCGATTTTATTTTTGCCGCAATTTGCGAATCGCTTGGCTTTTTAGGTGCGTTTGTTTTAATTGCTATGTATGCAGTTATGGAAATACGTCTGTGGCAGCTTTACAAAAAAGCTTACGACAGGCAGGGCGCAATGATAATACTTGGAATTATGGCAATGTTTATGTTCCATATTTTTGAAAATATCGGTATGGTAATAGGAATAATGCCAATAACGGGTATTCCTCTTCCGTTTGTAAGCTACGGCGGCTCTAATATGCTTACAAATATGATAGGTATCGGTCTTGTAGAAAGCGTTTGTATGAATAGACCTATTCAGCCGTTTACCGAAAAGAAATAATATAATTTAATCCCCTTGCATAGTATTTGCAAGGGGGTTTTTTTATGAAAATTTATTCACGTGCTATTGCAATAGCAATGGTATTGCTTACGGTAGTATTTGGCGCTTTTGTTGCTTTTTCAAACAATAAAACTGCATCTGCATTAAGAAATGGCATACAAATGAGCATTGAAGAAGATTTTAAAATTAAAGATAGTCTTGGGAAAATCTTTTTTGTTGATGCGCAAGAAGACAGTCATGCGGTTTCGGGCAATGCAACAATTGTTTCGTGTTTTTTACCTATGGATGCCGAGTGGGAAAAAAGTGGGGAGCAAATTGAATTTTATCCTCAAAACTACCAAGGTGTTGTTGCGGTTAAAGATGGTTTTATTGAGGAAATAACAGATGAGAGCGTGATTATCAGACACGAGGATGGGAGTATAAGCAAGTACCTTTCGTGTAAACCGCTTTGTAAACAAAACGAGCGGGTTTCGGGAGGTCAGACTATCGGATACGCAAGCGAAAAAATGGTATTTTGCCATATAAAAGACGGAAAACCCGTAGATTTAAGCGGTTATTTTAAATGACGTTGTTTTTTATCGGCGAAACCGAGATAAGAATTAATTTGTCCTTTGTTTTTTGCATCGTGGTTTGGGTGCTTGGCAAAAACCTTGTAGCCCTTTTTGTGCTTGCGTTGGTTGTGCTTTTGCATGAGCTTGCACACGCATTTGCAGCAAGATTATTACAAAAGCGCACAAAGAGCATTGAGCTTTTTCCCTTTGGTGCATCGGCACAGATAGAGGGGATAGAAGATTTTGCGTCGCAGGAGATAATTATTGCACTCGCAGGACCAATGTTTTCGTTATTATGCGGTTTTGTCTGTACAGAACTAATAAAAACAGTGCCTATTCCGTTTGCAGAAGAATTTATAAAATATTCTTATGCAGTTGCGACGTTTAACTTTATTCCTGCATATCCGCTTGATGGGGGGAGGGTTTTAAAATGTCTTTTATCAAGCGTTTTGAAAAATGGACGCAAAATTTCACTTTTAATAAGCGTAGGTATATCCTTAATGTTATGCGCTTATAGTATTTATCAGATTTTAAGAGGTCAAAGCGGCAGTTTTCTAGTGATGGGTGTGTTTGTGCTGGTTGCGGCAATAAAGGCACTAAAAACACCCTCAAATGCCTTTTGCCGCGATAAGATTATTAAAAACAGCAAAAGTGTTTGTGTGCTTAAGGCTTTTTATGACGAAAGTGTGCTTTCGGTGCATCAAAGGCTTATGGGAAATAAATATAACGTGGTTCTTGTGCTTGATAAACTAGGGCGTACGGTAAAAATGGTTGACGAAATAGAATTAGCGCAGGCGGTAATGCAGGATCCGTTAAAAACAGTAGGTAAAATGAAAAAAGACCTTTAACGGTCTTTTTTTAATAATATGATTTAATTTGTTCAATCAGCTCTAAAAAAGAGTCAATGTCATTGACGGAATTAATTTTGTTGCGTATCTGCGCAGCAGAAAAAAAACCGTGAGTGTACCATGATAAGTGCTTTCGCATCTGGAGCATAGCGGTATACTCGCCGCGCTCGCGCGCAAGGCGAACACCGTGTTCGGCGGCAATATCAAGCTTTTGCTTGTTTGTTAAAGTAAATTCCTTGCCGTTTAAAAACGCATCAATTTCGGAAAAAATCCAAGGCCTTCCTTGTGCGCCGCGGCCAATCATAACGGCATCGCAATTAGTGTATTCAAGCATTTTTTTCGCGCTTGCGCCGTCAATAACATCGCCGTTAGCAATAACGGGAATTTTTACGGCTTCTTTAACCTCTTTAATCGCATCAAGGTCTGCTTTTCCGCGATAAGCCTGCGCGCATGTTCTTCCGTGAATAGTTATTGCGGCAATGCCTGTTTTTTCAATTTCTTTTGCAAAGTTAACGCAGTTTTTATCAATAAAACCTGTGCGAATTTTAACTGTAATTGGTTTGTTTGCTGCAAGCACAGCTTTTTTAGCAATAGAGCAGGCAAGGGGAATATCCTTCATTAAAGCGCTACCTTCGCCGTTAGATATAATTTTTTTTGCGGGGCAACCCATATTTATATCAATTACGTCAAAACAGTCAAAAATAGGCTTTTTTATCTG
>JAZSMS010000010.1:0-7203 GCA_045536015.1 Clostridia bacterium
CAACGGGCGAGGTTGAGGTTGAGGTAGAAGCAGTTAAGATTTTATCCGAAGCCGCACTGACTCCCTTTGAGGTTAATGATGAGGTTTCGGTAAACGAGGCGCTTCGCTTTAAATACCGTTATTTAGATCTTCGCCGTCCATCTATGCAGCATAATCTTATTACCCGCAGTAAAATTGCTGCAAGCGTAAGAAATTATTTTAACGATAACGGCTTTATCGAGGTTGAAACGCCTATGCTTGGCAAGAGCACTCCCGAGGGCGCAAGAGAATATCTTGTTCCGTCGCGCGTTCAGCCCGGTACGTTTTTTGCGCTTCCGCAATCGCCGCAGCTGTTTAAACAGCTTTTGATGATTTCGGGTTGTGACAGATATTATCAGATAGCACGTTGCTTCCGTGACGAAGACCTGCGTGCCGACCGTCAGCCTGAATTTACGCAGATAGATATCGAAATGTCGTTTGTAGAAGAAGACGACGTTATGGCAATGACCGAGGGACTTTTAAAAAAGGTTTTTGCCGATACGTTAAACGTAGAAATTTCGCTTCCAATTAGGCGCATGACCTGGCACGACGCTATGGAAAACTACGGTAGCGATAAGCCTGATTTGCGCTTTGGTATGCAGCTTAAAAATATTTCCCAACTTGTTGAAAATTGCGCATTTGGTGTGTTTACCGATGCCATTAAAAACGGCGGAAGCGTGCGTGCAATTTGCGCAGAGGGCTGTGCCGATGCATTTACAAGAAAAGAAATTGATTCGCTTGCCGAGTTTGTTAAAACCTACCGTGCAAAAGGACTTGTATGGATAGCAAAAACTGCCGAGGGCTATCGTTCTTCGGTTAATAAGTTTTTTGATGAATCACAGTTTAACGAAATTGCTGCTGCAGTTGGCGCAAACACGGGCGATATGATATTTATCGTTGCAGATAAAAATAAGGTTGTATTTGACGCTCTTGGTCAGCTTCGTCAGGAAATTGCCCGTCGCAGAGGTCTTATTAAGCCTAATACCTACGAGCTTGTTTGGGTAACAGAATTCCCGTTATTTGAGTATTCGGAGGAAGAGGACAGATTTGTTGCTGTGCATCATCCCTTTACCTCGCCTATGGATGAGGATATCGAAAAGCTAGAAAATGATCTTGGCGCCGTACGTGCAAAGGCTTATGATATAGTTTTAAACGGCTATGAGCTTGGTGGTGGAAGTATAAGAATACATTCGTCAAGTGTTCAGACTAAAATGTTCCAACTGCTTGGACTTAGCGCAGAGGATATTGACGAGCGTTTTGGCTTCCTTGTAGAAGCATTTAAGTACGGTGCACCACCGCACGGCGGACTTGCAATCGGCTTTGACCGCTTGGCAATGCTGCTTGCAGGCAGTGAGAATATTAAGGACGTTATTGCTTTCCCAAAGATGCAAAACTCCTCGTGCTTATTAACCGGCGCACCTTATGCGGTTGATCAGAAACAGCTTGATGAGCTTCATATTGATTTAGCTCTTGAAAAGTAAAATAAATAAGCTTGGCATTTGCCAAGCTTATTTTTATGCTTTAATTATAAATTATTTTTAATTAACAACGGTTGTACCATAATTGCTAAATGTGAATAAAACAACCAAAATCTTGATTCCCATCAAGTCGGAATCTGCATTTTTACCAAATTTTAACGATGGAAAATACAAAAGAAAACTCCATATAAGTTTAAAATGCTTGCTTATAATATGTAATTAGTTTACCATCTTTGTTATATTATAAAATTGTAAAAAATTCAAGGCGTTTAAAAAATAAAGCTTTTTTGATAAAACTGTAAAAAAACAAGACAGGGTTAAAAACCTTGTCTTGTTGGCTTTAGTATCTTCTAAATTTACAGGTAAGATTTTTGTTTAATCTTCATTTTGATCGATTTGTTCGCTATAAGTGATTATTCCATCTGCGCTGCATGTACATATTTTATATATTTTGCCTTTTTCGTTGTAGTAAGTTATTTTTGAGCTTCCGTCCTTATAATAGTCTTTTTGCTCAATCCGCGTACCATTAGAATTATACTTAACATAGCCTGCTGAACGCTTATTTACCGTGTCGTAATAATCAATAGTGCTACTGCCGTCAGCGTATTTTGTAACGGTTTTTTTTATTCTGTTTTCGGTTGTTGTTACTGTGCTTTCTAATTTTCCGTTTTTGTCATAATGTTTCGCAGATATTTGCTTACCATCTCCATCAAATTCTGTTTTTTTATATCCATAATATTCTTCACCCATGTAAATATAGTCGTATTGTGTTACTATTTTGTTGTTAACAGTTTCTAAGGTTGAACGCAAAACTCTTTTTTCAAACTTTAAATTTGGAATGTCAAATTCCTTGTATCTTGTTTTTTTATAGCCGAGCAGTTCTGTTTCAGAATAAACTAAGACAGTATCGCTGTCGTCAAGCTTGTATGAATAATTTTTTTGAAGAATATTTATGCCTTTTTTGTTGTATTCAAACTCTTTTCTAGAATCAACGTAATTGCCACTATAGGTTTCTTCGGCGATCAAAAGTCCTTGTTCATCATAATAGTATTTTTCGGGGATATCGTTTTTTTTGTTATAATCAGTATATCCGTTTGGATAAAATTCAGTTTTTACTATTCCGTTTTCATAGTACGTTCTTTTAACGTTGTCTGTAATTTTGTAACCATGTTCATCATATTTAACTTTTTTTGATTTTAAGGAACTTATTTTTGTAGTAATGGATTTAATATTTCCATTTGAGTGATATGAATATTTTACTGATTCGTCACTTGCATTATCTGTTTTTGTTTCTATCAAATAAAATCTGTTGTTTTTAGCGTCAAGTCTAACGGTAGTGATAACGGTAGTGTTTAAATCTGTTTCAATACTCCTACCGTCAAGTAAGCCAACTTGCTTGTCATAGTGTTCTCGTGTGATGTTTCCTTTGTCAAGATTTTCTTTTTCATTTTTAAGGTTTTGAGCAATAAAGGCATCAACGTCTTCGTTTTTACCTTCAAGTTTCATTTTATCTATTGCCTTGTTGTAGGTTAAAATAAGATTATTGTTGCGATCAAGAGAGTAGTCTGCATTAAAAATGGAAATAAGATTTTTCTTTACAAAAGAATTTTCGCCGGAACGATAGTTTTGTGTTAATGTGGCGGAATCTTTGGAGATTGTAAGGGTCATATCGAAATCTCCAATTATAGAAAAGAAGTACTCTCCTTCGATAGCGCCACCATCCCCTGGTGCGTTTGAATTATTGCATCCGGTAAAAGCAAAGGCTATCAATAGTGCAACTAAAAGAATGATTATTTTTTTTCATATTGTCCTCCTCGAAAGTAAAATCATCTATTTCAGTATAGCATAAAAAATTTTGAAAGTAAATACAAAATATTTAAATAAATGAATAAAAAGCCCTCGAAATTATTTTCGAGGGTAAGCAATTTTATAAATTATTTTTTGCTTTTGTTAGTGCTAAAATACGGTTCATTTCGTTATAAACTATCATAAAGCCTTCGTCAACACCCATACCGGGCTTTGCAAGAATCTGGTCAGGCTTGGTTGCCATTGCGCAGTGTACGCAAACCTGTGCGCTACGGTCGGTTTCGTTACACGTTCCGCCCTGATAGGCACCGATGCCCTTTTCTTTGCAGTATAAAACTGCCTCGATAGTGTTGTTTATTCCACCTAAATCGGGGGTCTTTATTTGTACCATATGGCCTGCCTTGTTATCGGCAAAAAGCTTAATATCTTCAAGAGTATTGCACCATTCGTCTGCAACAAGCTCTACGTCACAAGCGCGTGCGTCGAGCTCGGCAGTAAGAGCTTTCAGGGCAAGCATCTGGGTTTCACGGTCACAGTCGCAGTCCATAGGTCCTTCTATACGAAGTTTAAACGGCTTTGCAATTTTGCCAAGCTTTTCGATATAATCTGCCATAGCCTTATAGTTGTTGTTGCCAAATACAGCACCGATAGTACCGTAAACGTCAATGTGCATAATGGGCGAATATTCGCTATTTGCGCGGTTATTTAAAATTCTGTCACGAAGCCAGGCAACGTATTCTTCAAGTTTTTCGCCATTTTTGCCAAGCTTATCTTCAACGTTGTTTATAAGTGCGTGGGGGAGAACCTGTGCGCCCTTTATTATCATTTTGTCGGCGTTATCGTATCTATCGTCACCCGACTGAGTGAATATGTTTATAGGCTTATCCGAAACAGTGCAACCGTATTCGTCGGCAACAACCTCGCACATCATTTTCTTTGTTGCTTTTGCAACTGCATCAAGAATAGCCTGCGAAACACCGTAGCGTATAGCTGTGTGCAAGCGTTTTCCGTCAACGCAAATTGCTTCCATCATCTCGCAAAGCTTGCGGAAATTATCTGCTTCAAGTCCTACAAGCTGGGGCTTTATATGCTTTTCTATAACGGGAATAAAGTCTTTTGCTAAAAACAAGGGGTCGCGACCGCCTGCACCTGAATACTGTACTGCTGCACAGTCACCGTAGGCAACCTGACCGTCTTCTAAAACGATCATAACCGAAATAGATTCGCCTGCTTGGCGAACGCCGCTAAAGCCTTCGGTAACAGGCTCGCCAACGTAAAACACACCGTCGTGCTTTGCACCTTTTTTTATGGCGCGTTGGTCGTCAAAGTAGAAGCCGGTACGTCCGGCAGAGCAAACAATATCAACTATTTTCATATTTTTTCTCCTTAATATTTGGGACGGCCTACAAGACGGCCTTTTCCTATTGCATAAACGTCGTCAATAACCATTTGGAACGATGCCTTACGGTTTTCGGCCTTGGCACGTTCTTCAATTTTTTGCATATGGAATGCTTTAATATCATCGTTAAAAGGAAGATTTCCCATATTTAAAATTCTAACGGCGCCATCGTCATCGCGGCAAGGAAGCATAAGTCCTGCGTTGGCTCTGCAAGGTGCAAAGGGTACGTCTAAAACGCCCGCTTCGATACCACGGCAGATACCAACCGCAATATCACCTGCGCCAAGCTCAAAGCACTTATCAACTATCGCGCGTGTCTCAAGGCGGATAATTTCCTTTTCTTCTTCAAGGTGGGCATCACTAAAGGTTTGGTCAGAAAGCATATTAACAACCTGCTTTGTGCATTTTAAACCCTGTGCGTTAGCTTCCATTGTAGGAATACCTACTGCCTCGTGCGGAGTTTTAACAATGACCTTTGTTGCTTTTGAAAGCGCGGCTATTAAACTACCAAACGAAATAACGCCAAATGCCTTTGCCTCGTCTGCGGGGAAACCGCCCATCCATTGATGTAAAACGGTAGTAACCTCAACGTCAGTGTAGCCGTACTTTTTGAGATATTCGTCAGTAAGCTCTTCAAGTGTGCGTATTGCCGCAATGTCCTGAACTAAATTGCCGCATTGACCGTAACCAACCGTTATATTTTTAACGCCCTGCTCAGCGGCTAAAAGAGCCTCGATTATAGCAACTGCGTGAGATATGCACGGTGGAACAAGTGTGCCGGTTAAGGGACCGAAGGGCTCACGGTTGATCGAAACGCCCATTTCTTCGTAAAGACCGGTAAGACGGTCAACGTATTGCCAATCGCGGATGGTGCGCTCGATGGGAATATTTTTACAGTAGGGGAGATTATACGAAATACCGCCGCCTTCGTAGCTTGTGTAGCCACCTGCAAGAGTAATTTCAGTTAAAAGACGTGCGTCGGGAGTACCGTGGCGAACCTGCATTGGTACGTTAACGCTTTCGATAACTCTTCTGCAGGCTTTAACTCCGTGATTAACAGCAGGGAAGCCGTTAAGCATGGCACGGTCAAGACGCTGTGATTCAATAATGCCGTTTTCTGCTTCTTCGTATCTGTTTTGACGGGTATAGCTGTCAATGGTCGAGGGCAAAAGATCTGCCTCGCCAAACTCCTCAAGATACTGCATAAGCTTTATTTGCTCGTCAACAAGCGGAACGCCTGCACGAGGCTGGACTAATGTGCGCTTATTCTTTTTTGCCTCTAAAAGCTTTTTTGAAAAGCTTCGGTTTTCTGGCATAGCCTTGTGGTAAGCAATAGCTTCTTCAAGGTCAACGTCCTTTCCGGTGGGCCATTGTGCAAGCACCTGCTGACGCTCTTCAAAAAATTCGGCTTCGCTAATTCGCTTATTCTGAATATCCATGGTATTCTAACTCCTTTTTCATTATTCTTAGTGAAACGGCAGGGTATTTGGTTGAAAGTAATCCTATTGCCGCTAAAATATATTTTCTGTCAACAAAAACGTCTGCCTTTTGTGGACGAAGCGATTGTGGGGCAAAGCAAGAGTAAAGTGCGTTATCTGCTATTTGCTTTGTCTTTTGCGTGTGAATAAGACTTCCGCCAGTGACTACGATGTTTTTAACCTTTGTAAGATTTTTACCCTCTTGGATAAAGGTTTTGCCCATTAAAGTAAAGGTTTCGCTAATAGTGCCCGCATGGCGTCTTGTGGCTTCGTCTACTGCGCAACAGGCAAGGGCATAGTCAAGGGCTTTTAATTTATCGTTATCGGGAACTGTTTCGGGGGAAGAAGCAAGCTTGCTTATAAGGGCTGAGGCTTCATCTTCAGAAAGTGAAGAAAGATCGCAGATTTTGCTTATTCCTGCAACGTCAACTATTCCGCAAATACTGTAACGCATACCGATATCACCCTCTACCGTGCGCTTACTTTTAGGTTCGGGCAAGCCCTTAAAAACGGTGCTTGCGTTTGCCGGCATTCCATCGGCAACAGAATAAATATCAGTGGTAGCTCCACCTACGTCTATACCTAAAAGCTCCCCTATGCCGCGTTCTCCCTCGCAACCTAACGCTAAAAGCTCCATCGCTTTAAGCACTGCCGAGGGGGTGGGCATAATTATGTCTGATAAAAGTGAGGTAACCTTGCTTAAACCTTTTGCTGATACTATTTTGTTTAAAAAGATATCGCGTATCTGCTTTTGCGTTGGTTCTACGTTAAGCTGATTGAATTTGGGCATAACGTTTGGACAGATATAAACCTCAAACTCTTTTAAAATGCTTGCACATTCGTCTGCAACACTGCGGTTTCCTGCGATTATTATAGGAAACGAAGGCTTTAATAATGCCAACATTTTTGCGTTATGCAAAATACATTCGCCGTTGCCGCCGTCTGTTCCACCTGTTAAAAGAAAAATGTCGGGAGATAAAAGCGAAATTTCATCTACATCACTTTGTGTAAGCTCAAACGAAAA
>JAZSMS010000019.1:0-3051 GCA_045536015.1 Clostridia bacterium
TATTTAAAGCGAAGCGCCTCGTTTACCGAAACCTCATCATTAACCTCAAAGGGAGTCAGTGCGGCTTCGGATAAAATCTTAACTGCTTCTACCTCAACCTCAACCTCGCCCGTTGCGAGCTCTTTATTTACATTTTGCGCATCGCGCGCAACAACCTTGCCCGTAATAGCAAGCACGTATTCACTTCTAACTGATGCAATCGCATCAAAAAGCTCTTTATTTTTATTTCCGTCCCAAACTGCCTGAACAATACCGCTACGGTCCCTAAGCCACATAAATACTAATCCGCCAAGGTCACGTCTGCGCTGAACCCAACCCATAAACGTTTGTGTTGTTCCTATATGCTCTGCGCGAACCTGACCGCACATTAAAGTTCTTTTTAATCCACCTAAATTCTCTGCCATAATCAAACCTCAAAAAAATTAATAATTTCTTCTTCTGATAACTGCTGTTGCTCGCCCGTTGCAAAGTTTTTAAGGGCGTACCTGCCGCTTTCAAGCTCGTTTTCGCCAACTATAATGGTGTAGGCCACTTTAAGCTTATCGGCATATTTAAACTGTGCCTTAAACGAGCGTGCGTTGTGATCGCATTCTGCCTTAATACCTTTTTGTCTTAATTTTTCGGCAATAGAAAATGCCTTGATACGCTCAGCAGGTGTTGAGCCCGAAACAATATACACGTCAAAAAGCTTTTCTTCATTAAAATCTATCTGTTCCTGCTGCATTAATAAAAGCAAGCGCTCGATACCCATGCCAAAGCCAATACCGCAAATTTGCTTGTCGCCTATCTGGTTTACAAGGCCATCGTATCTTCCACCACCGCAAACGGTAAGCTGTGCCCCGTCAACAAGTGCGGTAATTTCAAAAACGGTTTTTGTATAATAGTCAAGTCCACGAACAATACGTGGGTTAACCTTGTATTCTATATTCTCGCTATCTAAAATTTGCTTTAAAAACTCAAAATGCTCTTTGCATTCGTCGCAAATATAGTCAAGAATAACAGGTGCATTATCTGCATCTCTGCCGCAATCAACGTCCTTGCAATCAAGTATTCGCATTGGGTTACGGTCTAATCTGCTTTGGCAGGTTGGGCATAATTTTTTACCTGCAAAATACTCTTTAAGTGCTTGATTATATCTTTCGCGGCAGGCAGGACATCCAATATTATTTACGTTAAGCGTAAGCTCCTTTAAGCCGCACTTTTTTAAAACCGAAAAAGCAAGCAGAATAACCTCTGCATCCAAGGTAGCCTCACTACCGCCAAAGACTTCAACACCAAACTGATGATGCTCTCTCAAGCGTCCGCTCTGAGGCTTTTCGTAACGAAAAACAGGCGTAAAATAGTACATTTTAAGGGGAAGCGCCTCGTTAAACAAGCCGTGCTCAACAAATGCTCTTGCCGCGCCTGCCGTACCCTCGGGCTTAAGCGTAACGCTACGGTTTCCTTTATCTAAAAACGTATACATTTCCTTTTGAACAACGTCGGTAGTATCGCCTACTCCGCGCGCAAAAAGCTCGGTATGTTCAAAAACCGGAGTGCGCACCTCGCGGTAGCCTGAGCAAGCACATTCTTTGCGCATAATATCTTCTACAAAATGCCATTTGTGTGATTCGCTTGGCAAAACGTCTTTTGTCCCTTTGGGAGCTTGTGTAAGCATAATTTTTCTCCTAAAAATAAACTTAATATAATTATAATTCTTTTTTGTATTGTGTCAAATACAATTCCCTTTTGCGCTCAAATTGCGCGTCAATATCTTGAATATAAGCGTAAATACTTTTAAAATTAAAGGCACGCTCTATTCTGTTTTCTTGCCTAAAAATTCTCTTAGAAGCACCGCCGCAACCAAGAGCCATAATATCAGCAGTTTCTTCCATAATATCTATATTATAAACGCCGATATGCCCCGGTTTAGCATAACCAATATTTTCAAAATTGCCCGTCATATACTTTTGGCGGTATAAGTAATATGGAATATACCCCTCGCTTGCAAGCACCTCTTGTGCGCCCTCTACCATTAACCTGACGTGCTCGGCATTGCCTGCGTGCGAGCCTTGCTCAAATAATTTAGAACCGTGCTTTATAGCAAGGGTATGAACCGTTATATTTTGGGGCTTTAGTGCAAGCACCTTATTTAGCGTATAAAAGAACATCTCGGGCGTTTCACCCTCAAGTCCCGCAATTAAATCGGCATTTATCGTTTTAAAGCCAATTTCGTTAGCAAGAGCAAAGCAGTCTTCAATTTCTTTTGCACTGTGGCTTCTGCCAATCTTTTTTAACGTTTCGTCATTCATACTTTGAGGGTTAATGCTTATGCGGTCTACACCGCATTTCTTCATTACCTCAAGTTTTTTTCTTGTTATCGTGTCAGGTCTGCCTGCTTCGACGGTGAACTCTTTTTCTGCCTTAAAATGTGTTGTTACAGCAAGTAAAAAATCCTCAAATAAGTCTTCATCTAGTGCCGTGGGCGTTCCTCCGCCAACATAAATACAGCGCACCTTTTTATTAAGCTCTTTAATAAGCTTAGTGCATAATTCTATCTCTTTTTTAATTGCTTCAACGTAAGGCACCATGAGCTTTCTGCCCTTAGTTGAATCGGTTGACGAAAACGAGCAATAGCTGCAACGCGTTTTGCAAAACGGAATTCCTAAATAAACGTCAATTTCATCTTGCGGAACTTCAAATATCCCATCTTGAGCAGAACAAACCGTCTTTAAAAGGCGCGTTTTGCTAAAAGGAAGGTCATATCTTTGCTTTAAAATTTCTTCGGTATTTTGCGAAAATTCGCGCACAAGTTTTGTCGGTCTGATGCCCGTAAGCGCACCCCAAGGCAATTCTTTGTTAAGTGCTTTTTTTAGCACTAAATACGTTGCCATTTTTACTGCGTGCTTTTCAAGACGTTTTTGGTCAAGCTCGTCCTTTGCAGACTTATCCTCTAAAAAGCTTTCGGTTATGCCGTTATACTGTGCAGTTGCGCTGATACCGTTTTTATTTTGCAGTAAAACCAAAAAATCTTCGTTTTCACTAACAAGCTCTATTTGTTTTTCATCAATA
>JAZSMS010000095.1:0-6376 GCA_045536015.1 Clostridia bacterium
GTGGTAGTACCGTCACCTGCTACGTCGTTAGTTTTAACGCTAACCTCTTTAACAAGCTGTGCGCCCATATTTTCAAACGGGTCAGGAAGTTCAATTTCCTTTGCAATGGTAACACCATCATTGTTTATAAGTGCAGGGCCGAACTTTCTCTCAAGCACTACGTTGCGTCCCTTAGGACCAAGTGTTATTTTAACTGTATCAGCAAGAATATCTACACCTGCCTGAAGCGCTCTGCGGGCTTCTTCGCCGTATTTAAACTGTTTTGCCATAATCAAATTCCTCCGTTAATCTTCTACGACTGCTAAAATGTCGCTTTGACTTATTATTATATATTCTTGTCCGTCAAGCTTTACGTTTGTTCCTGCATACTGGCTGTAAACAACCTTTTGACCAACTTCGAGACACATTGCAACTTCGCGTCCGTCAATGTTTCCTCCAGGACCGACTGCACAAACAATCGCAAACTGCGGCTTTTCTTTAGCGTTTCCTGTAAGAACTATTCCACTTTTTGTGGTTTCCTCTGCCTCACAATTTTTGATAACTACTTTATCAAATAAGGGTTTTATAGTCATTTGTATTTCCTCCTTAAAACGTTAGCACTCTAATGACTCGAGTGCTAAACTTATTATATTTATTATACCACATTATTGCAAATTTGATTTATATTGATACTTATGCGTTTTTAACATATTTTCTCTTGTTTTCTCGTTTTTTCTCTTGTTTTCTCGTGTTTACGCTTGTTTTGTGTTATCTTCCCTTTTCGTCCTCCAATTTTCGCAAACGTGCCTTAAGGCTTTTTATTTCTGCCTGAAGCGAAAACAGCGTCCGTTGCTGATGAAATACCTCTTTTACAATTCCGTCAGAAAGATTTTCTTCCACGCTTGGCAAAATATGTGGAAACGGTTTTGTCAAAATTATCTTCTTATTTTCACTTGGCGTACACATTATATATTCAGTAGCCTTTTGTGGCAGATTGGCAATAGAATAAAATCGCCATACACCGTCACATATCATTATCTTTAATTGACCGTCTTTATACAAAATTTTATCGTAATCAACCACGTACACGCTCTCGCCTACGCCAATTTCTAACCCATCATAATAAATTGCGCCTCCGCAAACAAACATAGGCTTGTGCGCACAAAGCTGAACGTAATGCAAAGGAAAGTCACCTTTAAATATCTCTTGCGCACTGTTATGTGCATTTATGAGCATATATGAATTTTTATTCTTTTCGCATAAAAAGCTGTTTTTGCTTGCCTTATCAACGCACAAAAGCGAAAGCTCGTTTTGCGAAGTATATATATTTTTACCCGTCCACTTATTTTTGTGCAGGCAATATTCAATGCACGCATATCCTTCGGGGCTTTTTACACAATAATCAATAAAAACATCCTCGTCAGCACATACCAAAACGTTTTTAATATAAAAGTTTGCAGGCAGATGCATTAAATGCGTAGTTGAACTTTGCTCGGGCGTAAACCTGATATAAGTAAGCGTTTCACTACCCACCGCGGCAATATGTATTACTCCGCGCGAATCGATATCTGCACTAAAGTCTTTAGCCATACCAAAGGTTTTAGACGAAAACACCTGTTCACTTGCCGAAAAAATTACCGCAAGCTCGCCCGAAGAATTTATTCCTACTTTAAAAAGTGATTGTTCAAATTTTAATACGTAATCTTTCATAAACGCACCCCTTGCAAATTATATTGAAATTTTACACAATTTATGTTACAATTAATTTGATACATATTTTTGTGAGGTATTTATGAGGATATTTGCTATATCCGACCTACACCTTGCCGGAGGAGCCGACAAAACTATGGATATGTTTGGCGAAAAGTGGCAGGGTCATTGGAATAAAATTAAACAGGACTGGTTAAGTAAAGTAACTAGCGATGACGTCGTTTTAATTTCGGGCGATATTTCGTGGGCAATGCACCTTAAAGATGCGCTTGAAGATTTAAACGACATAGCTTCTCTCCCCGGAAAAAAGATATTTATCCGAGGCAACCACGATTATTGGTGGAGCAGTATAACAAAGGTGCGCGAAAGCGTTGATAAATCAATGCTCCCCCTGCAAAACGATGCTATAAAGATAGGCGACTACGTTTTTGCAGGAACGCGCGGATGGATGGAATCGGGAACAAGCGAGGATAAGAAGATTTTTGCACGCGAAATGATTCGCTTGGAGCTTACTCTTTCGGCGGCAAAAAGACTAATGGATGAAAATTCTACTTTAATAGTTCTTATGCACTATCCGCCGCAAACCTCGGGCACGCAATTTTCATCTTTCTGCCCCGTTTTAGAGGAGTACGGCGCAAAATGCTGTGTTTACGGTCATTTACATTCTTATAATAAAAACGAGGCGGAAATTTGCGAGCATAACGGCGTTAAATACATTCTTGCCTCGTGCGATATGATAGACTTTAATTTACGAGAAATAAAATGCGATAATTGACAATACTATGTAATATATGGTATTATATATATCTAAGGCTATATTTATTTCGAGAGGATTTTTATGCAAACGGCTTCGTCAAAGACAGAACCAAAAACTAAACATAAAAAGCTTTATCAGGTTCCTGATATTCTGCCAAAGCCCAGTGCGTTTTACAGTATCGTAAAGCGCTTGTTTGACATTGTTTTTTCGTTTATCGCACTTTGCGTTTCCCTTTTGCCCATGATAATTATTGCCGTTTTTATCGTTATTGATTCGCCCGGCAAGATCTTTTATCTCCAAGAGCGTCTTGGCAAAAACGGTAAGCCATTTATGCTTATTAAATTTCGCTCGATGATAGCAAACGCCGAAGAAGACGGCGCACAATGGGCTAGAGAGGATGATCCCCGCTGCACGCGTGTCGGTCGGTTCTTACGTGCTTCGCGCCTTGACGAGCTTCCGCAGTTTTTAAACATTTTACTTGGACAGATGAGCTTTGTTGGTCCCAGACCCGAGCGCAAATGCTTTTATGACGAGTTTGAAAAGACAATAAACGGCTTTTCTTACCGCTTGCGCGTTACGCCAGGTTTAACGGGACTTGCGCAGGTTAACGGCGGATACGATTTATTACCCGAAGAAAAAATTGTTTACGATATGGAATATATTTCCACACGCTCGCTTTTATTAGACGCTAAATGCATTTTGAAAACCGTGCTTGTGGTATTTAATCATAACGGTGCAAGATGAATTTTAAAAATAAAAATATTTTAGTAGTCAGTCCGTTTTTCTTTGACTATCACGTGCGTTTAAAGTCCGCGCTTGAGGCACGGGGTGCTAACGTTGACGTTATTGACGAGCAACCCTCGCATTCGGCTATTGCCCGCATTTGTATGCGTAAGGACTTTCCGCTTTATCACGGCAAAATAAAAAAGTATTTTGACCGTCAGCTTGATATTTTAAAAGAAAAAAACGGCGGTAGAGATAAAGACTACGATTTTATACTGTTTATCAAATGCGAAGCGCCTACCATCGCCGTTTTAAAACGTTTTCAAAGGCGTTTTCCGCTTTCCAAAAAAATATTGTACCTTTGGGATTCTGTTAAAAACATTAAAAGTGTTCCTAAAAAGTTTGCTTATTTTAACAAAATCTACTCATTTGATGCTGCCGACGTTAAGCAGTATTCATTTTTAAAGTATGCCTATTGGGGCTACACGCACGAGTTTGAGCCGACTTTTTGCGGCAGGCCAAAATACGACCTTGCCTTTATTGGCACGCTTCATTCTATCCGCCCCACCGTTATTTCTCAGATAGAAGAACAGTGCAAACAGCTTGGGTTAAGGTTTTTTAAGTTTGTTTATATTCCGCATCCGCTTGTTTACGTTTACAACAAATTATTTAACGTAAGCTTTAGAAAGGTTAAATTTTCGCAGGTTAAATTTTCGCCGCTTTGCACTAACGAGATGCTTGGAATTTACAAAAAATCCGTCGCAGTGCTTGAAATTGAAAACACCTTTCAAACGGGTGCTACCACCCGCTTGGGCGAAATGATTGGCATGCAGAAAAAAATCGTTACTACGTTTGACTGCACAGGCTACGATTTTTATAACAAGAATAATCAACTTGTTATCGATGTAAACGATATAAAACTTAACAAAGAATTTTTCACCACTCCATACGAACCTATTGACGAAAACATACGAAAGAAATATTCGTTTGATGCGTTTTTAGATACTATATTTAAATAAAGGAATTTTTTATGAAAATAGCTTTAATCGCACACGATAAAAAGAAGAACGAAATTATCGAGCTTGCAAAAAGATATAAAGACGTTTTAGCCAAGCACGAGCTTTATGCAACGGGAACTACCGGAACGCTTATTATGGGCGAAACAGGACTTAATATTTTTAGAATGAAAAGCGGTCCACTTGGCGGCGACCAACAAATTGGTGCTATGCTTGCCCTTGGCGAGCTTGACCTTATTATCTTTTTGCGCGATCCGCTTACTGCACAGCCGCACGAGCCCGACGTTTCGGCTCTTTTGCGTTTAGGTGACGTGCAAAGAATTCCGCTTGCAACAAACTTTAATAGTGCAATAATTATGCTTGAAGCACTTAAAAACGACGCTCTCTGTGCTTTAATAGATTAAATTAAGCAAATAAAAACGGCGCTTTCTGCGCCGTTTTTTGTTATTCGTTTTTTATTTTTTTAAGTATCGGAAGCATCACTATCAGATACGCGACTGCGCAAAGCGCCCACGAAATAGGATATATTACATAAAGCATATCAAGTGTAGTAAAGTGTGCATAAATTGTTTTAATCCATATTATTCTAAAAAGGCAGGTGCAGGATAAGCTACATATCGCCGCCGTAATAGTTTTTCCCGTTCCGCGCAACACGTTTCCAAACACGTTCATAATTCCTGCAAAGAAGTAAAATCTGCTCATATATCCAACACGAATCATCGCATATTCTATTACCTGCGCATCATCGGTCATTATTCCGCACAAGAGGGGACCGGCAAAGAGGCAAGCTCCGCCAAGCACAACGCCAACCAAGCTTGTTAAGATAAGACTTCGCCATATAATCTTCCAAATGTTTTCGTGCTTTTTTGCGCCTACGTTTTGTGCAACAAACGACATTGTTGCGGTTGAAAACGCATCGGTCGAGCTATAGACAATAGCCTCAAACTGTTGCGCAATTGTGTTTGCCGCAACAACTAAGTGTCCCCACTCATTTATTGACGAAGAAACTAATGCGTTTGATATTGAAAACATACTGCTTTGAAAGCCCATCGGCAAACCGCTTTTAATAATATCCAAAAGCTCCTGCTTAAACGGGCGAAAATACGTTTTTTCAAGGTGTGCGTGTCCATCACTTCTTATAAGCACAAAAACCGAAAGCACCGCCGAAACTGCCTGTGAGGCAACCGTCGCTATTGCAACACCCTCAACGTCTTTATTAAAAACAACTATAAACAAAATATTAAGTCCAACGTTGAGCACACCGCCTATTATAAGGAAAACAAGCGGTCGCAGAGTATCGCCAACGGCACGTAAAACCGATGCCGAAAAGTTATAAAGCATTATAACAGGCATACCTAAAAAGTAAATTCTTAAGTACGAGCTTGCCATATCTATAACCGTTGGATCGCATTTAAGCAAAAGAAGCAGTTGCTTTGAAAAAATAAAGCCAAATATTCCTACAAACAAACCTATGATAATGCTTATAAATACCGAAGTTCCAACCAAGCGCCACGATTTTTCCATATTCTGCGCACCAACGCTTTTTGCAACGAGAATATTTGTACTAAGCGAAAATCCCATAAAAAACGTTGTAAGCAAATTTATAATTGCCGTTGTAGAGCCAACCGCCGCAACAGCCGAATCAGAGGTAAAAATGCCCAAAACCGCAACGTCAACGGCGTTAAACAAAAGCTGAAGTATGCTCATACCCATTATCGGCAGAGCAAAGAAAAACAGCTTTTTAACAAACGGTCCGCTTGTCATATCTATTTCGTGTCTTCGCATCTATAAGCACCTTCTTTATTTGATACGTTTATTTTAGACCTGTTTTTCCTTTTAGTCAATTACTATCGACACTACTGATTTGATTTTTTTGATACAAAAAAAGACTGCCGAAGCAGTCTTTTTTATTTTGATTAGTATCCAACCTTTTCCCAGCAATCAAACGGAGCAGCAAGCTCTTCGCTTACGTAAACCTGAGTCTTCATTGTCTGAAGCATCGAGCTGGGTACTAAAGGAGTAACGAAGTCGGAGGCCAAGCGGGCTTAGGAAGACAACCAACCCAGACAACTCCTTGGCTCACAGAACGACATGGCTACGATCCGACTTAAAGGGAGCAGCAAGCTCTTCGCTTACGTAAACCTGAGTCTTCATTGTCTGAAGCATCGAGCTGGGTACTAAAGGAGTAACG
>JAZSMS010000030.1:0-2040 GCA_045536015.1 Clostridia bacterium
CAGGGAGAGCTATCCTCAAACGGAGTATCGGTAAGACACTTTATCTTTTCTACCGAAGCGCCCACCGAGGCGGCAGAAGCAATCCGCTCCTATTTCAGCGGCAGACCTCTCTCCACCAAGGAGCTGCGCAGGGTGGGCAGAAGGAAGATATAAACCTGCTAAATAAAGTCAATAGGTTTTAAGAAAAAATCGAAAAAATTTGTGAGCTTAAAAAGAGCGCAGAACAGCATGGCGGTTAGATCTATGGATTTAATCGCCATTTTGTATCAAAATTAGGGTTCAAGTGAGAATTTCTTTAACTTTTCCGTAGTAAATGCGCAAAAATTTGTTGAGTCCGGCAATCATAGCTTCCGTACAAGCTTTCCCCTCAAAACGTTTCTTTTGAATGAAGTCGAAAACAGGATCATCTTTTGGTTGGTGCTTAATTAACGATTGCATAATCTCAAAACCGACCTTACGTAGATAACTGTTTCCTCTTTTTGAAATATGTCTTTCGGTTGCATTAAAGGTACCAGATTGGTAAGGTGGTGCATCAATTCCCGCATAAGCAATCAGAGAGTGCTTGTTTTTGAATCTTCTAACGTCACCAATTTCCGCAATAATCATAGGTGTAAGCACTTCTCCGACGCAAGAAAAAGAATTTACTAAAGAAAATTCGGGTAAAGTCTTGGCAAGAGCATTCATTTGTGCTAAAATAGATACGCGGGAACTTTCAATTTCGTGGAGTACCCGAATAACTTCTTCCACAACAATTTTAGTAGAGTTGGTGTTCGGAAGGACGGGGATACCGCTTTGAGCTAAAGCAAATATATCCTTTGCTTTACGTTCGTGCAAGCCGCGGTATCCTTGTTTTTTTGCCCAACTACAATAATTACTTACAAATCGTTTTTCTCCCATAGAGCAAATGTTTTCAAAGTGAATGTACTTAGCAACGAAATTAGTTAATTTTTTGTTTTCTCTAACATTTTGCAGCATATTTTGTATTCCGGGCATTACTTGGTCAAGTATTGTAGATAAATTTATCTTAGCTTTAACCAACAACGCCGTTGTTCTATGGTATTGTCTGGAAAGCATTTGCAGCTCCTTGTATACCGTATCTAAAGGAGATGAGGGAATAAGTTCGCTCCAATATGTAATACCGTATGAAGCAATTTTAATTGCATCAATGCGGTCTGTCTTAGCTTTTCTAATGTTCTGAGAACAGTATTTTTTCATTCTCAAAGCATTTACTGTCGAAACGAAAATTCCGTTATCCACTAAAAACTTAACGACAGGAAAATGGTAGTGTCCCGTATCTTCGAGAACTACACGCACTTCTTCATCGGAAGATTTTATGCACTCAACCAAAGCTGCAAGATCTGTCTTGTTGTGCATCACATCATATGGCGTTTTTACGACCTCGCCGCCCGGCTTCAAAAAGCACACTGTGCTTTTTTCTTTAGCAACATCAATCCCTACACTAATCATTTGTTTTTCCTTTCTCTTTTTGTTTTGCTTTGCAACGTTTCCGCTAAAACTTATTACGATTCATTTTGGTGAGTGACACGAACGCGCTTTTTGAAGGGGTGGGCGCGCCCACCCCTTCAAAAACGGAACAACCTGCTTAATCGAATCTTTATAACAAGAATGCGGCTGACAGTTTTTATTACGAACGCGAAGTTCTAAGGGGCTGCCGTCAGACCGTTGCACTCTCATTATAACAAAAATAAGCACAACTCTCAATCCACTTCAAATGAATTGCGTTGTGCTTATATTGTACCAAAGGGGCTGTCACATTTGGCGAGACCGAAAAAGTCCGAACAAGTTATAAAAATCAGCAAAAAACATTAAGCTTTGAGTAGATTTTTAAAATGTGACAGTTTAAGGTTAAAATCCTGCGGATTTTCTCTTTTTTAATGGACTTTTTCTACCGCCGTTTTCGCCACTCACCGTACACTCGTACGGCTTAACGTGCCGAAGAACGACGCTTCTCCCCTAAATCTGACTATCCCCCAAGAAAAGAGGCTGTCTCAAATGCAAAACGCATTTGTGACAGCCTCT
>JAZSMS010000057.1:0-8247 GCA_045536015.1 Clostridia bacterium
TGTTACGGGTCTGCCTTCAATTACTCGTGGAATAACAACGTCTTTGTCTTCGCCTATGTATTTTGTTATCTGAACAGAGTAATTGCCTACGGTATACTCAAAATCCTCAACCGGAGATTCTTTGGGAGAGCAACCCGAAAAAAGAGGAACAGATAAGATAAGCGCAAGCGTAATGCATAAAATGTTGAGTAGTTTTTTCATATTGAGCCTCCGAAAAATAGTTTGTGTTATTATACTATGCATAATAGATATGCGTAGTACATAAGGTTGTTGTTACACGCGTTTTAGTGTTGCAACTCTATTATACATACAATAAGTATAACAAACTTGTATTCAAATTGCAATACCTAAATATGACAAAAACGACAAAAAATGTCAAAAACATCCATTAATTTCCATAAATATTTTTAAATACGTTAAAATCTATCAGATAAACTTTGTATAAACGTAAAAAATCATCCGCATATATAACTCCCCTATTTTTTGAGTATAAAACGGATATTATATTCGTGGCTAATTCTTCAAATTTCTACATATTTTTCGGTTTTTTAGGTAAATATTTTTATCACGCTTATAAAGTTTACAAAAATTTTGATTGTGTTATAATAATAGGTGCGATACAAATTTAATATTTTCAATTTGCGAAAGGACTCTTGCATTAAAAAAATGCAAGCCCTTTTTATAATCTTTCGCTGATTGAAAAATTTTGTGTCGCAACAATAGGGGTTTGCTTTTTGTGCGCAGGCTTTGCTTGCGCATTTTTAATTGTATACAGAAAAAACCGACGCATTAGCGTCGGTTTTATTTCTTTTATATTGTTTTTAAATATTACCCCACTGGTCAACGGATAACACCTTGTAGCAAAGCGATTCATCTTCAACAGGAAGATCGCAAGCAACAGTTGATGCAATCTGATTTTCTTTGCAGGGAACAAAGTCAGCATCCGAAGAAGCAAATACACGATAGTAGCAGTGGTTTTCGTCTTCTACTGCATCCCAGAAAAGCGTTCCGTCTTTAACAGTAAGGTTTTGGGCAACAACTGCCTCTGCCTTTTCTTCATAATCGGTGGTAAAGAAGGTAATGCTTTCGGGCTTAAGCGTATAGGTCGCAGTATCTTTATCGATAGTTGCGGTCTTGTCCTGAAGGTCGCCAAAGCGGTTGTAAGGAACGTTATAGGGATCATACTCATAAACGCGGATGTTCTTTTTGAACAAGCTGCTATCAAGCGAAATTTCGGTAGGCTCTTTGTGGCGGTTAACGATACCAATACTTACCGAGCCGTCTCTGTTTAAAATACCGCAGCAACGCAGCAGTTCGTCGTCCTTATCAATAGTAAGCACCTTAGAATTGCGCTTAAACAGCTTTATCATAGGTGCAATACCAAACCAGAACTCCTTGGGCGAATAATCTCCGTCATCCTCCCACTTAAAGCAGCCCCACTTGTTATATCTAACGTCGGTAGTGCCCCAAATTACAAACTTTTCGCACTCGCCCCACTTTTTAGAAAAGCCCTCTTTTGTCGAGTGTGCGCACGAATAGGGATCTGGAAGGTCCAAATAGCTCCAATACATACAAGCAAAAATACCTGCATTTATTGCCGCAAAAGCCTGCTCAACAAGCATTATTGCGCAGTAGGGGCGAATTACATCGTCTTCATAATAACGGCAAACGTCAACCTGAACGCCGTTACCGTATGTAAGCGTTTCGTTTTCATCCTGAATACCCATTTCTGTCAAAAGCACACGCTTACCGCTATTTTTAATAGCCTTCATAACCTTTTCATTACACTTCTGATAGAAGAAATCATAGAAGGATAAATCATACGGCGAATGGGGATCATAAATATGTAAGCTGTAATCTTCGGTAATGGGGCTCATATTTCTCATTGCCCAGTCAACAGTATCCCAGTTCTGATAGCCTGTTGCCTCGGTAGCGGTAAGACCCATATCAAGATCTCTCTTTAAAAATGCGCTGTATAAAAGCTCGTGATAGCGCTTATAAGTATCAAGCTCGGTCATTAAAACGCCCCAGTCACCGCGCGACATCTCACCCGAGAAGCAGTAATAGCGCAAATGGCCAATGCCCTTTTCTTTTTTCATATAAGTAAGCTTATCTGCAACCTTTTCGCAATATTCGCGCATTTCTTCATCGTTAAAATGCACCTTTGCTCTTGGTGTTGTTAAATAGATGGGTGTATCGGTAACCTTTTGCATTCTCTCATAATATTCTGCAAAGCCGTCCATTGATTCTTTTGTTTGATCAACGTAGCCGGCAAAGGTTCTTGCAAAGCCGGGAGCAATTTCGCGGTAGCACTTGCATATATACTGGTCAAAGTGCTCCTTGTCAATTGCAGGATACATTAAAGCTTCCATATTATTAAAGCCAATACCGCCAAAAACCTGAGGATAGAGGCCTCTTGAAATTTTAAGTGTTTTCATTTATTTCTCTCCCTTATTGATAATTCCACTTTTTACCTGTGGTTAAAATTGCATTGCCCTCTAAAAGCTTTTCTCTAAGCTCTGTTACAGAAACATCTTTAGGCTCAACGTTTTTCTTTATAGCAAGAGCCGCCGCAACACCTGCAGCTTCGCCCATACCCATGCAGGTAGCCATAACGCGAGTAAGACCGTAGATACTGCTATCAATAGAAGCGCATCTGCCTGCAAGTAAAAGGTTTTTAACTCCCTTTGGAACAAGGCAACCGTAAGGAATACCTACCGAGTGCTCAACGGGCTGTATAGAAAGCTTTTCTGAATGCGGAACGTGTACGTCAACGTTATAACCGGCAAGAGTAATTGTGTCGTCAGGCACCTTGTATCCGTCAAGAGCATCTGCCGTTAACGTTTTTTGTCCCTCTATACGCCAGCTTTCTCTTGAGCCAAGTCCGTGTGAAACAAAAGCAAGATAGCAGTTTTCAAAGCCGGGAGCGTACTTTCTAAAGAAAAGCATAAGCTCCTTTATTTGCTTATGGCACTCAAGTTCGCCAACAAGCACGCTATCATAATTAGAAGTATCAACACCGTTTGCTCTGGTGGTGTTAATAAGCACCTGACCGGGCTCGCCTAAGATAGTAAAGATAATGCGGTCGCGTGGTAAGGTGTAATCACCGTTTTTGCGTGCCTCTTCAATAAAATCGCCAAAGCCAGTGTAAACAAACGAGCGCGAAGCAAAAAACTGCTCTTCTGTTTGTGCCATACCGTAAGTATCAGGAAGCTGTGCCGATTCAGGATGCTCTTTAAGATACTCTAAAAAGCGTTCCTTATTAAAGCCGCCAACCGTAAAGGTAAGCGAAGCAGGCTGAAGTTTTTCGTTCTTTTCACCCTTTGCTCCTGCTTTAAGCGCAAGGCAAGCATCACCCGTCGCATCAATAAACTGCTTTGCAGTAAACGTTCTTTCTTCACCGCGGCACAAAACAGTAATTTCTTTAATGGTTTCATTTTCGGTTTTTACCTGCATAAGCTCGGCATAAAGTAAAATTTCTACTCCCGCCTCGGCACACATTTCAAATGCAGTAATTCTGAACCAATGAGGGTTAATTATGGTAAGGCTGTTGTGCACAGGGCAAGGAACGTGTCCCATAGTACCGTCAACTAAAGCCATACGGTCAACAAATTCCTGTGGAATACCGCCAACAACGTGGTCGCCTGCTCTATCTACAAAGCCAAGCAGGGGTAAGCCCGAATTTGCAAGACCACCAAGCGCAGCGCTGCGCTCAACAATCAACGTTTTAAGTCCTGCTCTTGCTGCCGCAATAGCTGCAGGTAAGCCGCCAGGTCCGCCACCAACAACAATTAAATCATACTCTTTTATCATTTTGCCTTCCTCCTTGTGTTTTAGGTTTTTTCTTGCCGCAAGTATAATACGGCATTCTGTTATTGTTATTATATCATTGTTTTAAACTACAATCAATATGATATCTATCAAAAAAATATAAGAATATTGACATTTTTGTTTTTTTGTGATACACTTACTTAAAAGGTGGTGTTTTTATGAGCATAACCGTTTTAGAATGCAGGCGCTTTTTAGCAACCTACGTGCCCTCTAAAACAGTACGTACAGTTAAAGATTATGAAATAGACCTAGAGCTTACACCCGAGCGAATTTTGTATATTGACAACGTTCCCCATACAATTCGTAGTGGTAATATATGTATACGTAAACCGGGACAAATAGTACATGGTCAATTTGACTGCCCTCAAATTAAGCAAAGCTCTATTTTACTTACCGTTGATTTTTCTTCCAAGCGCTCTGCCGACCATTATTCGCGTAACGTTGCAGGTCCCCTTCAAAAAAAGTGGAATTCCCCTTTAATAGAAAATTTAAACGGTGTAATCGTTCCGCACGCCGAGCACACCTTTATTCCTATTTATACCGAGCTTGTCAGCCTTGCTAATTCTGACACGAAAGCAGCAGAAATTCTTGTTATGGAATTATTATACCGCCTAAACGCAGAGGTTTGCAGACAAAACTACAAAGAAGTCAAGCCGCCTGAAACACCCTGCAGCTTAGTTTTAAATTATATAAAAAACAATTTAGAGCACGAAATAAATCTTGAACAGCTTGCAAATATGGTACACCTTGACAAAAATTATCTTGTTCGTCTTTTTAAAGAAACCTACGGTCAAACGCCGATTAATACTCTGATTGATATGCGTATGGAGCGCGCGTGCGACCTTATAACAAATACAAGTATGTCAATTTCACAAATCGCTACCGCTTGCGGATACACCTCGGCATCGTATTTTACTGCCGAATTTAAAAAGCGCTTTGGTATTACGCCACTTAACCAGCGCAGTAACAAAATTAAACTATAAAAGCAGTTCGAACGAACTGCTTATTTTTGTATTTCTATTTTTATATTTCCCGTATCGGTTGCAATTTCGCACTTTCCTCCCGAGATAGTTTTAGGCACGTCTACGTTGCCCGTATTTGTTTTTGTTATAAAATCTTTTTCCGAAAGCAAACTGCCTTTAACCGAGCCGGTAGAGGTGTTTATAGCCATTTCGCCTGCATCGCAAGCAGAAAAACTAACATCGCCAGTGCTTCGGTTTATTAAAATCGATTCTTTTAAAACGGTATTGGTCAAATCAATTCTTCCCGTGCTTCCTCCCGAAGATAAATTTTTGCCTGTTACGTTTTTAAGCTCTGTTCTGCCCGTTGTTACCTTTAAATTGATATCGTTTTCGCAATGTACGTTTAAAAGCGTTATTTTACCTGTTGTAGCAGATGCATCAATCGCTTTTGCCTGCACGTCTTTTACTAAAACGTCGCCTGTACTGGTTTTAATTTTTATGCTTTCTTGCGCGCAAGCCTTTACTAAAATGTTGCCCGTACTTGCAGAAATATCAATGCTTTTAAACTTAAAATCGTTTGGAATTTCTACTTTTCCCGTGCTCGTTTCAACTAAAAGGCACAAAAACTCACCTGCAGGAATTTTTACTGTAATTTTAGGGCTTGTAAAATTTATCCCTATTTTTTGGTACCACTTTCGGCTATCATCTTTTTTTATATAAAGCGTGCCATCCTTAACCTCAACAATATGCTTATTTTTTTCTTCTTCTGTGCACTCGATAACCGTTCTTTCTTCGCCCGATGCAACAAATAAAACGTCGGCAGTATCGGTTAAAATTGATATGCTTTTATATTCCTCTTTAATTTCGTATTCGTTAATTTCCGCTTTCGTTGTCGAAAGCTTTGTAAAATCCCACGAAAGTGAAGACATAACACCCATAAAAATCACACATCCTGTCAATATTAAACAAATTGATATAATAAACCACGTTTTTGTCTTTTTCATTTTGTGCCCTCCCTTTTTGTAAAACACTTTTTTGTCAGGCTAATTGTTCCCTTTGTTAGCAAATTGCAAACAAAAAAGAACAATATAGCAAGCCCTGCGCAAATAAGACCTGCCGCGATAAGTGCAAAGCCAGAGGGGCTTGTTTTACCAAACAAATATACTATACCAACCAAAACGCCGCACACTGCGCATGCAAAAAGCGAAGCAAACACCGCCCAAAGCGAAATTATTATTGCCCAAAGTGAAACGTATAGAGAAACAACAACCGCACCCACAGCAAGTAATATTGAAGCCCATATTGGCGAGCCAGCTATCAAAAGCACTTTTTCTATAGGTTTAAGGCGTCTTTTTTGTTTTTTTGGTTTTTGATTCTCTGGCAAAAGCTCTGCTTTAATTTGCTCGGCAATTTCGTTAACGTCACCTACCGCCAAAACCGCTTCTTCTTCCGATAGTCCGTCTTCTATACGGTCCTCTATCATTTCGCTGTAAAAGCTAAGTCGTTCTTCAACGTCTTTCTTTTCAAGGCCCGACAATTTTTCGTTTAACGACAAAATAAAGTTAATCTTGGTCATTTTCGCCGTCCCCCTTACTCACAAGCTTGTATATAGACAAAATTTCCTTCCACTCTTTTTTAAACTCCTCAATGCGCGCGCGGCCCTGCGAAGTAATATGATAATACTTTCTAAGCCTGCCACCGTGCTCTATAGCGTGAACCGTAATCATATTTGCGCTTTCCAGTCGCTTTAAAACGGTGTATAACGTCGATTCCGAAAGCTCGATATACGGCTTTAAATCTTTTATAATTTTGTACCCGTACGAATCTTCGTTTTTAATTGCCGCAAGCACGCATACGTCTAAAATTCCTCTTTTTAACTGACCGTCCACGCAAATACCTCCTTTTACGTTATACATCGTAACACGAAGTATATAATTTGTCAATAAAAAAACACCCTTACGGGTGTTTTTTTAAATCGCAAACATAATCGAGCCAAATATACACAGTAAAACTGCCATTATAAACCCCGCAATTACGTTCTTTTTATATTTATATCCTTTTGCCTTTAATACTAAACCGAATACTACCGACGAAACGGGTATGGGCAACACTGCAAAAAACGTCCACAGATTTTCGGTAAACTTACCGTTTTGCTGAAAAATAATAGCTGTCAGCCAAAGCGCAATAAAAATTGAAGTTAACGAAAAAATAAATAGCAGAATTGACAGCACTCGCTTTTTTCCCGTAACGTCTTTTCTTTTTGACTTTAACTTAATCTCATTTTCGCATAAATAAAACGCAGAATTTTCAACAAGATCTTTCTTAACCACAAAAAAAGATTGTCCGCTATACGAAAAAATAAGCCATTTCCCTAGTGTATTAATTCGTTGTATCTCTTTAAAATAGCATTTTAATTCCCTTACTTGCTCTCCGCCACGATACGTATTTATTTTTAAATAGTCTTTGAAAACCTTATATTCGTACGTTGTCCGACAAATTTGTTCGGCATTATTTTTAAACGCGGTTTTGTTTGCCGAGATGGCTTTGGCGCAAAGAAAAACTCCTAAAAACGCCATTGCCGTTACAAAGCCTGCTACAAAGGGATGAATGTCTTCCTTTAAATCTAAAACAATTATAACCGCAAAGAGTATAATAAAAAACAGCATTCTCAGATAAAACGGTTTTCTTTGCAGAGTATATATCTCAATTACTTCTAACGGTGTAAATTCAACACTATATTCTTCTTCAGGAATAAGTTCAACGCTTTGTTCTTCTTCCTTGCCAAACAAAATGTCATCAACCAAAACGTTAAAAATCTCTCTCAACCGCATCAGGTTGTCAATAGTAGGAACCGTTTGGTCCTTTTCCCAAAGGCTAATGGTTTGTCTGCTTACAAGCAATTTTTGTCCAAGCTCTTCTTGCGACATTCCAAGTTGTTTTCTATGTGTTTGTATTTTTTCACCAACTGTCATAAAAGTCGCCTCCTTTTGTCTGCTTTGATTATAACAGAAAGTCTTGCAAAAATAAAGAATATATCACTTGATTTTGTCAAGTAGCACTTGCAAAACCGCTTTTTTAGTTCAAGTCCTCCCCAAAGGGCGTTTTGGGGAAATTATATCGTTTGAATATCGCCTTGAAAAATAGCATAACAAACCCCCGAAACCGCTGTGGTTTCGTGGTTTTCCGAACCGATATCTTTTTCGGTTCGCAATGTTGGTTGCGGGGGGTGGGACTTGAATAGCCCTGTCCGCAAAATAGTCGTCTTGCCTCGCTTCCTCGCCAATACTCCTTTTTTCGTCCCATCTATCTCTCGCTCCTCCTCGCACTGCGAGCGCTCAAGATAGTTGCCCACTCCCTCCGGGAACCCGCAGGTAAAAAGTTAAATTCTATTTCTTAATAATCTTTTTATATTGCTTAATCTCTTGTCCGCTCGCGGTTCCCAAAATCTGCGGTC
>JAZSMS010000097.1:0-3068 GCA_045536015.1 Clostridia bacterium
ATGGCGGTAATTTCGTCTTTAAGGGTAGAGATTTTATCACCTGTTGCTTCAAATTTTGCTTTTACAGAATCAAAGTCGATGTTTTCGTCAGTTTCTTTTGAGAGGGCATCAAGTTTTTGTTGAGCCTCATCATAATCAATATTACCTAAATATTGACTTGCGGTTTTAAGACGTAACTTTATTTCCTTTTGTTGCTCGGTTTTTTGCTTTAATTCGGTAAGCTTTTCTTGCGCACTATCAATACTGTCGATATCGCCAAACGCAGACAACAATGACATAACCTCGTCTTTGGCAACGCTTGCCTTTTCTTGCTCTGCTTGTAAGGCGTCCTTTTTTTGCGCAAGATCGTCAAGACGTTGTTGTATTATAGAACTGTCGGTTTGAAGTACTGAATTTAAAGTGTTTATGCGAGCGGTTATATCGTTTACGCGTTCTTGCATTGAGTTTTTGGCTGTCTTGGTTTCGGCAAGCTGATTGTTCAAATGCGCAAGCGCACTTTGTAAAGTGGCTATTTTTGATTTATCTACAGGTCTGATAATAAACGAAAGCGCAAGTAAAACTGCCGCAATACCTATTATAGCGGCTGCTATTATTGGAGATGCAAAAAATGCTGTTGCACCACCGCACGCCGCCAAAACAATTGATATAATCAGTAGTAGTGGGTTAAATGCCGCTTTTTTATTTTGCATTTCTTGTGCTTGCTGATTTAATGCATCCAACCTTGATGCGAGTTCTTCTTCTTTAATTTCAAAGGTTTTCTTTTCTTGATAAAATAACTCCGCTTCTTTTGTAAGCTCATCAATTTGTTGCTTGGTGGCTTCGGGAGAGGTGTTTTGTAGCGAGATAGTATCGTTAATTCGAGTAATATCTTGATTAATTTGATTGCAACGCTCAAAAGCGGTATTATATTTACCAAGAGTAAATTCAATTTTGCTTGTAAAATTTTCGTTTATTTGCGTGCCATCGGGTAGGGTAAGTGAACGATTAAGCTCGTCAAGGGAGCGCTTTGTTTCTAAAAAATCGGCAAGTTTTTCTCGATTTTTTATGTCTTGCTCACGGCTAACGATTGTTTTGAGCTTTTGGTATTCTTTGGTAGTTTGCTCAAGTTCGGCAAGCTTTTGCTGCGCCTTATCGTTAAGCTGAGCCTTTAATCTGGCATCGTTTTGCGATTTTTCAAGTCTTTGACCAAGCAATTCAAGAGCCTGCAAATCCTCGTTATACGAACCGCTTTTGCCGTTTTTAGATATAATTTTGTTGCGAGTGTCTAAAATATTTTTTTCGACCTTTTTAAACGAAATATCTTCACTACCTGTAAGCGCTATGTTAGATAATTTTCCGTTAATTTCGCCTGCGGCGGCATCATCTTTTATAAAATCGCCGTTACCTATAAATAAACTACGTTCAAATGCGGCGGCAGACATACCAAAAAATTGTTGACCTATGTTGTCACCTACGTCTACCTCTTTGCCGCTATCAAGATTTGTAAGCGTTACACGGTCGGTAGAGTCGGATTTACGAAATTCGCGCTCAAGACAGTATTTTTTAGAGTCGTGTTCAAAAAATATTCTGCCACCCATGGCGCTGTTATCCCAAGGGGTGTATTTAAGCCTAATGCTGTCGGCAAGATTTTTACTGTTGCGGCCCGTACCGTAAAACATTGCTTTTATAAAGGCGGCAACGGTGCTTTTACCGTCTTCGTTATTGCCGTAAATAACGTTTAATCCGTCGTGAAGCTCTAACGTAAAATCCTTTAGTCCGCCAAAAGCGGAAATATAAATTTTATTAAGTTTCATCATAATTTACCTCTCCGCTAAATGCTTTAATGCCAATGTTAAGCGCGTGTGTTAAAAGCTGTTTTTGTTCTTCGTCAGCGTCGCTTATCTTGGATAGCATATTTTTAACAAAGATACCTTTTAGTGTGTTTTCTTGCGCCAAGGCTTCAAAATCAAGCTTAAATTCGGTTTTGTCACGCAGTTTAGCAAAATAAACCGAATCGTTAAGTCTGGTTGAAATTTCGGGCAGTGATAAATTTACGTCGTCGTTAATTGCGCCTGTAAGTATAAATTTATACAGATTATCAGCATAGCTATCGGGGTATTTTTCTTTTAGTGCGTTGAGTATATGCTCGGCAATTTCATTTGATGAAGAAAGTCCGCTTATATCAATGCTTTCGGCAAGATGCATTCTTTTTGCAACGGAAACAAACTGTAAATCGCAGCTTTCTTTTGAAACGGTGCCTATGTATACGCCTTTTTCACCAAGCTCATCAAATCCCTGACCTTCAGGACAACCAGGGTAAGAAACGTACGTGTTGCCGATTTTACCAACCTCGCTACGCTTGTGTACATGACCAAGCGCAATATAGTCCATATTAGAGGATTTTATGAAATCACCGGTTATTGAGTTGTAGTCAGAGCCCAAATCACTACGTATTTCGCCGTGGATACACATAAGATTTATATAATTATTATCGGCATTCAGTGAAAAATGGTGAACACCCTGCATATAAACCTCTTTAAATGATTTGCCGTAGACACGGGTGTTAAGCTCGGAAAATTCAACAAAACAATCTTTTGTATCAAGTACAAAAAGGTTTTTGGGTAACTGTTCCTTCTTAAATGGTGAGTCGGCATTTAGTGGGTCGTGATTACCGGCAGAATATACGATTTTAATATCAGGAATAGAGTTAAAGCACTCAAAAACTCTGTCGGTAAATGATTTTTCAATATTGTTTGAATTAAATAAATCACCGGCGATAAGTAATATATCTACACAATTTTCTTTTGCAAGATTAATGATTTTTTCAAAAGTAATAAGGGTTTCGGTGCGACGGCTTTCGGCAAGAGCGCCTAATGAGCTTTCGGCGGCGCCAATGTGAATATCGGCGCAGTGTAAAATTTTAACTAAATTCATAACACAATTCCTTTGTAGTATAATTATAATTATATTATAACACTTTTTTCGACATAATAAAAGGGTATTTTACCGAATAGTTTTATTTTTTTACCGAATAATTAAAATTTGTTGTAAAGTTGAGTTTTGAGTGATAACATACACTTGAAAGGAGG
>JAZSMS010000041.1:0-3571 GCA_045536015.1 Clostridia bacterium
GAAAATATTTTTGAGCCTAACACCCCCTTACACGACGGCGCAGTTATTATTTCGGGCAATAAAATAATTGCCGCAGGCTGCTTTTTACCTCTTTCGGAAAATAATACCATCGAAAAGACGCTTGGTACGCGCCACCGCGCCGCGCTTGGAATTTCGGAGCGTACCGATTCTCTTACCATCGTTGTAAGTGAAGAAACGGGAATTATCTCCATTGCCTCAGGCGGTGAGCTTACAAGATATTTTGACATAAACGCACTTTCAGAAACTCTTACCGATTTTTATCAGACGAATAAAAAGCTTCACGTTTCCGTTTCTGAAATAATATCAAAGCTCTTCGGAAAGGAGAACGAGCACAATGAGCAATAAAGTAAAACGTACTTTTTCTTCTTATATTACAAACAATCTTGCTTTAAAGCTTTTTTCCGTAATTTTTGCAATAATTTTGTGGAGCTTTGTTATTAACGATACCAACCCTTTGCGTACCAAGGTTTTGCGTGAGATTCCAATTAAAATTACGGGAATTGAAGAGCTTGAAAATATGGGGCTTACCCTGCGCGACGATTACGGTGAGCAGCTTTTTGCAACCGTAAGAGCAAGCGTTTCACATTCTGATTTCAGACGCATTAGCAAAGATATGGTTTCTGCAAGCGTAGACGTTTCTAAAATCGCCTCCGAAGGTACTTACGATATTCCCGTTAACGTATTGTTTGCAAATAATACCGACATAGCCTTGCTTTCAACGTCGCCTGCAAACATCTCTGTTAAGGTAGACCCCTTGGTTTCTGCTGACGTTCCTTTAAACGTAGTAACTAAAGGTGTGCTTGCCAACGGACTTGTTTCGGTTGCACCCGTATATCCCGAAACGGTGCGTATAAGCGGCTCTAACTTCTATATAGACAAAATAGCAAAGGCAGTTTTAGAGGTTGATTTATCGACTCTTGACGACGGTGACATTTTTTCTGCACCCTGTACGTTTTATAATGCACTCGAAAACGAAGTTGCTTTTAAACCCGTAAGCGTTACTGCCGATATGGATATTCAATCTACAAAAACGGTAAAAATCGATTTGTCGGGCGCAGTAAAAAATACAAACAAGGTTGCCTCAGGCTATCAGTACGACGGAATAGACGCCCCCTCTGTTACTATTTGCGCACACGCGGGAATTTTAAAGGATATAACGAGCGTCTCTGCCCTTGCCGTTGATTTAAGCGGGAAGAACGCAGAATTTACGCAAGCTCCCCTAGAACTTAAATTGCCCGAGGGCGTTTCGCTTCTCCCCGGTGCCGAAGCACCCGTTGCCACCATTAAAATTATAGAAGCGCAGAGTACTCTTTCGGTTAAGCGAAAAGTAACGGTTAAATTAGGCTCTAACAGTGCAACTATTTCAGCAAACGGCTACACCTACTCGGTTAAAGCAGACGGAACAACCAATTTAAACGCAACCGTAGTTTTATCGGGAAGCGCTTCTGCCCTTGAAAAGATTTATTCTAACGACGTTTCGGTTACTCTTGACGTAACTAGCCTTGAAAAAGGAACTCATACTCTTACGCTTCAGCCGCATTTAAACTCGGCACTTGATAATCAGATTACGGCACAGATTTCTTCGCCTGTAAGCGTTAAGGTTACTATTAAATAAAATTACAATCAAATAAAGCAAAAAGAAGGCTGTTAAGCCTTCTTTTTTTACGCCACCACTCTTACTACCATTACTGTCATATCGTCGTCGTTTCCGCTACTTTGCGCCTGGTCAAGCAATCCCTCGGCAATTTCTCTTTCACTTTTTTCGCGCATAGAAATAAGCGAAGCTTTAATCTTATCATCTTTTCCCTTACAAAGTCCGTCGTAGACGCCGTCGCTTACGATAACGACGGTATCTCCGTTTTGAATAAGCTTTTTAGTTATAGACGGATCAATTTTAGAAATTATACCCGCAGGCAGTGCCTCTGCCTCTATTTTTTCTACCTTCTCGCCACGAAGAATATACCCCGGACAAGCACCAAGCTTTGTCCAATATAAAATTCCGCCATCTAAGTCAAATTCGGCAGCATCAACGGTAGAATATGATTCATCAACACCCTTTAAAAGCAATAATTGGTTCATAGTTTTAAATATTTCATATCTGCTCATACAAGCATTTGTTAATGTTTCAAGCAGATCGAGAGCATCTTCACTCTCTTGTGCGGCACGCTCGCCACTTCCTGCGCCGTCACTTATCGCCGCTAAATATTTTTCGTTATCTATGGCTCCAAGCGTGTAAGAATCGCCGCAGACGTTTTCGCCATTTTTATTTTTTCGGCACGCGTATGCCTTTACACTATATCTTGGAGTTTGCGCAAATATTCCCGTAAAATTTCCGTTTTTATCACTGCCGCCGCTAATGCAGTGGTATCTTCCTACAAAGCCCTCTTCAAGTGCGGCGCTTATTTTTTGCTTTGTATCGCGCTTATTTTCGCGTACAGTTATATACATTCGGTCAGTATTATCTTTTTTTCGGCACACAACCTGCATAAATCCTTCTATGCGCGAAGAAAGCACATCGTGTGCAAGTGCCGCCTTATCAAAATCAAATTGTGGAAGCTCCTCTATTTCGTTTGCAAGCGAAAAAAGCATTTGCGAAATATTTTTCATCTCCATTGCCGCTATTACCTTTTCGTCAGCCTTAATCTGATGTGCCTCCGTTATGCGCAAAAACTCACTTTGAATTTTTTCAAGCAAAACTGCAGGTTGAATACACCTTGCACAAAGCGAAAGCGGCAGGCCGTAAAGCTTTTGGTCATAGCAGATATTATCTATTGCCTGCTTGATTTCGATAACCGTATCGCTTCCCCTCGCGTTTAAGCAATATTCCCTTTTCGAACAGTTTTTGCACACTTCCATCGCGTTTTCAAGCAACGTGTTTTTAAATTCGTCATCCGTTCGGCGCGAAGCAAACGCCTTATACAGTTCCTCGTACATAACTGCCGCTGAGCGTATTCTTTCACTTTGCTTTTCTCTTAAGCCCTCGATATAGTTCATTTCAAGGTCGCTTACGCCCGAGGCGCAACCTGCAAGGCGCGAAATTCTTTGCATTACTCTTTGCGGCAAAAATGCAGTAAACGCACAACCAATGATAATATTAAAAATTCCAAGTGAAAGTGCAAAAGTATTTAAAAAGAACAAGCTTATAACCGCATCGGCAAGCACAAAACCAAGCAAAATTCCGCCTCGCCACGAACGCAAAAGCGAAGAGAATATCCCGCCTGCAACCAAGGTAAGTGCTATTGCGGCATCGCCGCCCTTTACAACAAAAACAAGAGCGCAAACACTGCTCCATAAGCACGAAGAATATCCAAACGCAATGCAGGCAACGCTAGAAGAAAACAATAAAACGCATTTTGCTGCATCAACACCAAAAAAATTGGTTTTTGGCGTTGATAAAACCAAAAATGCACCTACGCAGGCTATTGCCATAATATCCGCCTTTTCTAAGCTAAGGCGCATTTTAATTTGCAAAAACGAAATTTTAATTCTTTTAAAAAGCGGTGCAATGCAAACGGACGCCGCGGCAGAAAACATAAGCAGCACTTTATCA
>JAZSMS010000103.1:0-22312 GCA_045536015.1 Clostridia bacterium
GTTTATAAGCTCTACCGCCTGCGAAGGAGTATTATTCATTTTCCAGTTACCTGCAATAATAGGTTTACGCATTTTTATTCTCCTTATTTATCGTTAAGTGCTGCAACGCCGGGAAGTTCAAGGCCCTCTAAGAACTCAAGCGAAGCGCCGCCGCCTGTTGAAATGTGGCTCATCTTATCAGCATAGCCAAGCTGTTCAACTGCTGCAGCCGAATCACCGCCGCCGATGATTGTTGTACCTGCGCACTGGGCAAGAGCGGCTGCAACTGCCTTCGTGCCGCCTGCAAACTTTTCAATTTCAAAAACGCCCATAGGACCGTTCCAGATAACAGTCTTTGCGTTAGCAATAGCCGAAGCAAAAGCCTCTCTGGTCTTCTCGCCGATATCAAGGCCTTCCCAACCCTCAGGAATCTTATCGCAATCAACGTTCTGGGTGTTTGCATCTGCACCGAACTTGTCAGCAACGATGGTATCTAAAGGAAGAAGAAGATTTACGTTTTTAGCATTTGCCTTTTCGATAAGTGATTTTGCAAGGTCAACCTTTTCTTCTTCAACAAGGCTGTTACCTGTGGGATAGCCCATAGCCTTATAGAAGGTATAAGCCATTGCGCCACCGATAATAAGAGTATCAACCTTTTCAAGCAAGTTGTTGATAACACCAATCTTATCCGAAACCTTTTTGCCACCCAAGATAGCAACAAAGGGTCTTTCGGGATTTTCAAGGGCCTTACCCATAATGTCAAGCTCTTTGCCAATTAAGAAGCCTGCAACTGCAGGGAGATAATCAGCAAGACCTGCCGTTGAAGCGTGTGCACGGTGTGCAGTACCAAAAGCATCGTTTACATAAATTTCTGCATACGAAGCAAGCTTTTTGGCAAAGTCTGCATTATTCTTTTCTTCTTCTGCGTGGAAGCGAAGATTTTCAAGAAGAACGATCTCTCCTGCTTTAATTTCAGCAGTTGCCTTATCAGCACTTTCGCCGATAACGTCCGAAGCAAAGGTTACTTTGCCGGGGAAAATTTCTTCAAGACGCTTTGCAACGGGTGCAAGCGAATACTTCATATTAAACTCTCCCTTAGGTCTGCCAAGGTGCGAGCAAAGGATAACTGCAGCGCCATTGTCAAGCAAATACTGTATAGTAGGAAGAGCAGCCTTAATTCTTGTTTCATCAGTGATGTTTTTGTTTTCGTCAAGCGGTACATTAAAGTCTACGCGAACGATAACCTTTTTACCGTTAACATCAATGTCTCTTACGGTCTTTTTGTTCATAATAAAATCCTCCACATATTTTTGCGCCATAGAAGCGCTATTTTAAATAATTTTATATTATTTTGTAAAAAATGTCAATTATCTTTCGGCAACGTCAGCAAGTTCAAGTCCCTTATTATTCTCTATTGCCCAGCGCATTGACCATTCGTTTTCAAACAACACAACGGGACGGTCCTTTAAATCGGTACCAATGCGCGTCGAGCTTGAAAATTTAAGCTTGTCAGGCTGACAATCTTCGGGGAGCCAACGAATAAACCTAAACGCAAGCTGCGTAGACGCAACCTCAACGTTATATTCGGTACGCAAGCGGTGTTCAAGTACTTCAAACTGAAGCACACCGACAACGCCTACTATAATTTCTTCGGCGGCATAAGTATTATCCTTGAATACCTGAATTGCGCCTTCCTGTGCAAGCTGGGTTATACCCTTTAAAAATTGCTTACGCTTCATTGTGTCAACAGGTTTTATTCTCGCAAAATGCTCTGGAGCAAACACGGGAATACCTGCATATTGGGCACGTTTTCCTACGTAGAGAGTGTCTCCAAGCGCAAACACACCCGGATCAAATAAGCCGATTATATCGCCTGCAAATGCTTCTTCAACGCTTTCGCGCTCCTGCGCCATAAACTGCTGGGGCTGCGCAAGCTTAATCTCTTTATTATCACGTGCAAGCTTAACGGTCATACCCTTTTCAAACCTGCCCGAGCAAATTCGCATAAAGGCAATTCTGTCGCGGTGCGCAGGGTTCATATTAGCCTGAATTTTGAATATAAAGCCTGTAAAATCTTGGCTGTCTGGCTCAATTATGCCAATATCTGCCTCACGCGCAGCAGGAGGCGTGGTAAGTGTTAAGAACTTTTCTAAAAACGGCTGAACGCCAAAGTTATTCATAGCACTGCCAAAGAACATAGGTGTAAGCTGCCCTGATAAAACCTTATCAAGATCAAACTCATCGCCCGCAACGTCCAAAAGCTCTATTTCATCTATAAGCTTGTTGTGATGATAATCTCCTAAAAGCTCTTTAAACGCAGGGTCAAGCGCATCACCGGTAACTGATTCAACTTTATCCTGTCCGTGATTGCCGCCGCTAAAAAGCTCTACCCTACCGCTTTCGCGGTCATAGACACCTTTAAAATCACCGTCGGTACCGATAGGCCAGTTCATAGGAACCGAGCGTATACCAAGAACAGATTCAATCTCATCCATTAAATCAAACGGATTTTTACCTGCACGGTCAAGCTTATTAACAAAAGTAAAAATAGGAATATTTCTTTTACGGCAAACCTGAAACAGCTTTATAGTCTGTCTTTCAACACCCTTTGCCGCGTCAATAAGCATTACTGCGCTATCCGCCGCAACTAACGTGCGGTAAGTATCCTCCGAGAAGTCCTGATGTCCGGGGGTATCAAGAATATTTATGCGGTATCCGTTATAGTCAAAAAGCATAACGCTGCTTGTAACTGAAATACCTCTTTGCTTTTCAATTTCCATCCAGTCACTTACTGCATGACGGTCGGTCTTTCTAGCCTTAACCGAGCCTGCAGAATGAATTTTTCCTCCATAGAGCAAAAGCTTTTCAGTCAAGGTGGTTTTACCTGCGTCGGGGTGCGAAATTATCGCAAACGTCCTACGACGTGAAACTTCGTTTTTTAAATCCACTTTTTTCCTCACAAAACTTATTTTTCCAATTTAACATTCTATACCAAACGCTACTTTATGTCAAACGAATACGTAAAATTATTTGTAATTTATATAATTATGTGTTATTATATACATATCATAAATTTTAACGATGTGTTGAAAGTGAGTTTTATCCGTGCTTAACATTATTATAGGACGAATTTCGCAAGGAAAAACAAAAAAAATTATATCTTCAATAGGCGAAAGAATTGACAACAGGCAAAAGTCAATTCTTATCGTTCCGCAAAGCTCTACATTTAACTTTGAAAAGAGAATTTGTGCTCAGCTTAATATTCAGGGCTTTATTGACGTTGAAGTATGCTCTTTTAACAAGCTTGCCACACAAATCGTTGACTTTTGCGGCAGGCAGGATAAGTGTTTCTTGGACGATTCGGCAAAGGCTATGCTTTTGCGCGCCTGTATAGTTAAAGAAAAAGAAAACCTTACTATTTTAAAAAACGCATCTTTGCGTAAAGGCTTTGTTCCGCTTTGTTTATCGCTTATTTCAAACTTACAAAACTGCGCGTATCCGCCACAAGCTTTAAAGCAAACGGCAGAAAAGCTTGAAGACGGGCTTTTGAAACAAAAGCTTAACGATATCTGTATTATTTACGAGCGTTATATGCAAATTTTGTCAAGCGGATACACCGATAATATTGACCGTTTAAATTCTGCAAAAGAGCTTATCCCCTACTATTCGCCGCTTAAAAACGTTAAAATTTTTATCGACGGCTTTGACCTTTTTACTTCGCAACTCTTCTCGTTTATTATTGCACTTGCGCACGTTTGCGATGTTGATATTGCACTTAGTTCAGCAATGGATAAAAGTGACAGGCGTGCTTACGAATTTCACGAGCAAACGCTTAACAAGCTAATAAAATTTGTTAAAGAAAACGGCATTGAATACAAAATCACCCCCGTTTTAGATTTATATAGCGAAAAGGCGAGCGAATTAAAGTTTTTAGAAGACAATTTTTATGCAAAAAATGCGCAAAAATTTGACGGCGAGCCAAACGCGATAACCTTAAACCTTTTTAAAGGCGTTTACGACGAGCTTACCCACGTTGCGCTTGATATAAGCAAAAAAGTCAGAAACGGTGCAAGATACAAAGACTTTTGTGTTCTTTGCGGAAATATTGACTCCTATTCTTCTGCCGTCAAAAGTATTTTTGCAAGATACAACATTCCCGTTTTTACCGACAGTCAGTATGATATAACTGCTCACCCCGTTTCGCGCCTGCTTTTTTCGGCGCTTGAGGCGTGTGTGTTCTCTTATTCTCCAAAATCTGTTATAAACTACGTTTTATCACGTCTCAGTCCGCTAACCGACGACGAAGCCGACAGATTTACTCTTTTTATAACTACCTATGACATTAAAAATTACGAGCTCGAAAACGGACTTTCCTATCTTCGCGGCAAAGAAGACGAGCAGGCAGACTTTGACCTTTTACGCGAGCGTGCAATTTTGCCGCTTAAAAGCTTTTCTCTTGCGCTTTCTTTAGGTGCTACTGCTAAAGAAAAAGCAAAGGCGTGCTACGACTTTTTTACTTCGCTTAACGTTTTTGATAAGATAAATACAATAGTAGATTATTACGAAGATCTTGGCTTTTTTGGTTTATCCGACGTCTCGGCTCAGCTTTGGAATATAACTATCGAGCTTTTAAACAGCATTTCTTCGCTTATGAGCGAAACACCCCTTACAACCGACGAATTCCGTTTAACACTTTTAGAAGGCTTTAACTTTTCCCCCGCTTCTACAATTCCAAGCGTTATCGACTGCGTTACTTTTGGCGACCTATCCTCAGGCAAAGAAGGCAACTTTAAATACACCTATATTATCGGCGCAAACGAAGGCGTTATCCCTGCGCTTACAACACCGGGCGGTATTTTAACAAACAAAGAAAACGACATTTTGCTTGAAAACGGCATCGACCTTGCTCATAGTGCCGAATCTGAAGACGCCCGTGCAAGATACCAGGCCTACGCTGCATTTTGCGTTGCAAAAGAATTTCTTTCCGTTTCATCTACAACAACGACGATATCGGGTTCTTCTGCGCGCCCGTCAACCATTTTAAAACGCTTTGAAACGCTTAATTTAGCAAAAATCAATCAGGTTAGTGCAAGCTACTCCGAGCTTTCTTTTTTAAACCCAATGACGTTAAATCAGCTTACGCTTGCTTTAGCGCTTGATAAGGGAAAAACAAACGAAGCTTTAGCCGTAGCAGACTTTCTAAATCAATATTCGCCTGAAAAATTCAATGCATTTTTATCACATACAAAAACCCAGGCGCAGTCAATTTCGCAAAAAACTGCAAGCAAGCTTTTTGCAGAAAAAGATACTTCAAGCATCTCGCGCCTTGAAGAGTTTTCTTCTTGTCCGCTTGCGCACTTTATCTCCTACGGTCTTTCTCCCGCAGAGCCCCAAGAGTACGCCGCCAACGCGCTTGACGTAGGTAATCTTATTCACGCAACGCTTGAGGAGTTTGTAAAAAACTATGCAAAAAGCAATTTTTTGCTTAGTGACGATGAATGTAATAATTTTGTAGAAGACAATTTTAAAATTCAGCTCCCAAAAGTGCATTTTGGTGCAATGCTTTCTTCGGCACGCCAGCGCGTACTAAACAATAATATATTAGACCTTACAAAGCGTTGTGCGCTTGCCATTAAAGACGATATAGGCACTTTTACCCCTATCGGCGAAGAAATTTCGTTTGGTTTTGGCAAAAGTAAGCCTATTGAAGTTTGTACCGATTTTGGAAGTATTTATCTTTGCGGAAAAATTGACCGCGCCGACACGTGCATTAAAGACGGAAAAGTGCTTGTAAGAATAGTTGACTACAAAGCAGGAAGCAAGGCTTTTGACGAAAAAGGCATTGCAAGCGGAGAAGATATTCAGCTTATGATATATATGCACGCCGTTTTAAAGTATATTGGCGAAAACTCTTCTCCTGCCGAGGCTTATCTTATGCGCATTGACCCTGCAAACAATTCTTCTTTACGTAGCGGAATAAGCGTTTCTGACCAAAAAGCAGACGGAATAAAGGGTGTTTCTCAAGAAGCGTTTAACAATTATATTGATATTGCACTTTCTTCTGCAAAGCAAGCCGCAGAGGGTATGCTTTCGGGCAATATCAGTGCAAACCAAAGCATTAAACATTGTGAATACTGCAATTATAAAAATATTTGTGCCGCTTTATCCGGCAAAGACTTTTCTGCATTAAACAAGGAGGATGCTCAGCAAAATGAAATGGACTGATTCACAGCTTGCCGTTATAGAGCATAAAAACAACAATCTTCTTGTTTCGGCAGGTGCAGGCTCGGGAAAAACCACCGTTATGGTCGAGCATATTTTAAAAAAGATACAAGAGGGTCACTCTATCGAAAATATGCTTATCGTAACCTTTACAAATGCGGCGGCTTATTCTATGAAAGAAAAAATCGCCGATATTCTCGATGCCTCGGCAGTAGAAGATGAAGATAATTCTGCCTTTTTGCTTAAACAACGTGCGCTTGTTGACCGCGCCGATATTTGCACTATTCACGCATATTGCACCAAGCTTTTAAAAAAATATTATTTTAAAACTCCCCTGCCCCCCGACTTTAAGATTATTGATTCTACGAACGAAGCAATTTTAAAAAAGCAGGCGATTGACGAGATTATCGAGCAGGCAAGCAAACAATTTGAAGACGGTCTGTTTGATGATTACGGAATCTTCTTTTCTACCTTTGTAAAGCAAAAAAACGATTGCGCTATTGCAAACAATATTTTGGATTTGTATAAATTTTTAGAATATATTCCGCAAAAGGACAAATTTAAAGAATTTTCGCTAAACGAGACTGGAAGTTCGCATCACGAAGATTATATAATCACGCACGTTAAAAACGCAGTGCACCGATTAAAAGCTTATGCCGATGTTTTGTTTGAGCAGTATTCTGCTTCTCCTATTTTCAGCGCGTTACCGCTTTGGTCAGATGGACTTAACGAATATTTTGACAACATTTTGACAAAAGAAACACTTGACGAGGTTTATATAGCGCTTTGCGAAAAAGCAGCGTTTAAAATTGCCAAAAGCAGAAAGAAAAGTGATGAAGCCACTATTTTTAACGTTGCTGCAGAAGAATTCTCTATCCACACCGACGTTATTAAAAAAATTCGCGACAACTTAATTAAGCACTTGAAAAACGTTTCGGCAGACGACGATAATTCTTCTATTGCTATCAACGTTTTATTTGAGCTTACCCATCGTTTTTCTTCGAGATTTGAAGAGCTTTTACTTGAAGCAGGCGGAACGACTTACGGCGGTTTATTAAACTACACTATTCGTCTTTTAAGCGAAAACGAGGATATTTTAGAAAATTTAAAAAACGAAACCGACTTTATTTTTGTTGACGAATATCAGGACGTAAACGATATGCTTGACTGGATAGTACATAAGTTATCGCGCGGGAATAACCTGTTTTTTGTAGGTGACGTAAAGCAAAGTATTTACGGCTTTATGCTTGCGCGTCCCGAGCATTTTACGCAAAAATACAACGAATATAAAAAGACCTCGGCTCTTGGCACAGTTATTGACCTTGCAAACAATTTCCGTTCTAACAAAGAGGTTATTGACGGCATAAACTTTATATTTTCTAACTTGATGAACGCAGAAGATAACGATATAGAGTACGATTCTGCCGCCGCATTAAAGCCGAGTGACGACCTCACCTCCCCCCAACATAAAAAAGGTGTTTTAGACCAAAATAGTGCAAACGAATTTTTAGTTTGCATAAGTGATAAAGAAAACAAAGCATCGGACGAAGCTGTTTTAATTGCAAACCGAATAAAAGCAATAATCGGTCAAAAAATAACTGACCCATCAAGCGGAACAGAACGCACCGTTACCTATGGTGATATTGCAATTTTAACAAGAAATAACTCCTCTGCCGCGTTCTTTTGCCGCAAGTTAGAAGCACTTGGTATTCCCGCTTCATTAAACAGTGGAACGTTAGAATTTGATAACGAAGAGCTTGTTATATTTTCGCTTTTATGCGTTCTTACCCAAAAGCGTAGTGACATTGATCTTTTATCAGTTTTGCTAAGCTGTATAGGTGGTTTTTCTGCCGAAGAACTTTCGCAAATAAAGATTAAGACCGACAACGAATATTTTTGGGACAGACTGATTTCGTACCCCGAAAACGATCCGATTAAGGAAAAAATCGATGCTTTTATTAAAAAGATTGACTCTTACCGTTCACTTTCTCTTACAATGCCGCTTTTTGAGTTTATCGAGTACGTTTATAATGAAACGGGTTACATTTTCCGCCTTGCTGCTATGCCCGGTGGAGAAGTTCATCTTGCGGCTATGGATAAATTTATTGCCTGCGCAAAAACGTACGTAACAAACGTTGGCGGCGGAATTTATGACTTTATTAGCTATTATAAGCAAAAAATAAAATCATCCGGCTCCGAAGCCGAGCCCGCCGTGATCGATAAAAACGATAACAGCGTACACTGCCTTACCATACACAAAAGTAAGGGTCTTGAATTTCCTATCGTTATTTTAGCAGGCGCATCTCGCAATTTTACAAGCGGAAACAACAAAAGTGCACCTACTATTTCAATAAGTGATAAGCTTGGCATCAGTTTTAAAAAGCTTATTACACAAAGAGATACTACGCAAAAACTTGATACCTTTTCTTCTGTTGCCCAAAAACTTGAAGAAAACCGTACTCGCGCAAACGAAGAATTAAGGCTTTTATACGTTGCACTTACGCGCGCACAGAGCAAGCTTATTATCTGCGCTTCGGAAGAATCGGAAAATACGCTTTTAGCAAAGCTCAATTTTCCCGACAGAATAAACTTTTTACGTTTTTCTTCTTACTCTGCAATTATCCTACCTTTACTTGCATTCCATAAAGATGGAGATGAACTGCGCGCGTTTGCAAATATTTCTCAAGAACCCATTTTTACTAAAAGTAATTGGACAATTTCAGTATTTAACCCTCTTTCAAGTCAAGCAGTTCTGCAAAAGTACAGTCATAGTTCACAAACGTTTGACAAAGCTGCTTTTGTTAACAAACTGGAGTCTGCTTTAAATTGGGAATATCCCTATAAATCGGCTATTACGCAACGCACAAAAATTTCACCAAGTAAGCACTCTGCCGTTCATCAGCGCATTATGCTGAGAAAGCCTGCGTTTGAAGACGTAGAATACGTCGGTGCACAAAAAGGTACTGTCGTACACTTTTTTATGGAGCACGTTGATTTTTCGGGTCCTTGCGCGCTTGAACAGGCTAACACTATGCTCTTACAGGGCATTATCTCCAAGCAAGAATACGACGCACTTCCCTTTGAGCAAATTGATGCATTTTTAGCCTCTCCACTTTGTCAAAGAATTAAAAATTCTAAAAGTGTAAACCGTGAACGCTCATTCTGCAAGCTTGTTCCCATACAAGAAAGCGGTGACGAGGCACTTATTCAAGGTATTATCGACTGCTATTTCTTTGAAGGAAACGATATAGTTTTGCTTGACTACAAAACAGACGTAATACGCACAACAATCGAAGAGCAAGCACAAAAACACCGCTCACAATTACTGATATATGCTTCTGCTTTAGAGGCGCTTTACCCCAAAAGCAAGGTCAGCGCATACGTATATTTCTTTAATGCCAACGATTTTGTTCAAATTAAGTAAATTTTTGTAAAAACTGCTTGCCAATATTGCCAATATTATGGTATTATGGATAGGCAGATAAATTTCCTTGTTCTCATTTTTGAGGACCAAAGACCATAAGGAGGTGACGATAGATGAATAAATACGAAGCTCTTTATATCATCAATCCCAAACTTGAAGGTGAAGCTATTAAGGCGGTTATCGACAAGTTTGCAGCACTTGTTACTGAGAACAACGGTGTTGTTGACGGTATTGAAGAACAGGGCGTTAAGAAGTTAGCTTACGAGATTAATTTCTTAAACGAAGGCTTTTACGTTCTTATGAACTTCTCTTCTGCAGCCGAATTCCCTGCCGAGCTTGAAAGAAATTTCAAGATCAACGAAGACATCATGCGCTTTATCGTAATTAAGAAAGAAGCGTAAAAATTTTTTAATGGAGTATTTATTATGAACAAAGTAATGCTTATTGGTAACCTCACCAAGGAACCCGAGCTCAGAGCTACAGGAAGCGGCATTTCAGTTTGTACCTTTACTTTAGCGGTACAGCGTCGTTTTCAAAGCAGAGATTCGCAGACCAGAGAGGCTGATTTTATTCCGATAGTAGTTTGGAGAGCACAGGCCGAAAACTGCGCTAAATATCTGCATAAGGGCAGTCAAGCCGCTATTTCAGGCTCTATTCAAACGCGTTCCTATGATGCTCCCGACGGTTCAAAGCGCTATATCACCGAGGTTGTTGCAGAAGAAGTGCAGTTCCTTGCACGTCCTAACAACGCTTCTGACGGTGCTATGAACGATTCGGCAAGAGCCGCAAGCTTTGGCGTTCCCCCGTTTGGCGAGAATATGCAAACGGTAGACGACGAGGATATACCGTTCTAAAAATTATCAGGAGGTTATTGTTATGTCCGAAAAGGATTTTAAGAAAATGCGTGGCAATCGCAAACCCAGAAGAAAAGTTTGCCAATTCTGCGTAGATAAAGTTGATGCAATCGATTACAAAGACGTTGCTAAGCTTCGCAAGTTCATCAGCGAGCGCGGTAAAATTCAACCCCGCAGAATGACTGGTACTTGTGCAAAGCATCAGCGCGAGCTTGCAACCGCTATTAAGCGTGCACGCGCTATTGCTCTTCTTCCCTACAGTGTTGACTAATTTAAAATTTTAGGGTATTATTAAAGCGAAAGTTTTTCTTTCGCTTTTTTATTTTTTTATCGCATTATCATAGTTTTTTCATAATTAGACATTATAATATTAATTGCAATTAATTTTTTAAGGAGTTTTTATGTACGATAACGAAAACAACACCTTTAATCAAACTGAAAATCCGCAAACGTCGTTTGAGCATCAACAGCAGGCTACAGAGCAATCGGATATAAGATACACTTATAATGCCAATTCAACGTATTCTACAAACGTTAATCACGCAAAAAAAGAACGCAAAAAAAGCGGAGGTTGCTTTGTAGCAATTATAGCAGTTTTATTGGCTATTACCGTTACGGCTTTGTGCATAAACATTTATTTTGTTTCCTCAGGCAAATCGGTAGATACTATATTTACCTCACCCACTCCTGAAACAAATGCCGAAGCTCCCGATTCTGCTTTTGAAAGTATTGTTCAGGTTGCACCAACCCCAACACCTCAGATTGTAGAAGGGCAGATTTTAACGCCAACTCAGGTAGCCGAAAAGGTTATTCCAAGCGTTGTATGCATTCAGTGCTACAAATCAACCGATTCTTATTTCGGAGCATCCTCTCAAGAATCACTCTTTGGCGAAGGTAGCGGTATTATCTCGCGTTCTGACGGATATATAATAACAAACGCTCACGTTATCGACGGCGCGTCAAAAGTTCAGGTAGTTCTTTCAAACGATATTATTTGCGATGCTACGGTTATTGGCAGTGATACCGTTACAGACCTTGCTCTTTTAAAAATAGACCCTACGGGCAAAAATCTTGTTGCCGCAACGTTTTCTTCGGCAAAATCTTCCTCTGTTGCCGAGCAGGTTATGGCTATCGGTAACCCCGGCGGACTTGAATTTTCTTCAAGTGTAACGCTTGGTATAATTTCGGCTTTAAACCGTGCCGTACAAGATTCAAGCACCGGCTACGTTATGTACTGCATACAGACCGATACCGCAATCAACCCCGGAAACAGTGGCGGTCCCTTGGTTAATATGTACGGAAACGTAATTGGCATTACGTCTTCTAAAATTGTTGCCGATGGATACGAAAATATGGGCTTTGCCATAACTTATGACGAGGCGGCGCCTATTATTGCCGACCTTCTCGCCTACGGTCACGTTAAAAACCGCGCAACGCTTAATCTTTCGCTTGCACTTCCGTCAAGTGTTTTCAGAATTACAGGCTGGAATACAATTCCAACAGGTCTTTGCGTAACTAAAGTTAACGGCGAAAAAGAAGCAAACGCAGGCATTAAGCAGTATGATATAATTTCGGCTATCGATGATATTAAGATTTCTTCTTCTGCCGAATACTCGTCGTATCTTTTAAAGAAAAGACCGGGTGAAAAGGTAACTTTGACCGTTTACCGAGCAAATATAAGCGGTTTTTCGGTACAGTATTCGCAAACACCTATACAAATTGAAGTAGAGCTTTCCGAAGCAACTTAATCAAACACAAAAAGGCTGATTTTTTCAGCCTTTTTTAATCTTTTTATAGCCTTTTTTTATTATTTGTGTTATAATAATATCAAATTTATAAAGAGGTGCTTGTATGCAGCTTTTATCAGGTGAAAAAATTAAAAAAATCGAAAATAAATCTTCGCGCAATTTAATAATTTTTATTGCTATTTGCGCACTTTTTATTACTTTATACGCCTTTTCATTTACGCTTGACAATTTATTAATTTCTATTGCAGTAGGCGTTATAGGCGTTATCGTTTGCCTTGTTTTTTACTATTCCGCGGTTTATGAGCATTTAAAGCTTATAAAATTATTTAAAGACGTTAACGAAGGTATTCTTCAGGAAGAAACATATACTTTTGTAAGTAACGATATTTTTACTGAGCACGACGGCTTGCGTTTAAATTCCATTAACGTTACTTATTTAGAAGAACACGAAACGTTTGAGCGCACTCTCTATTTTGTCAGCACACTTGATAAGCCCGAGTTAAAGGCAGGTCAAACCTTTGTTGCACGCACTTTTAGAAATATAATAATTGAAATAACATTAAACGATTAAGGAGAATATTATGAAAGCTATTTTAACAGTTATCGGCAAGGACAGAGTTGGTATTATCGCATCAATTAGCGGACGTTTGGCAGAATACAACGTTAATATTCTTGATATTACACAAACCATTTTGCACGACTATTTTACAATGGTAATGGTTATTGATTTATCCGCTTCAAAATACGATATTTTAGGCTTGCAAAAGGCTTTTTCTGATATTACAGACCTTGAAATTCGCATTCAGAGCGAAGAAATTTTTAATTCGATGCACAGACTTTAAGAGGTTGCTATGATTAACTTTAACGAAATTAACGAAACTATTCAAATGCTGGATAACCAGCATTTAGACGTAAGAACCGTAACTATGGGCATCTCGCTTTTTGACTGCGCCGACAGTGATCCTAAAAAAGCTTGTGACCGCATCTACGAAAAAATTTGCCGCAAGGCAGAGCATTTAGTTACAAAGTGCGAAAAGATAGAAAATTCGCTTGGTATTCCGATAATAAACAAGCGTATTTCGGTTACCCCTATCTCTCATGTTTTTTCTGCTTGCAGAAGTAACGATGCCGTTCCCTTTGCACTTGCACTCGAGCGCGCCGCAATCGAAACAGGCGTTAACTTTTTAGGTGGTTTTTCGGCACTTGTTCCAAAGGGAATAACCCCCGGCGATGCCGCGCTTATTGCAAGCATCCCCGAGGCTTTAGCTTCAACCGAGCATATCTGCTCATCAGTTAATATAGGTTCAACCCGAGCAGGTATTAATATGGACGCAGTTAAAACTATGGGCGAAATTATAGTTAAAACTGCCGAGGCAACAAAGGATGCTTCTTCTATCGGTTGTGCCAAGCTTGTTGTATTCTGTAATGCGGTTGAAGATAATCCCTTTATGGCAGGCGCATTTTTAGGCGGTGGCGAGGGTGACTGCGTTATAAACGTAGGCGTAAGCGGTCCCGGCGTTGTTAAATGCGCGCTTGAAAAACTTCCAAACGCTTCTTTAGGCGAATTGTCAGAAGAAATTAAAAAAACTGCATTTAAAATTACGCGTATGGGACAGTTAGTTGCATCACGCGCCGCAGAAGCACTTGACGCACAGTTTGGTATAGTTGACTTATCGCTTGCCCCCACCCCCACTATGGGAGACAGCGTTGCGCATATTTTAGAAGAAATGGGGCTTTCTTCTACCGGTGGCCCCGGCACAACTGCCGCACTTGCAATGATTAACGATGCCGTTAAAAAAGGTGGTGTTATGGCATCAAGCTACGTTGGCGGACTTTCGGGCGCATTTATTCCGGTAAGTGAAGATATCGGTATGATAAATGCCGCCGCTTCGGGTATTTTATCGCTTGAAAAACTTGAGGCTATGACATGTGTTTGCTCGGTAGGTCTTGATATGATAGCAATCCCCGGTGATACTCCCGCTTCTACAATTTCGGGAATTATTGCAGACGAAGCTGCTATCGGTATGGTAAACTCAAAGACAACCGCAGTACGTCTTGTTCCCGTTATTGGCAAAACGGTTGGCGAAACCGTAAGCTTTGGTGGACTTTTGGGCGAAGCACCTATTATGGCAGTAAAAAACACAAGCTGCGAAAAATTTATTTCACGTGCAGGAAGAATTCCCGCTCCCCTGCAGAGCCTTAAAAACTAATGAAAGCGTTACGAAATATTTTATGGGTTCTTTTTCCCATAGCAATTTTAGTTTTTGTAGTATTGCTTTATTTTCATATTGCGTTTCCTGCCTGGGCAGTAAATTTATACTTTTTTATAACGCTTTTATTGCCCGTTACTGCAATGCTTTTACAAACCCTTTATAACAAAGAAAAAAATACCGACAAAGCATATTATTTGATAAAACTTACAGCCTTAATTTCTACCTACGTTATGCTTTTTGGTATGTTTTTAACTACGCATTTAGCGGTAGTTTAAGGTGAAAATATGTATTTAATTACTGCTGACGAGCTTTCGTTTTCAGCTTTTGCCGATATGATTGACGATTACGTAGCATTTGGTACACCTTTTTTACAAATAACCGAGCCTGAAATTTTTCCTTATTTTGTGCGCACCTGCATAAAGCATTCATCAGGTCTTGGACTTTCGCTTGCAACTTCTCCTTATACCCGTTATTTTCTTGTTGACGATAACGGCCACGTTTATGCTCAAGGAGACATAAGGCATCGGGCAACAAAGGAAAATGTCATCTATAAAGGTCAATTAGGCTACGGTGTTTTACCGTCAAAGCGCGGTCTTGGTTACGGTAAGCTTATGTGTAAGCTTCTTTTAGAAAAATGCAAAGAAAAAAACTTTAATAGCGTTATAATAACCTGTCGCGACGACAATTTAGCAAGTGCCGCTATTATAGAACATAACGGCGGAATTTTTTTAAATACTGTTTTTGATAAAAAAAACGACGTATTTTTGCGCAGATATCAAGTAAATTTGTCTTAATATACAAAATAACTTTAAATTTTGTGCATTATTTTGAAAATTACTACTGTTCAAACGGCAAAAAATATATTATAATATATAAGTAAAAATATATACTGTTAGGAGTGTACAGTTTATGCCAGGATTTTTTACCCATTACGTTGCAGGTCAAAAGGTTTATAATCAACTCCCTGCTACTGTTAAAGAATGTATTGACAAACACAAAGGCGTTTTCGACTTAGGTCTTCAGGGTCCCGATTTCTTTAATTATTTTGGTACCCCATTAAAAGGCGATACAAGTATTCACCGTATGTCAATGATGCTTCACGAGCGTTCTGTTGACGAGTGGATGTCCCTTATCTATCGCTACATTGCAAAGCAGGAGGATGCCGATAAGGAAATTATTCTTCCCTACTTCCTCGGTTATCTTATCCACTACTCTATTGACTGCGCTGTTAACCCATATATTCTCTACCGCGCAGGCTTTATAACCCCCAATGCACCGTTGCCCGAGCGTTTTGGTATTTACCGCAAGCGTATCAACAATGCCATTGACGAGATTTATCTTAAAAAAGAGCTTGATAAAACTCCTGCAGATATGAAAATTGACGAGCTTTTCTGGGTTACTTATGCCGAGCTTTTAGAGATTTGCCGTATGTACCCCGTAAATATCAAGACCATTTATGGTAAAGACGTTTCACGTGAAGAGGTTATCAAATCTTATCAAGATATGAACGCTATGCTTAAAAAGCGTATTAAGCCCGGTTTATTAAAGCCCATAACTGCTATCTATGAAGCATTTTCAAAAGAGTTTACCCGCGGCTTCTTTACAAAGACCGTTTATTCCGGCCACGAAGCTGATATCGACTTTATGAACGAAAAGCACGAGCAGTGGCTATCACCTTGGGATACTCGCTATACATACGTTGACAGTGTTGACGAGCTTATTGAAAAGGGTATTGCAAATGCTGTTAAGCTTCTTTCACTTGTTTACGACAGTTATATCGGTGGTCAAACAACCTCGGTTGCAGCAATTCACGCTATTGGCGGTAACTCGTTTAACACAGGTATTGCTTGGAACGCTCCTATGCTGCTTAAGTTCTACGATATTATCTTTAAGGCAGAAGAAGAAGCTCTTGCTCCTAAGATAGCAGCCGAATTAGCAAAGATGGATGATTAAAAATTATGCCCGCATTAGCGGGCATTTTTTTATTGTATTTATCTTACTTTTGTGGTATAATAATTGCAAAGATAAGTTTATTGGAGTTTTTATGGTTATCTCTGATTTGTTTTTAAAAATTAAAAACAACTTTTACTCTTCGCATTTTATTTTACAAATAATAAGATTTGAAATTATTTTTACTGCACTTATTTTCTTTTCTAATTGCTACTTTCCGCAAATATCTGCGGTTTGGAGTTACTTGGCAGGAATTTTATTTACAAAGTTATTTATTTATAAAGGCATTTTAAAGCCATTTTTAAAGGTTTTTATTTTGTGTCTGGTTTCTCTTTTGCTTGGCAGTATTTCGTCGTTTTTTTACCTGTTTTTATCGCAAACAGAGCTTTATACTATATTTGAATATTTAGACGGTGCTTCTACTCCATACGTTATTATTTTTTCTTTTGTTTTAGGATGCGTACTTTCGTTCATAGCAATTTACGCTACCGTTCCTGCAAAAAAGAAAAAAACAAGTACCCAATATACCGATTTTTCTTAATTCCCTTTTAAAAGGGAATTTTTTTATTTTTGGCTCATATAATTTCTTAAAAAGGGGGAATTATATGAATGTTTGTAATACCTGCGGTATAAATGATGGAAATGGAATTGCAATATTAGCCGAGCGCATTTTTGATAACGTGCGTATAGAAATAAGCCGTGAAAGTGCTTCTGTTGTGCTTTCTAACGCTCTTACAAATGCTACGCCGCTTTATGCAAGCGGAACCGGAACTATCTTAGAAGCACAAAGCACTTTAAGCGTTACACCACACGCCTGCTCTACCGACCTTTGCGGTAATTTGAATTTGCAAGGAAACTTAGTTTACGTAGTTTCGGGGGTAAGATATATTCTGCCCTGCACGCTTACCTTTCCTGTTTGCCTAAATATGAAAACGCCGTCCGCTTCTATGTGGCCTACTAACCTTACGGTAGATTTCTCTTTTTTTATTGACGAATTAACCTTTACAAGCGAAAACACATTAAGCGGAATTGCCGATGCGGCGGTAATAGCCTATATTACCTCTAAAATGCCCGTTTGCGTTTCTTCGTCAGGCTCACTTTCCTTTAACGCCGCATCTACACGCGCTATAGAGCCTCAAACCGACTTTTTCTCTTGTGATTTTTATCCCTACTCAACACAAAATGTTATTAACCGATAAAAAAACAGACCTTAATAGGTCTGTTTTTACCAATCTTCTCTACTAAGCTTATTATCGGTTTTTATATCATCATAATAAGACTTATATTTATCTTTAAACTTTGATGCATTACTTCTGCCAACAGAATACAATTCTTCTGGCGAAAGATCCGCAGGGTCAAAAGCATCCTCTTCATCCATTGCCGACATTTTAAATAAATATTTTCTGTTTATCTCCGACATAAAACCATCCTTTAAATAAAAGCCCGAAATTTTCGGGCTTTTAAAATTATTCTTCTACAGTCTCTTCAGCTTCTTCTGCTTCTTCAACTGCTTCAACTAATTCCTCTTCAGGAATAAGTGCCTTAATGCTAAGGCTTATACGCTTTTTATCAACGTCTACGTCTAAAACAAGTGCCTCAACCTCTTGACCAACCTTAACAGCCTCTTCTACCTTGGTTATGTACTTGTTAGAAAGTTCAGAAATATGAACCAATCCGTCAATTCCGGGTTCAAGTGCAATAAAAGCACCAAACGTTGTAAGACGAACAACCGTACCCTTAACAACAGTATCAACAGCGTATTTTTCTTCGGCATTTTCCCAAGGCTGCGGCTGAAGTGCCTTATACGAAAGCGAAATTCTGTTGTTTTCTCTGTCAAGTTTTAAAATCTTAACGTCAATTTCCTGACCAACCGAAAGTACGTCTGCAGGCTTTGAAATGCGATACCAAGCAATATCGGTAATATGCACTAAACCGTCAATACCGCCAAGGTCAACAAATGCACCAAAATCGGTAAGTCTGCGAACAACACCCGTAACGGTAGCACCTTCTTCAAGCTTTGCCCAAGCAGCATCTTCTGCAGCTTGTCTTTCTTCCTGAATAATAGCTCCGTGAGTTGCTACTACCTTGCGATATTTTTCATCAATATCAATAGCTCTAACGCGAAGTGTTTTTCCAACAAACTCATCAACATTTTTAGCAAAACCGTTTGCACGTATCTGCGAACGAGGAATAAATACTCTCAAACCGTTGTAATCTGCAATTAAGCCACCCTTAACTGCTTCGCTAATTGTTACTTCAAAAATTTCGCCGTTGCTTATTGCGCCAAGAGTCTTGTCTGCAACTTCACGCAAAACAACTTTTTTTCTTGAAAGTATAACGTTTCCATCTCCATCATTTATTTTTACGACTTCAACCTCAATTTCATCACCCGAAGCAAACTTCTCAAAACTCTCGCCGCAAGCAGCAAGATCCTCTGCTGTGATGATACCGTCTGATTTATAGCCGATATTTACTGTTACCTTTTCGGGCTTAGCTTCAATTACCTTTCCGCTTATGACCCTACCGGGACGAATTGTTGACAGTGCCTTTTCCATTTCTTTGGCAAAATCAAATTCCTCTGTCATAATCTCACTCATCCTATCCACAACCTCCTTTATTAACCAATCCGGGGTGGAAGCACCGGCGGTTACTCCTATGATATCGTTTTTATTCATTTTTAAGGTCAAAACATCTTCTGATTTTTCAACCGCATAGGTATTTTTACACTTTTCGCTACAAATAGTAAAAAGTTTGGCGGTATTAGAGCTTTGTTTTCCGCCGATAACAATCATAACGTCTGCCTTAGCGGCAATTTCTTCCGCTTCGCTTTGTCTTTGCCCCGTTGCATCGCAAATGGTGTCAAAGACCTCTACATTTTGATTGTTGTCTTTAATAATTTTTGTTAAATTATTATATAAATCTCTGCGCGTTGTAGTTTGGGCAACAACGCAGACGTTTTTATCGGTAATTATATTTTTTGCTTCATCCTGAGAATTTACAACAACGGCTCTGTTTTCACAATGACCGCTTATACCGATAACCTCTGGATGACTCCTCTCGCCTATTATAACAATAAATTCGTCTTTTTGCAAAGCTTTTTGCACTATTTTTTGAATTCTTGCCACAAAAGGGCACGTTGCATCGATAATTTTTATATTTTTTTGTCGTAATTTGTCAAAAATAGTCTTTGGTGCACCGTGACTGCGAATTATTACAGTACCGTCTTGTATTTCGTCAATATTTTCAATTGGGTTAACTCCGCGCAGTTTTAGTCTTTCTACAACCTGCGGATTATGTATAATCTCCCCAAACGTGTATAAGGGCGAATATTCATTTATACTTTTTTCAACGGTTTCTACCGCTTTTTTAACGCCAAAGCAAAAGCCGGCGCTTTTTGCAATTATTATCATTTTCCTTCTAAAAGCGAATTCATAACAACCATAAGATCATCTGTAAAAAGCGAAAGATTGCCAGAATTAAGCTTCATATCATTAAATTTAGAAGTGTCCATCGGCTTTCCGATAACAAAAGTGTTCTTTCTGAAAAGACCGGGTCTGTTTAAAAACATCATCGGCACTATCGTGCTATTTTGCTTAAGAGCTATCAAACCCGTTCCGCCGTGCATTTCTTGTCTTGAAATTTCTCTTTGCCCTGTTCTTGTTCCCTGCGGATAGATAAGAAGATTGTTATTTTCTTTAAGCTTACTGCAAGCAAACTTAATAGCTTTTAAATCTGCCTTTGATCTGTCAACCGGAAAAACGCCAACCGCTTTAAGCAAAGCGCCAAACGGCTTAAACTTAAACAATTCTTTTTTTGCCATAAAAAACGTGTTTTGCGGCAAACTGATAAATAAAATTGCAATATCAAAAATAGATTGATGGTTGCAAACGTAAACCACGTTACCGTCTTTTATATTTTCTTTTCCAATTATTTCTATTCGGCTAAGCAAAAGTAAAACAAACTTTACTATTTGCCGTATAACCTTACGCATATTAAAAATCAGCCTTTTACTTTAGAAATTATAAACTCGACAACCTCGTCGGCAGTCATATTGGTACTATCAACAAGCAAAGCATCTTCTGCTTGCTTAAGTGGCGAAACTGCGCGATGCGAATCATCATAGTCGCGCTTTTCAATTTCTACCTTAATTTTATCAAAATCGGCCTCTAAGCCCTTTTCAATAAGTTCTTTTGTTCTTCTTCTTGCTCTCTCGGCAGAATCGGCAGTTAAAAAGAATTTATGCTCGGCATCAGGTAAAACGCACGTTCCTATATCTCTGCCGTCTAAAATGCAATCGTACTTATTTGCAAGCTCCTGCTGCATTTTAACTAAAAACACTCTTACCGCAGGTATTGCCGAAAAGCGTGATGCGTAACCGGAAATATGATTTTCGCGTATTTTTTGCGAAACATCCTCGCCACAAAGAATCATCTTTTGCGTTCCGTCTTCGTACTCTATTTCAATTTTAATATTTTTAAGCTCTTGCTCAACAATCTCGGGCTCATCGGGCTCAATTCCTTTTGAAAGCATAAATACTGCAACCGTGCGATACATTGCGCCCGTATCAAGATAAGTTATATTAAGTTGTTTTGCAATAGCCTTTGCTACCGTACTTTTACCTGCACCTGCAGGGCCGTCGAGAGCTATTTTCACTTAAAATTCTCCTTGTACGCTTGCCCCTGCCAAAAAGCCGGTAGAAAGTGCAAGCTGAATATTAAATCCACCTGTATAGGCGTCGATATCAATCATTTCTCCTGCAAAGTAAAGGTTAGAAACTATTTTGCTTTGCATAGTAGAAGAATCAATTTGTTTAACTGTAACACCGCCACGCGTAACTATTGCTTCGTTTAATTCACCAAAGCCGTTTACCGTTACCTCAAAACCCTTTAGCGTTTCGACAAGTGCTTGTCTTTGCTGGGCCATCAAATTGCTTATCGGCATATTTTCGTCAAGCTCTGCCTTGCAGATTACCGCGGAAATAAGCCTTGAAGGCAACAAGTCCTGCATAGCATTTTTAAGAGTTTTAGATCCGTATTTTGTAAAGTCGCGCAATAATCTTGCATCAAGCACCTCGCGCGTTAATGCGGGCTTTAAATCAATAAAGACCTTAAGTGCAGAAAAATCTTTTATTCTGCTGCTTAACGATAAAACAAGGGGACCTGAAATTCCAAAATGCGTAAAAAGCATTTCACCCAATTCTTCAAAAATACGTCTTTTTCCCTCAAACGCCTTTAACGTAACGTTTTTAAGCGAAAGTCCTTGAAGCGAGCAAATAAGTTTTTCGTTGCTTTTTAGCGGTACTAACGCTGGCGAAAATTGTTCAACCGTGTGTCCTAAATTTTCAAGCATTTTCTTCCACGCACCGTCCGAGCCCGTTGAAGAATAGCTTGCACCACCAAGTGCTAAAATAAGCTTATCGCAAGAAAAAACCCTGCCGTTTAATTTTACACCGCTTACGCGCCCGTCAGTAAGCAATATATCGTCAAGCTTAGTATCAAGCATAACCTTTACGCCGCTTTTTTTCAAAAGCGCTTCAAATGCCTTAATGATATCGCTTGACTTATCACTTTGCGGAAAAACGCGCAAGCCGCGTTCTGTCTTTAACGGTGTTCCGTTTTCTTCTATAAGTGACATCGTATCCTGCGGACCAAACGTATATAGTGCAGAATAGCAGAATTTCGGGTTATGGGCAACTGATGCAAAAAAATCTTCAATTTCGCAATTATTGGTTACGTTGCATCTGCCCTTGCCCGTTATAAAAAGCTTTTTACCAAGCTTTTGATTTTTTTCAACAAGGACTACCTCTGCCCCATCCTGTGCCGCTTTTGCAGCCGCCATTATGCCTGCAGGGCCACCGCCTATAACATAAACTTTAGTTTGTTTCATAAAAATTGCTTTGGTTCCATATCTTTTCCATCTCGT
>JAZSMS010000136.1:0-3193 GCA_045536015.1 Clostridia bacterium
GTAGATTGCCCTGCCAAGCGAAAAGCCAAAGCCGTAAAGCTTTTTATCATTATTGTCCTTATCAAAAATTTTGCCAAGCATCTCGCCAAATGCATCGGCGCATTTATTAAAATCGTGCAGATCGGCTTTTTCGTACGAATAGAGCTTATTAAGCGATTCCTCTATCGCCCGCGCCTTTTCGGGATATTCGGCTAGTATGCTTTTTGCATTTTTTTCCAAAGCCTTTTTTGCACAAAATGCAAAAACGCTTTTATCATCGCGCACGTCATCGTCGAGCTTATAATAAGTAAGCAAAATATTCATCTTTGCCGAATATAAAAGGTTGTCATTTTTTAAAAACAAACATGGTCTTTTAGGATGAAGCGCACATTTTCCGCGCAGAATTTCACATTTTTCACTTTTGTACGAATCTAAAAAAAGCGCTAAAAACGCCATATCAAAATTAAGCGTTAATCTGCTGGAAGCACCAAACTGCTTTAAGCTTTTGCAAAGCCCGCAATAATACGCCTGATAGACATCCTGCGCTTCTTTACTTAACCCGTTTTTGTTTGCATAAACAAAGCCAAACATAATATCACCAATACTATTATACATTTGTTTTTAAGTTTTTACAAGTTATTATTTGCTTTGTGTTTGACAAAACGTGAATATATAAATATAATAATAAAGTATATTATAAATCTACTTTATTTAAGGAGTTTTTTATGGCAGAGAAACAATTCGTTCAGCAAATAGCTGACATAAACACTGATTTTCCGCAGTGGTATACCGACGTAGTTTTAAAGACCGAGATGGTTGACTACGGTCCTGTAAAGGGAACTATGGTTATACGTCCCTATGGTTATGCCGTTTGGGAGCTTATTCAACAGCAAATGGATGCGCGTTTTAAGGCAACAGGCCACACAAATGCATACTTCCCCTTGTTTATTCCCGAAAGCTTTTTATCCAAAGAGGCCGAGCACGTTGAAGGCTTTGCCCCCGAGGTAGCCTGGGTTACTCACGGTGGCAATGAGCAGCTTGCCGAACGACTTGTTGTTCGCCCCACAAGCGAAACTATAATCTGCCATATGTATTCTAAATGGGTACAGTCCTGGCGCGACCTTCCTCTTTTATACAATCAGTGGTGCAACGTTGTACGCTGGGAAAAATCAACCCGCCCCTTCCTTCGCACAAGCGAATTTTTATGGCAAGAGGGTCATACCATCCACGCTACCGAAGAAGAAGCTCGTGAAGAAACCTTAAAGATGCTTGAGGTTTATCGCGAATTTGCCGAAAATGTTCTTGCTATCCCCGTATTTTGTGGCAGAAAGAGCGAAAAAGAAAAGTTTGCAGGCGCTGCCGAAACTTATTCTATCGAAGCTATGATGCTTGACGGAAAAGCACTTCAGGCAGGAACCTCACACTTCTTGGGCGACCACTTCTCGAAAGTATTCGATATCAAGTTTTTAGATAAAGACGGCACTCAAAAGTACGTTTACCAGACAAGCTGGGGTACAAGCACGCGTATGATAGGCGGCGTTGTAATGGTTCACGGTGACGAGCGCGGACTTAAGTTCCCCCCCGCTATCGCACCTATTCAGACGGTTATTATTCCCGTTGCCGCACACAAGGCAGGCGTTACCGAAAAGGCAGAAGAGCTCTTTGCGCTCTTAAAGAAAAACGGTATCCGCGTTAACCTTGACGACCGCGATTTCTCGCCCGGCTGGAAGTTTAACGAATGGGAAATGAAAGGTGTTCCTGTTCGCCTTGAAATTGGTCCTAAAGACATTGAAAAAAATCAATGTGTTTTAGTTCGTCGTGATACGCACGAAAAGCTTTTTGTTTCGCTTGATAATATTGAAGCAACGGTTGCCAACCTTTTAACACAAATTCAAAAGGATATGCTTGAGGCAGCTCGCGCCCACCGCGATGCACACACTACGCACGCAGAAAATTGGGAAGAGTTTGTTAAGGCAATCGAAAATAAAAACTTTGTTTTTGCTCCCTGGTGCGGTGAAACCGAATGTGAAGCCGAAATCAAATCAAAAACAGGTGCAACTACAAGAAATGTTCCCTTTAAAAACTTTGAAGCCGATGGCTGCACGTGCGTTCACTGTGGCAAAAAGGCTCACACTAAAATATATTTTGCAAAATCATATTAAACCTTGGAGAAGAAAATTATGCTTAACAAAGAATGGAAATCACTTAAAAACGGCTCTGATATTCGCGGTGTTGCGATAAAGGACGACAAAGAAATCAACTTAACCGATGAGAAGATAAGCGCTATTGCGTTTGCCTTTGTACTCTGGCTTTCAAAAAAGACAAACAAACCCGCTACCGAGCTTAAAATTTCGGTAGGTCACGATTCGCGTCTTTCTGCTGACAGAATTAAAACTGCAGTTATCTCTTCATTTGTTGCTTCAGGTACAAATTGCTTTGATTGCTCGCTTATGAGCACACCCGCTATGTTTATGAGCTGTATCGTGCCCGACCTTAACTGTGACGGTGCCGTGCAGATTACCGCAAGCCACCTTCCCTTTGACCGTAACGGCTTAAAGTTCTTTACCAAGGAGGGCGGTCTTAACTCAAGCGATATCGAAGAAATTCTTTTGCTTGCGCAAGAGGATAAAAAGCCCGCAGCTATTGACGGCACGCTTACGCAGTTTGATTTTCTTTCGATTTATGCGGACATTTTAGTTAACAAAGTACGCAATGCCGTTAATGCCGAAGATTTTGAAAAACCCTTAAAGGGCTTTAGAATCGCCGTTGATGCAGGTAACGGTGCAGGCGGTTTTTACGCAAATAAGGTGCTTATCCCCCTTGGTGCAGATATTACGGGAAGCCAATTTTTAGAGCCCGACGGACGCTTTCCCAACCATATTCCCAACCCCGAAAATAAAGAGGCTATGGAGTCTATCTCGCGTTCGGTTATCCATCACGGTGCCGATTTGGGTATAATTTTTGATACCGACGTTGACCGTGCAGGTGCAGTTGATTCGCACGGAAACGAAATTAACCGCAACCGTCTTATCGCACTTATTTCGGCTATCTTGCTTGAAGAAAAGAAGCCTGCCGTTATAGTAACCGACTCGATAACCTCAAGCGGACTTGCAAAGTTTATAGAAAATCACGGTGGTATGCATCATCGCTTTAAGCGCGGATACAAAAACGTTATTAACGAAGCTATTCGCCTTAATAAAGAAGGTCAGTATTG
>JAZSMS010000022.1:0-2187 GCA_045536015.1 Clostridia bacterium
AAGGCGTGCCGAGTTAGATTTTGAGCTTGCGGCAGAGGCATTTTATTGGTATGACTTAAAGCGAACGGGCACGGATAAAACCAATCCCTTGCCTGTTACCTTTAGCTGGGAGGACGCCGTTGATGAACACCATGCGGAAGGCGGATGCTACTATTTGCTGGTTGCCGAGAACAGCGAGTTTAAAAATGCTTGGGTTTACGTTAGCGATCAGCTTTTTTACAGTGTGTATAATTTAAAGGTTGGCACAACCTATTATTGGTGTGTTCAAAGAAACGGTGTTAGAAGTGACGTTTGGACGTTTAAAACCGAGTTAACGCTTCCGCGCTTTTTAAGAATTGACGGCATTTCAAACGTTCGCGATATGGGCGGTTATAAGGTTAAGGGTGGCCGTATTCGCCAAGGCTTGGTGTATAGGGGCGGTGAGTTTGAAACCCATATGCACTTAACCGAAAGCGGTGCAAACGAGCTTAAGCGCATAGGGCTTAAAACTGAAATCGACATGCGAATCGAGGCTGTTGGCAAGGTGCATTACACAGCGGCGCAAACGCTTGGCGTAACCAGAGCGCATATACCATGCGTTCCCTACGCGCACTTGTTTGATAAAAAGTATTTTAAGGACAGCAAAAACTTTTTTAAAACGTTTACGAACGCAAACAATTTCCCAATATATTATCATTGCTGGGCAGGAGCTGACAGAACGGGCACTTTTGCATTTGTTTTAGGCGCGTTTTTGGGTATGGATTTGCAGGATTTGTTAAACGAATACGAGGTAACAAGCCTTTCCATTTGGGGTATCCGCTCGAGAAATTATTACGAGTTTAGGGATTTTTATAAGTTATTTACAGAACTTGAAGGTGAAACACTGCAAGAAAAAAGCAGAAATTTTTTAAAAAATCAGCTTATGCTAACGGATAAGCAATTGAGTGCAATCTATAATAACTTGGTTGAAATTGATGATTAAAAGCTTAAAAACAAAAGGATAGCAAAAAAATGCTATCCTTTATTTTTGATATAAAGAAAAACCACGCGATAGTCGCGTGGTTGGAAAAAGGTTTACCGATGAGTATTGAAATAAAACTCCGATTGTGTATAATGAGAGTATGACCTGCCAGTCAAAAATCAAAATACACAATCGGAGGATATTAAAATGAAAGAATCATCTAACACCACAAATAGTTTAGCACATACCAAATGGAATTGCAAGTATCATATAGTTTTTGCGCCAAAATATCGCAGAAAAGTATTTTACGAAGAACATAGAATAGAAGTAAGAGAAATAATAAGAAAATTATGCGAATGGAAAGGTATAGAAATAATAGAAGGGGAAGTATGTCAAGATCATATACATATTCTTGTATCGATTCCACCTAAAATAAGTGTTTCGGGATTTATGGGCTATTTGAAGGGCAAGAGTGCAACGATAATATTTCAAAAGTTTGGGAATATGAAATTTGCATATCGAAACAGAGAGTTTTGGTGTAAAGGATACTATGTTGACACAGTAGGTAAAGACACTAAAGCGATACAAGAATATGTTGCAAATCAATTAAAATGCGACAAAGAAGCAGATCAGTTGAGCATTTTTGATCCGCGTGACCCGTTGACGGGTAGCAAGTAATCAATGCATGACTGGCAGGTCAATAAAAGAGTACATTTGTACTATGCCAGTGAACAAGGGCTATGCCCGAAAATGAAAAACCACCCGCTAGGCGGGTGGATATTTATTAACGTTGTTTATAAAGTTAAATTAGCTGTTGGGAAGTGTATATTTTTTAAGATAATTTTCGTAATTAGTCCTATATTCAGAGCTGTTCGCTCTAACGATTCTAACCGACTCGTGAAGATTCATGTTTGTGTGCGCCATATCCATAACGCATGCGCAAACGTTTGAGCAGTGGTCGGAGGTTCGCTCTAAATTGGTTAGAATATCGGATAGAACGAAGCCTGCAGATATCGTGCATTCGCCCTGTTGTAGGCGAGAAATATGTCTGCTTCGAATTTGTTCCTTTAAGTCGTCAACAACCTGTTCAAGCGGCTCGACAACGAACGCTGAATGCACGTCACCTTGTTTAAACGCCTTTAACGTTTGATCTAAAACCTCGCAAACTGCGCTCATAAGGGTATCCAGCTCGTTTTTTGCGCTGGCAGAGAGAACCAATTGCTTTTGATTAATTTCCTCGCACGACT
>JAZSMS010000099.1:0-5773 GCA_045536015.1 Clostridia bacterium
TAACGCATTTTTGAACGTCGGTCAAGCGTGTTCCTTCAGGATGCTCTTGTCCCAAAAGATAAGGAACAAGCGGATGCATACCTGCGGTTGTAAATAAAACACTGGGATCATTTTCGGGAATAAGCGAGGCACCGGCAATAACCGCGTGCTGCTTTGATGCAAAAAACTTTAAAAATTTACTTCTTAATTCATCTGACTTTATCATAAAAATCTCCAAATTATGCACAAAAAAGTGCGTGATAATAATATTATATTTATTTTTTTATTTATGTCAAACGATATAAACTTTTCAAAAGAGCAATTTCTTCTTTGTACCCATCGAGCTCGTTGGGAGTTTCTAAAAAGAATGGAATATCCTTTAACTTAGGATGATTTATGATATTTTCAAACGCTTTAACGCCTATAAAACCCTGTCCTATTTTTTGGTGGCGGTCCTTGTGGCTTGAATAAGGATTCATACTGTCGTTTATATGTATCGCCTTAAGCCTGTCAAGTCCAAGAATTTTGTCAAATTCTTCAAGCACTCCGTCTAGATTTTCTACAATATCATACCCCGCATCATAAACGTGGCACGTGTCAAGACAAACGCCCATTTTTTCGGGCAAATTAACGTTATCAATTATTTTTTTAAGCTCTTCAAAGCGAGAGCCTACCTCACTGCCTTTTCCCGACATAGTTTCAAGCAAAACGGTTGTGGACTGCTCTTTGGTCATTACCGTATTCAAGCACTCGCAAATAAGCTCAATTCCCCTGTCAACACCTTGTCCGACGTGGCTTCCGGGATGAAAATTATACAACTGACCGGGAGTGTACTCCAAGCGGTTTAAATCGTCTTTCATAACCATAAGCGCAAATTCGCGCGTGCGTTCTTCTGCCGAACAAGCGTTTAAAGTATACGGCGCGTGTGCTAAAATGCGCGAAAAGTTGCTGTTATTGTATTTTTCTAAAAAACGCTCTACGTCTTTTTTATCAATTTCCTTCGCTTTGCCACCGCGTGGATTACGCGTAAAAAACTGAAACGTATTAGCACCTATTGAGAACGCAACGTCAAACATATTTTCGTACCCCGCCGAAGCAGATAAATGGCAACCTATATTAAGCACAAAACAAACCTCCACTATCTTTTTTATTAGTATAACATCTGCTTTTTCTTAGCGCAAGATTTTTCTTTAATTTTTGCAATAATACAAAAAATGCAAGGCAGAACAAAGAGCAAAATTGCATTTGTAGGAATAAAAATTTTTTCTGAAATACTTTCTAGCTCTGTGTTTGTTCTTCCCGTATATAGTACAAGCGATGCACACAAAAAGAAGTATGGAAAAATAAATTCCTTGGTATCGGTTTTATGTGTAAGCACCCCAAAGAGTTTTAGCATTGACGCACCTAAAAATACTACAATTATAAAGTCAGAAAGTATCCATAACGTTATTACAAAAGCCTCAATATGCTGAACAAAATCGCCGATAGAAATCTGCTTTACAACCGAAAAAAACGGGTATGGGAGTTTTTGCATCAAATACGGACCAAGGCTTCCTACAACCGCTAAAAACAGCAGCAGCGAAAGCGAAGTTACTATAAGAACACTTATTATCGCATACTTTTTAAACTTTTCACGCATTTCAAGCTCGTCGTTAAAGAACAAAATAAGCGTTATATACGAAAAGCTTGCAAAATCGCAAAGTGCAACGTGAAAAATTTCGCGCGTATTATATATTGGCAAAAGCTCATCAACCTTGATGTTTTCAGAAAGCAATGCCAAAAGCAAAACTATTACGCCAAGCGTTATCGGTAAAATAATTTCGTTTGCGCGTGCAATGGTAGAAAGACCTTTTGACAGGCCGTAAATGCAAAGCACAGTTAAAATTAGAATAAAAAGTTCTATATCTATGTCAGGATAAATCGTGCTGGAAAGTCTTTGAGCCGAATAGCGCATCTGCACCGCAACAAGCACCGTTCCCCACACAAAATACAAGCCCATAAAAATTCTGCCAACCGTATTTCCAAGCGTATATTGCAGTATTTGCGAAAAATTTCTGCCCGTTTTAAGCATAATTGAAACAACAATAACAAGCACACTCATAAGTGCACCTGCAATAAGTGTTCCGACCCACCCGTCGTTACTACCCTCTACCGATAAATTAGAATTAAACAGACGTACCGCAGGCGAAATTATCATACATATTACGATCATACACGCCTGTTTTACTGTAATTTTTTTCATAATAACTCCAAAATATCCGATATTGAAAACTCAAAAAACGTAGTTAAAACACTTATTGCCGCCGCTATAAGAGAAAACAGAACAAACGCAAGCTTATATCTTAACTTTTTAAACACAAAAAGCTTAAGTAGCATCCATAAAACAATTATCACAAAAATATATTTCACTCGTTACCCTTCTCCTTTATTGGCTTTGAAGCACTTTTTGACGGATTTACCTTTGAATTTATCTTTATTACGTAATCATAATTTATAAATTCATTTTCCCAGTCTTCCTCAAATTCCCTTGCTTCTTTTCCCTTTTTAGCCGAAAAGCTTTTTCCCAAATTTCCACAGTCACTTTTATTTTCTTTTAAAAATTCAAGCGTATTTTCTATTGTAGAATAAATTTGCGTATTTTGTTCTTTAACTATCTGATTGCGCACCTTTTCATCAAATTCGTGAATAACGCCGTCACTCTGTATAATTTCACTTTTAAAAGAAACGTCAATCTCAAATTTTTCTCCGTCAAAGTTTATTTTAGTCTTATTATTACTAAGTTTTAACGTAAGGTCACTGCCTTCAATATTTTTAACTATAATTTGTTTTTTTATTTTTTGATTAAGCCAATTTATTCCCGTTGAAATTTCTTCGTTTGCAAATTCTTTAAGACTATCCTTTTCAAAAACACAGTAACCCTTTAACTCTATTCCTTGCTCTTTAAGCTCTAAAAACGGTAAAAACGGCGAATGAAACGGATCTTCTATCATCTCTAACAAATTTGCCAAAGTAACTTTGCCCGAGGTAGAAACGCTTTCGTTAGAGGAAAACATCTTTTTTATCTGGTTAGAAATATCCTCAACCGACAAAATCATTTCCTTTGCCGTTAAGCCTTTTACTATCGCAATAGGCATATCAAAACGAAAATCATTTGTTCTGACAAAATAGTCAAGAATTTCTATTATTCCTTTTCGTGCCCGCTCTTCTGAAATAAGCACCACCTCAACCTGCCCGTAAAATACTTTTTCGTCAGTAATATTGTCAATGATATTTATCCCCTCTGCAAGTGTTTTTGAATACGCGAAATATGTTTCACTCTTCGGCTTATCTTCCTTTGTGCTTTCGGGCAAATTAAGTCCTGCCGTTACCTCAACGCCGTCATTTGTTGCATCAATGCCTATTATCTTTGCAAACGTCATTTTGTCTATTGATTCATTATGCTCGCACGAGCAGAATAAAAACGGAAGCAAAAGAATAATCGCTATTTTTTTCATCGTCTTCTCCTTTTGTTTTTTGTTTTTAATTCACTTGGTCTATACTCGTTTGACTTATCAGGAACAACAAGCAGAGCTTTTCTTATTTGTTTTACACCCTGATCGACAAACGGCGAAAGATAAGGTGTTCCAAAACTTTCAAGTGCTGAAAGCTGAATAAGAAGACATATTGCACCCGCAACAACGCCAAACAAGCCTAAAACCGCGCCTAAAACAGTTATAACAATTCGCCAAATTCTAAGTGCGTTTCCAAAACTTTGATTTGGCATAGCAAACGAAGAAATAACCGAAATTGCAACGATAATCACTGCCGCAGGCGAGACTAAATTTACACCTATTGCCGCTTCGCCTACCACAAGCGCACCAACGATAGAAACAACCTGACCCGACGATTTTGGCATATGCAAGCCCGCTTCAACAAGAACCTCAAAAAGTGCAAGCATCGAAAGCACTTCAAATATAACGGGAAACGGAACGCCAAGCTTTGACTCAGCAATGGAAAGTGCAAGCTTTGTTGGAATCATCTCGTAATGAAACGTAGTAAGCGCAACGTAACCTCCGGGCAAGAGAATTTCGATACCTATTAAAAAATATCTTAGAGTTCTTACTATTGAAGAAAAAATAAAATTAGAAGAATAATCCTCCGGCGTTGCCATTAATGAACCTATTGTACCAGGTGAAATAAATGCAAGAGGAATACCGTCAACAATAACTGCTACCCTGCCTTGCAAAAGGTTTTTACAAATTTTATCAGGTCTTTCTGAAATTGCGACCTGCGGAAAAGGACAAAACAAATTATCCGACAGGGCCTGCTCAATCATCGCCGTAGTAAAAACACCGTCAACGTTTAGTTTTTCCAGTTTTTGCTTAACCGATTTTACAAGGTTTTTATTGGCAATATTTTCCATAAAAGCAACGCACACTAACGTTTTGCTTTGCTTGCCAATAATAACTTGTTCAAACTTTAAAGCTTCGCTTACTATTTTTTTGCGCAAAAGCGAAATATTTACCTTTGCCTCTTCTACAAAGCTATCCTTTGAAGAGAGCACCGAGCTTTCTTCAGTAGGCGCCATAACGGCACGTCCTTCGGTTTTGCGCATATCAAATAAAGCGCACTCTTTTTTATAAAAAAGCGCCGCCTTTCCGCGCAAAACCGCTTCGACTATCTCCTGATTATCGTTTGCAAATTCATAGTCGCAAAAGCTTATTACGCCGCCCTCTATCGACTTTTTAAAATTTTCTATCTGCGGTATCTGCTCGATAACAAATCTTGAAAGATTTGTTAAATCAACCATTCCGTCTATATAGATAAGTGTAAATTTTTTATTTTTATTTTTAAATTCGCGCTTGCGAAAATCAAAATCTTTTTCAAAAAGCGCACAAACTTTATCTTTATTAATTACCATAATTTCTCCCTTGTTTTTGTATTTTGTCAAAAATTTAGCAAAATATACTTTGACCGCCTTAAATAAAATTGTTATAATTAGAAAAAATACATTTGGAGAAAAAATTTTTATGCTTAAATTTTGGTTAAAACTTTATTCTGACGGCAGACTTATTGCCGATGCCGTTTGTGATTGCTGTGAAAGTTATCCTAGTGAAGAGGTTTTGCTTGACGGCTTAAAAAATTGTTGTTATCAGCTTGATATTCCAAATCCAATAGTTTTAAAAAAGCACGTTAAGGATATTTGTGAATATTCTCTTACCCGTTTTACCCCCTCTGATTTTCCCGAATCAGTTGAGTTTGAAAAAGCCGATGTCAATATTTTTGACGATGCAAAAACAAAGAAAAAATTTTAATGAATAAAAAAATCTCCATTGCAAAAAATAAAAACACAGCCTGATAAAAAATTTGTCGGCTTATTATTTTAAGAAATGGAGAATTATTATGGTACTTGATAAAACTGCATTGGCACTTACAATAATCGGTTCGCTTAACTGGTTGTTGGTGGGTCTGTTCTCGTTTGACCTTGTTGCCTTTATATTTGGCGGAAGCGGAATGCTTGGTTCAAGAATAGTTTATGCTCTTATTGGTATTTCGGCTATCTGGGCAATAACTCTTTTGTTTAGAAAAATCCGTCCTGTAACCGAGGAATAATTTTTAAGGTTAAACTAAAAAATGATGTAAAAAAAGAACGGCTATGCCGTTCTTTTTTTGTTACTCATTTTTCAAAAGCATATCGCCCTTTATAATCCAGCCTGCCTTGCGCATACCCTCGCTTATTGCAAGCGAAAGTGCAGCAGGAAGAATAAAGCACATAAGAATTATCTTTAAAAAGTCAAACCATTCAAAGCCGTCG
>JAZSMS010000124.1:0-2637 GCA_045536015.1 Clostridia bacterium
TAGCGGCTTGTAATGGTTTTACCGTATTTTTGATTCATAGCCTGAATGGGCAAGCCGTTTTCGATGCCGTGTGCGTTAACGTGAATACAAATAGCACCGCGCTCCCATCGTGGAACTCCGCCTGCAAGCGAATAGCCGTTAAACGAAATTATAATCGGGTACTTGCCTGCCTTTTTAGGCTTGCAAATATAGCCTGAAGCAGGACGTCCCTCGGGGGTAGAAATTCGTACGTCGTGGCATATGATATCTTCGGGAATTTTATAAAAATATTGGTCAGCAAGAATGAGCTCGGGTGTGAATTCTTCTACTTTTTTAGTAAGCGAATCCCAATAAGCATCAAAATCCTCAGGCGGTGTAACAAGAGGCTTAATATTTTCAATTTCTACACCAGCGCAAGTTGCAAAGGGGTAAAAAAAGTTATCGTCGGTTGAATCGCCGGGCGCAACGTCGTTAAACGAAATGGCGGTTTCTTCGTTAAGCGCTTTAACTAAAATGCGCACAAAGCCGGGTGCCTTTGCTACGTACTTAACGGTGCAATACTGCTCGGGATTGCAGGTAACAATGCCTTCCTCGTGTCCGCCGTCGTCGGCTTCTATCTTATAGGCAATTCTGTCGCAAAGGTCGCATCCGCCGTTATTGCGGCGGGGAAAGATAAAAAACGTAATTTCCTCGCCTATTTTGTAACTGAGCGCGGGTTTATCGGTTTTAATTGTAAAATACTGTATTACCATAAATTACTCCTTTAAAGATGCAAAACGGTGCGTTATAAGCTTTCCGTTTTCTACAAAGCTGTCAAACCATTTTGTTTCGCAAAGAGAATAAAGCTTATCAGAACCCTCTTCCTTATAAATAACGTTTTTAAGCGGTTGTTCGTCGGCAGAAAAAGCCATAATAGGAAAGTGCCGTCCCGTATCTGTTAAAAAGAGCTCTTCATCTTCGCGCTTAGCAAGGCCAACAACCTCAACAAGCTTGCCCGAGTAATGCTTGTATTTGCCCAAAGTAATTCCCTGCGGATTTTCGGGGTCAGACGAAAGCACAAACTGGCGCATCTCGTACGGGCGGTGCGAGTGAACTCCGCCTTGAACAAACGTAGCCTTTTTCTTGCACGAAAGAGTGTTGTAAAGCGCCATAATTCCGTTAGGTGCACAGGTTTGGTCGCCAAGGCGAACAAGAAGGTTTGTGGGGCATTTAACTCGCGTGGCGTTTGCAACGGCGTCAAAATACATCCAACCGTTGCCGCCTAAGTGGCGAGACTTATTCTGGCGAAGATAATCCATAAACGAAGTATTGCACATTCCCGGAACTTCGATATCTAAAAATGTTACGCTATCGTCGTGTGCGGCAACTAAAATTGATTGAAACGCCGCCATCGAGCCACCGCGGCAGATAACGTTATTACCATCCCAAGCCTCAAGCGTTTTAGCATACTTAAGTGCGCAAAGATTGCGGATAAGCATACCCTGCCAATAGGTAGTTTCGGGCTTTTTGTTTTCTTCGGCGTCGTAGCCAAAGCCCGAAAGCGTAGGTTTATACTTTGTGTTCATTGCACTTAACGGAAAGCCGTTTTCGATGCCGTGGGGGTTAACGCAAAAGCAAATGCAGTTGCGGTCCCATCTTGGCGAAGCGCCTGCAAGCGACTGCCCTATAAATGACATAACAATGGGGTATTTGCCCTCTTTTTTAGGAATGCATAAAAATCCTGAGGCAGGTCTGCCTTGCGGGGTAGAAACGCGCACATCAAGGCATAAAATATCATCGGGAATTTTATTAAAATATTGGTCGGCAAGCAAAAGGCGGGGTGTATGTGCATCGACAGTTGCCTTAACCGAAGCCCAATAAGCATCAAAATCATCAGGGATAGTCTGCGAATACGTTATTTTATCAACGTCAACGCCAACTGATGCGTGAGTTGGCTCAAAAATATTATCGGCAACGGCGTCGCCCGGAGCTATATCGTAAAAGGCAAACGAATCGGGATCGTTTTGCGCCTTTGCAGTAATACAGATAAATCCGGATGCCTTTGCTACATACTTAACAGTAGCATACTGCTCGGGGTTGCAAGGAACAACTCCTTCTACAACGTCGCCTGCGTCGGTGCGGATAGTATATTCAACTCTATCGCAAAGGTCACAACCGCCATTGTTGCGGCGGGGGAAAATATAAAAAGTAATTTCGTCGCCCGTTTTATACGTTAGTGCGGGCTTGTCAGTTTTAATTGTAAAATATTGCGAATAAACAGCCATAAAAACCTCCAAAGATAGACTATATATAAAATTGTAGCATTTAAAAATAAAAAAAGCAATAAAAAAAGAGAATTGTTTGCAAAATTTTAAAATGTGCAACAATTCTCTTTTTATTGTTAATAAAAATTATAAAACACGAACGCGGATAACGTTTTCATTATTCTTAATAGCCTCGATCGTCTCTTGCTTTGCTTCGCCATCGATATCCATAATAGTGTAAGCGTATTCGCCCTTTGAAGCGTTAATCATACCGCTTATGTTTTCTTGCGCGGCAGCAATAGCGGCAGTAAACGAGCCTACCATATTGCTGATGTTCTTGTGGCAAACGGTGATACGAGCCTTGCCCGAACGAGCGAGCGAAGCGGCAGGATAGTTTACGCTGTTTTTAATGTTA
>JAZSMS010000116.1:0-3083 GCA_045536015.1 Clostridia bacterium
AAGGCGGCGCTTGAAGGCTTTTGCGACGTTGAGGGTATGCGCATAGCCGTTTTCTTCCCTAATGACGGCGTAAGCAAGATGCAGCAGTTACAAATGACTACGCAGACGGGTGCAAACGTTAAGGTGTGCGCAGTTAACGGCAATTTTGACGATGCACAGACGGGTGTTAAAAATATTTTTGCCGATGAAAGCGTTAAGGAAGAGCTTTTAACAAAAAACATCAAGCTTTCAAGTGCAAACTCAATAAATTGGGGCAGATTAGTTCCACAGCTTGTTTATTATTTTTCTGCCTATGCCGATATGCTAAAGGATAATAAAATTGCGCTTGGCGACAAGGTTAACTTTGTTGTACCTACCGGCAACTTCGGCGACATTTTAGCAGGATATTTTGCATATAAAATGGGACTTCCCGTTAATAAGCTTATTTGCGCTTCAAATAAAAACAGAGTTTTGACTGACTTCTTTGCAACAGGCGAATATAATGCCAACCGCGAATTTTATAAAACGGTTTCGCCCTCGATGGACATTATAATTTCAAGCAATTTAGAGCGCCTTTTATATCTTGAATCGGGCGACGATAAGCTTGTAGAGGAGCTTATGCTAAAGCTTAAAAAAGACGGCAAGTACACAATTTCAAACGAGCTTTTAGATAAAATAAACGCTTGCTTTGGTGCAGGTTGCGCTAATGAAGAAGAAATTGCGCAAACTATAAAGAGCGTTTGGGATAAATATTCCTATTGTATTGATACGCATACTGCAGTAGGTGCGGCGGTTTATGAAAAATTGGGCGACAAAACGCCTACGGTTCTGCTTTCAACCGCGAGTCCGTATAAGTTCCCGCACTCTGTTTTAACTGCAATTAACGGTACGGCACCTGACGATGAGTTTGAGTGTGCCGAGCAATTAAAGCAAATGGGCGTAGAGATGCCCGCAAGCATTGCAGAGCTTAAACAAAAGCCAATCCTGCATAAAGACGTATGCGAAAAACAGGATATGAAAAACTATATTTTAAATTCGGTGAATAAGTAATGGAAGATAAAAAGACTATATTTTCGGGAATTCAGCCCTCGGGTGTAGTTACTATCGGTAACTATTTAGGTGCGCTTCGCTCGTGGCGCGATCTTCAGGACGATTACAACTGCTATTTTTGCGTTGTTGATCTTCACGCAATTACAGTGCGACAAACACCTGCAGAGTTAAGAAAGCGTTGCATTGAGCTCTATGCACAATACGCGGCGTGCGGACTTGACCCCGAAAAGAACGTTATGTTTTTTCAGTCACACGTGCCTGCACATTCAGAATTATCATGGCTTTTAACGTGTAATTCGTATATGGGCGAAATGAGCCGTATGACGCAGTTTAAAGAAAAAAGCAAAAAATCGGGTGCAAACGTAGGTCTTGGACTTTTGTGCTATCCTGTTTTAATGGCGGCGGACATTCTGCTTTATAATGCCGACCTTGTTCCCGTTGGCGCGGACCAGAAGCAGCATTTAGAGCTTGCACGCGATTTAGCTATCCGCTTTAACTCGGCTTATAGCGAAACGTTTACCGTTCCTGACGGCTACTTCCCTAAAAACGGCGCAAGAATTATGAGTCTTGCCGAGCCGACTAAAAAGATGAGCAAGAGTGAAGAAAACGTTAACGCGTTTGTTTCTATTTTAGACGAGCCCGACGTTATAACAAAAAAGTTTGCCCGTGCGGTAACCGATTCGGATACAAAAATTATTCACGATATTGCAAACAAGCCCGGCATTACAAATCTTATCGAAATTTATTGCGCCTGCACAGGTCAAAGCATTGCTTCGTGCGAGCAGGAATTTTTAGGTAAGGGCTACGGCGACTTTAAAAAGGCGGTTGGCGAGGCGGTTATCGAAACCGTTAAGCCCATTCAAGCTGACTTTAAGAGATATATGTCAGATAAGGCATACTTGGAAAAATGCTTTACCGAAGGCGCACAAAAGGCAAGTTTTGTTGCAAACAATACGCTTGCAAAGGTTCAAAGAAAAATGGGTCTTGCCCCTAAAAAATTATAAAATAAAAAGCAGATGTTTTGGCGTGATACTCTTAACGGAGTATCACGCCAGTTCTATTCGCCTCTCGGCGAGTTTTATTGCTACGCAGTGTTATTCGGCTTATGCCGAGTGATATTTGCTTCGCAAGTTTATAGCGAATAGAATATCACTAAAGCCGTAAGGCTTCAATATCACTTTCGCAAAGCGAAAATATCACGCTGCCTTTAGTCAGCATATCGCTTATCAGATAAAAAGAAAGAGAAGACTCGTTAAGATACGAATCTTCTCTTTTTTTGTTGTTAGTGGGTTTGGGCTACTGCCCAAGTGCATTTTTGCATACAAATGCGATGCCGGTCCTATCTGATAAGCATATGAAAAACCTCGATAAATTTTGAAGTGAACCCAAAAGTTTAGACAAAATTAAATATTAAATTGCTTGTGAATGAGTTCGGTATTGTACCGGACTCATTCCTTTTAATTTCATAGATATTCTTTCGTTGTTGTAGTAGTTTAAGTAACTTTTTAATTCATCAACGAAAGCGTTAACGCTTTCAAATTTTTCGCCGTAAAACATTTCGACTTTTAATCTGCCAAAGAAGTTTTCCATAGCTCCGTTGTCCATACAGTTACCTTTTCTGGACATGCTTTGCTTAATGTTATGCTCTGCTAATAATCGCTGATATTCTGCGTGTTGGTACTGCCAACCTTGATCCGAATGAAACAACGGTGTCGCATCGGATGGAAGCTTGGCAAATAATCCCTCTAACATCTCCCGAATCTGTTCTAAATTAGGACATAAAGAAATTGAATAGGAAACAATCTCTCGGTTATACAGATCCATAATAGGTGAAAGATATACTTTCTCATCACCTACTTTGAATTGTGTAACATCAGTAGTCAACTTCTCAAAAGGCTTGTCTGCATTAAACTCTCGCTTCAAATGGTTATCCGCAACTTTACCAATTGTACCTTTATAGGAATGGTACTTATCATTTTTGCGTTGTTTTCCTTTTAAACCGAGGCTTTTCATCAACTTTTGAACTGTCTTGTGGTTAAGAACATAGCCTTTGT
>JAZSMS010000109.1:0-2129 GCA_045536015.1 Clostridia bacterium
AAAACGGCTCAATTTTGAGCAGATTTGGGCGCGGAGGATGAAATAAGGCAGGTCGCCTTATAAAGACGACAAGCACAAGTATACCTAAATTCAACCGTTTGAGGCTGGTTCAAGCTATAATGGTTTGGCTAAACAAAAAAATGCAGAGATAGACTTTATCTCTGCATCATTTTTTTATTTTCCGTCAATATAATCGCAAGCCGCAAGTGCCGCAATGGCGCCGTCTGCCGCCGCAGTTGCAACCTGACGTATTTTTTTACTACGGCAATCGCCTGCAACAAAAATTCCCTTATCACGCGTTTTGCAGCTTTCATCTGCCACAGCGTAACCATATTCGTTAAGTTCGATATTATCCTTAAACGGCTCGTTTTGAGGAACAAGCCCTATTGCAACAAACACTCCGTCTAAATTAATTTTTTGCTCGCCCTGCGCATTTTCGATAATTATTGCTTCAACCTCTTCGGTACCGATAAACTCTTTAACTACGCTTCCATAAATAACTTCGACGTTATCCTTTTTGTTAAGCTGCTCCTGAAGCTTACCCTCGCCCGTCAAATAATCAAGGTTTTGAACAACGGTAACTTTTTTTGCAAGGTCGGATAACAAAAGTGCCTCCTGCAAAGCAGAATTTCCGCCGCCGATAACCGCAACCTCTTTATCTTTATAAAATGCACCGTCGCAAACCGCACAAAACGAAATTCCCTTTCCGATAAGTTCCTGCTCACCCTTTGCGCCAAGCAAGCGATGGCGCGCGCCGCCGGCAATTATTACTGCCTTAGCCGTATATTCCTTACCGTCGGCAATAACCGTCTTTTCCTCGTCACCTTTAATTGCGGTAACCTCTGCCATTTCAACATCAGCACCCTGTGCAAGCACCTGTGAAACGAGCTTTTCGGCAAATTCGTTGCCCGAAACACACTCAAAGCCGGGAATATTTTCTACTTTGGGCGAATAAGTTATCTGTCCGCCAAAGGTTGCCTTTTCGATAACAAGCACGCTTTTATTTGCGCGCAGTGCATATAATGCGGCGGTCAGTCCCGCAGGACCGCCGCCGATAATAATAATATCTGTCATAAATTATAAACCTAAATACTTTTTAATTTCCGAAACTCCGGCATATTTTTCTACGTTGCCATCACGTGCGATAACAAGTGTAGGCGCCTGCTTAATTCCGTAAGCCGCCGCTGCTTCGGGCTGCTCGTTAGCATAAATCTTTTGATATTGAACGTTCTGTTTATCTAAAAGCGCGCAAGCTATTTTGCAGTTGGGGCAGGTTGTTGTTGCAAAAAGGAATATTCCTTCTTCTTTTACCTCTGCCTCGCAAGCGCAAGGAGCTTTGTCTGCAACTTCTACGCCGTTACGAACAAGCTTTGATCTGCCGATATCGTAAACCTTACGGTCTTTGTATTCCTGAGTTTTACCGTCGTTCCAGTTTTGAACGGGACGATAGTAACCTGTAATACGCGAGTAAACCTCTGTCTTTTTACCACATTCGGGACAGGTAAACTGCTCGCCGGGAATATAGCCGTGCTCTTTACATACCGAATAGGTAGGCGACATTGTGTAGTAAGGAAGTCTGTAATTTTCGGCAATCTTTCTTACAAGGTTTGCCGCAGCCTTCCAATCGGGAAGCTTTTCGCCCAAGAAAGCGTGGAAAACAGTACCCGAGGTGTAAAGTGTCTGAAGCTCGTCCTGAATATCAAGTGCGGTAAAGATATCCTCGGTATAGCCAACGGGAAGGTGTGACGAGTTGGTGTAGTAAGGAGTATCGTCGCACGTTTTTGCCGCAGTAATAATTCCGGGGAAGCGCTTAACGTCGTGCTTTGCAAGGCGGAACGAAGTCGACTCGGCAGGAGTTGCCTCAAGGTTATAAAGATCGCCGTATTCTTCCTGATAGTCAGAAAGTCGCTCGCGCATATGGTTAAGAACCTCTGCGGTAAAGTCTTGCGTTTCTTTATGAGTCATATCCTTTTTGATCCAGTTTGCGTTAAGACCAACCTCATTCATACCAACTAAACCGATGGTTGAGAAGTGGTTGTTAAACGTACCAAGATATCTCTTTGTATAGGGATAAAGTCCGTTATCCAAAAGCTTGGTTATAACTGTACGCTTAACCTTAAGTGAGCGTG
>JAZSMS010000100.1:0-19900 GCA_045536015.1 Clostridia bacterium
AATAAAGTTGGTAGTGCCGTTTAATATACCGTAAAATTCAGTTATTTCATTTGCCGACATACAGCGGTGCATAGGTCTGATAAGCGGAATACCGCCGCCAACCGATGCTTCAAAGAAATAATTGACGTTATTTTCTTTAGCAATTTTCAAAAGCTCGTATCCCTTTTGGGCAACAAGCTCCTTGTTAGAGGTTACAACACTTTTCCCTGCGCGAAGTGCACGTACAGTAAAATCGTATGCAGGGTTTATGCCGCCTATTACTTCGGCAACAACCTTGACCTCAGGGTCGTTTTCGATAACCGAAAAATCATCCACAAATCTGTCTGCATAAGGGCTGTCGGGGAATTTGCGGATATCAAGAATATATTTTACTTTAAGTTCCTGTTCAAGCTTTGCGGAAATTTTTGCGGCATTCATATCAATAAGCTCAACAACACCGCTGCCAACTGTTCCGTAGCCAAGAACTGCTGCGTAAATCATATTTTGCCCTCCTGTTTGTAAATCTTTTCAAATTTAAATTACAGCCGACAAAAATTTGTCGGCTGTAAATAACTTTTGTTAGCACTTACGTGCCGTTTTATTAAACTAACTCAAGAATAACTGCTTCTGCGCAGTCGCCACGACGGGGGCCCATCTTGATAATTCTGGTGTAACCGCCACCCTGACCAAGCTCTTCTGCGCGCTTTGCATACTTAGGTGCAATTTCGCTGAAAATCTTGTTGATTACGGGATGGTCGTTACCCTTAACGCGTGCCTTGTACTCAGCAAGCTTTTCGCCCTCATTCTTGGGTATCTGACGCTCGTAGAGATAAGCCATCATACGTCTGCGGGCATTAAGGCGCGAAGCACCGTCAACGGTAACCTCAACCTCAATCTTTTGTCCCTTATCATTAACTTTTGTTTTAGTAACAGTTGCTACGTCTGCATAGGTTTTAATGCCCATGGTTATAATCTTTTCAGCCTGCTTACGAACTTCCTTGGCACGCGCCTCGGTCGTTTCAATACGACCGTACATAAGCAAATCGGTTGTAAGACCACGAACAACAGCAACACGCTGATCGGTAGCTCTGTTAAGTTTTCTATTACCGGCCATGTCTGTTTCCTCCTATTAATCTTCGCTGTTCTTAAGTTTAAGTCCTAAACTGGCAAGCTTAGCGCGAACCTCGTCCATGGACTTTTTACCGAGATTGCGAACTCTCATCAAATCGGTTTCATCAAGCTCTGCAAGCTCTTGAACTGAATTGATTCCTGCACGCTTTAAGCAGTTGTACGAACGAACCGAAAGGTCAAGCTCGTCGATGGTCATATCAAGAGCCTTCGACTGAGGAGCTGCACCTTCTTTATCGTCAGCAAGCTGAATGCCTGTAACGGTATCGGCAAGGTCGATAAACAATGCAAGATAATCGTTCATTATCTTTGCGGCAACGCTTATAGCCTCGGTAGGCTTTATCGAGCCGTCTGTCCATACGTCAAGGATAAGCTTGTCAAAGTTAGCGTCTCTTCCAACGCGAGCGCTTTGAACGTCGTAAGTAGCCTTAAGTATGGGCGAATAAATTGAATCCATTGCGATAACGTCGATAGGCATATCGTCACTTTTGTTATCGTCTGCAGGAACATAACCCATGCCCTTATCGATAACGAGTTCCATATTTAATACGCCACCCTCATCGATAGTTGCAATATGAAGGTCCTTATTGATAATCTCTAAGGTCGAATCACCCTTGATATCGCCTGCAGTAACCTCGCAGGGACCTACGGCATTAATGGTAGCCGTAATGGGCGAATCGCTTTCAAGCTTCATAGCAACGTTTTTAAGGTTAAGAATTATGTTTGTAACGTCTTCTGCAACACCTTTAACGGTGCTGAACTCATGCAAAATGCCTTCAATTCTAACGCTTTTTGCAGCTGCACCGGGCAGCGATGACATTAAAATTCTGCGGAGAGAATTTCCTATCGTGTTACCAAAGCCACGGCGAAGGGGTTGTACAACAAACTGTGCATACTTGCCATCTTCGCTTATTTGGGTACACTCTATGACGGGCTTTTCTATTTCTAACATTATATAAACCCTCCTGATAAATTAAAATTATCTTGAATACAACTCAACAATGAGATGCTCTTCAATGCTAAGATCAATATCCTCTCTCTTGGGAAGCTCTAATACCTTACCCGAAAGCTCTGCACTGTTAAGCTCAATCCAAGCGGGGATAGCCTTAGCGGTGCCCTCGCGAAGAGCCTTGAACTTTTCAATGCTTGTTGAGCCTTCAGCAATAGCAATAACGTCACCTGCTTTAACGATAAACGAAGGAATATTTACCTTTTTGCCGTTTACGGTGATGTGACCGTGGTTAACAATCTGTCTTGACTGAGCGCGCGAATCTGCAAAACCAAGGCGATAAACAACGTTATCAAGTCTGCGTTCAAGAAGCTGGAGCATATTTTCACCAACTACGCCATCCATATTCTCAGCCTTTTTGAAATATCCACGGAATTGCTTTTCAAGCAAGCCGTATGTTCTCTTTGCCTTCTGCTTTTCACGAAGCTGAAGACCGTACTCGGAAACCTTTCTGCGTCCCTTAGCATGCTGTCCGGGAGCTGTTCCTCTCTTAACGATAGGACACTTTGCACTATAGCAACGGTCGCCCTTTAAGAAAAGCTTCTGATTTTCGCGGCGGCACAAACGGCAAACCGCTTCAGTATATCTTGCCATAATTTTTGTCCTCCTATTAAACTCTTCTGCGCTTCGGGGGGCGGCAACCATTGTGGGGGATAGGAGTTACGTCTTTAATCATAGTAACCTCTAAGCCTGCCGTCTGAAGTGCTCTAATTGCTGCCTCACGTCCGCTGCCGGGTCCCTTTACGTAAACCTCAACAGTGCGAAGGCCATGTTCCATAGCTGCCTTTGCAGCAGTTTCTGCAGCTGTTTGTGCTGCGAAGGGAGTGCTCTTCTTTGAGCCACGGAAACCAAGTCCGCCTGCGCTTGACCAGCTGAGCGCGTTACCGTAAACGTCAGTAATGGTAACGATAGTATTATTAAATGATGAGCAGATATGTGCTGCACCGCGTTCGATATTTTTCTTTTCTACGCGGCGGCGTCCGCCCTTTTTAACTGCTTTTGCCATAATCTTTCGCCCTCCTTATTTCTTCTTTCCGCCAACAGTTCTCTTCGGGCCCTTACGGGTACGAGCGTTCTGTTTGGTGTGTTGTCCGCGAACGGGAAGGCCCTTGCGATGACGAACACCGCGATAGCAGCCAATTTCAACTAAACGCTTGATATTAAGCGCAACTTCTCTGCGAAGGTCGCCTTCTACTGCAACGTTTTTGTCAATGTAATCTCTGATTGAGTTAACCTCATCCTCGGTAAGATCTCTTACGCGGGTGTCGGGGTTAACGCCGGTTGATGCAAGAATCTCTTTAGCGATAGCGGGTCCTACGCCGTAAATGCTTTGTAAGCCGGCTTCAACGCGCTTATCCTTTGGTAAATCTATACCAGCGATACGTGCCATTAAAATAACACCTCCATAAAATTTTAGGAAAATAATTTTTATATCAAAGCCATCCTGACAAACGAAGTTTTTACTTCGTCAGCCGCGTCAGGTTTATAGGCCCTTATTTTCTGCTTGCGCTTTTTGGCAAAAAAGCGCACCTGTTTTATCAGCCCTGTCTCTGCTTGTGGCTCTTATCAGCGGGGCAGATAACCATGATCTTGCCGTGACGCTTAATGAGCTTGCATTTATCACACATGGGTTTTACGCTAGGTCTAACTTTCATTTCTTTGAACCTCCTAGTTTTTGCTTCTCCAAATGATTCTGCCCTTTGACAGATCATAAGTAGAAATTTCTACGGTAACTTTGTCACCAGGTAACACTTGAATATTATTCATTCTAAGCTTTCCGGCAAGATGTGCAAGAATCTTATGTCCGTTTTCAAGTTCAACCTCAAAAACAGCGTTTTTCTTTGATTCCCTTACAACGCCTTCAACTTCAATGACGTCTTCCTTAGACATGGATTCACTCCTCGCCTTTATTTGTAAGGTCTAATGATTCGATAGCATTACGAACCTCGCTATCAAAAACCTTGGTTTCGTCTTTAAGCTTTTGCGCTATTGACTCAATAGAACATTCCATAAACTTTAAATGCTTAACCTTTTTCTTTTTAGGCTTTGCAAGCTTATGAAGCGCGCCGTCGGCAATAAGCACGTACTGCTCATCAACAACTTTTACAACAATAAAATGTTTTTGGGCATCTCTGCCTTTAACGGAACAGACGACATCCCCTAAAGAATACTCCATCTGAATCTCCTTAAAGCATACATTCGGTATCCGTTAAGATTACCGCCTTGCCGTCAACTATTGCGATTGTATTTTCATAATGGGCAGATTTTGCGCCATCAGCAGTCACAACCGTCCAGCCATCAGCAAGTGTTTTAACCTTATCGCATCCCAAATTTATCATTGGCTCGATAGCTAAGGTCATACCGTTAACTATTCTCTGACCGTGCCCTGCTGCACCAAAGTTGGGTATCGAAGGATCTTCGTGAAGCTCCCTTCCTACGCCGTGACCGGTGTAATTGCGCACGATTCCGTAGCCAAACTGATTTATATATTCCTCAATCGCGTGAGAAATATCCGAAATTCTGTTGCCAATGCAGGCTACAGAAATTCCTTCAAAAAACGACTGCTTAGTTCTTTCAACAAGGTTGCGAACGTCGTCGCTTACCTCGCCCACGATAAACGTGCGCGCCATATCGGTATGAAAGCCCTTAAAATAAACACCTGCGTCGATGCTTACAATATCGCCGCTTTTTAAAATTCTTTTTTTAGAAGGTATTCCGTGAATAACCTCATCATTAACAGATATGCACAATGTATTGGGAAAGCCGTACATTCCTAAAAACGACGGTTTAGCACCATTACTTATTATATACTTATGTGCCAATCTGTCAAGTTCTAGTGTGCTTTTTCCTGCACAAACGTTGTTTTCAAGCTCTTGCATTGTCTTGGCTAAAAGGCGTCCGCCCTCTGCCATAATGGATATTGCCGAAGAATTTTTAATGCAAAGCATTACTTTTCCTCCAAGACTTCGCAAATCTGCTTAAAAACCTTATCGGGCGTTTGGTTGCCGTCAACCGTTTTAACGATGTCGGCATAAAATTCGATAAGCGGTCTTGTTTGGTTATTATAAACCTCAAGTCTGTTTTTAACAGTTGCCTCGTTATCGTCAGCGCGTTGAACAAGCTTTTGGTTGCATACAGGGCAAACATCACTTTCTAAAGTAGAAACGTGAAAGGTGCCTGCGCAGGCGGGACAAATACGTCTGCCCGTTATTCTATCAAGCAAAAGTGCTTCGTCAACGTCAATATTAAGCACACAATCAAGGCTTGCGATTTTTTTTAAGCCCTCGGCCTGCGCAATAGTGCGCGGAAAGCCGTCAAGCAAAAAGCCGTTTTCGCAATCTGCCTTTTTAAGACGGTCTTCAACCATTGCAAGCGTTACCTCATCGGGAACAAGCTTGCCGTCATCAATAAACGTCTTAGCCAAAATGCCAAGCTCGGTTTTTTTGCCGATATTTTCGCGGAACATATCTCCCGTAGAAATATGCGGTATACCAAACTTTTGGCAAATTCCGGAGGCCTGGGTGCCTTTACCGGCACCCGGAGCTCCTAAAAGAATCATTTTCATTTATGCACCTCAGTCAAGGAAACCCTTGTAGTGACGCATAACCATCTGCGATTCAAGCTGCTTTGTAACTTCAATCGAAACACTTACGATAATAAGCAAGCCGGTTGACGAGAATGTAAGAGCAAGTGAAAGCACTGCGCTTGCATCTTGAGAGCCTGTCATCGAAACGATGGCGCTTATAATCATAGGAATGGTGGAGATAATACCAAGATAAAGACCCGCGAAAAGCACCAATCTCTTATTTACCTTGTTAAGATAATCGGTAGTGGGCTTTCCGGGGCGGATACCCTGAATAAATCCGCCGTACTTCTGTAAGTTCTTTGAAGTATCTGCAGCGTTGAAGGTTATTGCCGAATAGAAGTAAGCAAAACCGATGGTAAGTAGGAAGCTTATGATCATATATCCCCAAGTGCCTGAGCCAAGCCACTTCTCATAGAAGTTTGCAAAGCCCGAGTTAGGCCAGAACATACCTGTTAAAATCGAGGGGAACATCAAAAGCGACATTGAGAAAATTAAGGGAAGAACGCCGCACGAGTTAGGCTTAATGGGCATATAGGTGCTGCTTCCGCCGTAAACCTTGCGTCCCTTAACCTGCTTTGCGTACTGAACGTTAATTCTTCTCTCACCGCGTTCAACGTAAACAACAACTGCGATAATTGCTACTATTGCAATTAAAACAACGGGGAGCAACCACCAAAGTGCGTTGTTGCCTGCTTGCGAACGGGTAATTGCGGTATCAATATACGCCTGTGCCGTAATGGGCAAACGTGCGATAATACCAACAAAGATAAGCATCGAAATACCGTTGCCTAAGCCTTTTTCGCTTATACGGTCACCTATCCAGATAGCTACACAGGTACCTGCGGTAAGCGTAATACCGATAAGTGCATAAGCCAAAATGGTCGAAGCGGTATTTTCAAGCATGGCAGGCATAATAATGCTTTCGCCCTGCTGCGAGAACGAGTAGCAAATACCAACTGCCTGAACAAATGCAAGACCGATAGCCGAGTAGCGAACAATTTTGTTAACCTTTTCTCTGCCATCCTCGCTACGAGCAAGGCGGTCAAGCGAAGGAATTACTACCTGAAGGAGCTGGATAATAATGGATGCGTTGATGTAGGGCGAAATACCCATAGCCATAAACGTGTATCCCTGAAGAGCACCACCGGTAATAATGTTCATAAGTCCCCAGATATTCTCGTTTGCGGCATCTATCTGCAACGACGGGTTAACGCCGGGCGTTGGGATATAGCTGCAAAGACGGAATATCAAAAGCATTAAAAGAGTATAAAAAATCTTTTTACGAAGCTCGGGAAGTTTAAGTGCGTTTCTAAATATCGAAAACATTATTTAACCACCTCAGCCTTTCCTCCGAGCGCCTCAATCTTCTGCTGAGCCGTACGGGTAAAGGCTGCAGCCTGAACGGTAAGCTTTTTGGTAAGTTCGCCGTTTCCGAGTACCTTAACGCCATCTTTCTCTATTTTGCTGATCTTGCCCTGAGCCAAAAGAAGTTCTGCAGTAATAACAGTACCATCTTCAAAAGCTTCAAGTGCAGCAACGTTTATCTGAGTGTAAACCTTTCCAAAGGGATTGTAGAATCCACGCTTGGGAAGTCTGCGGGTAAGAGGCATCTGGCCACCTTCAAAGCCGGGACGAACACCGCCGCCCGAACGTGCATTCTGGCCCTTATGTCCCTTGCCGGAGGTTTTGCCAAGTCCGCTACCCGGACCACGACCGCGACGGCGTCCCGAATGGGTTGCACCCTCGGCGGGTTTCAAATCAACTAATTTCATTTCCGTACCTCCGAATTATTTAACTTCTTCAACGCTGACAAGATGCTTAACCTTGAAAATCATTCCGCGGATAGCTGCGTTGTCAGGCTGTGTTACCGTTGAATTTGTCTTTTTAAGTCCAAGTGCCTTAACGGTTGCAATCTGATCCTTCTTGCTTCCGATAATGCTCTTTTTAAGAGTTATTTTTAACATTTTTCGGATCCTCCTTAGCCTAAGATCTCTTCTACCGTCTTACCGCGCTTTGCAGCAATTTCCTCAGCGGTCTTAAGTGATGCAAGACCTTCTAAAGTTGCCTTTACGCAGTTTGCGGGGTTGTTTGAACCCTGGCTCTTTGTAAGGATGTCACGAACGCCTACCATCTCGAGTACGTCACGAACGGGACCACCTGCGATAACACCGGTACCTTCGGGAGCAGGCATAAGAAGAACTTTGCCTCTACCAAACTTACCAATAACCGAGTGAGGAATGGTTGTGCCTTTAAGCGAAACGGTGATAAGGTGCTTTTTAGCATCCTCAGTAGCCTTACGGATAGCTTCGGGAACCTCAACAGCCTTACCCTGACCAACGCCAACGTGGCCGTTACCGTCACCAACAACAACTAAAGCTGCAAGACGCATATTACGTCCGCCCTTAACTGTTTTAGCAACGCGGTTAACCGAAACAAGCTTTTCTTTTAAATCTAATGTTTTGGGATCTATCTTACTCATCTTCAATTACCTCCCATTAAAATTCCAAGCCGGCTTCACGGGCTGCTTCTGCAAGAGCCTGAACGCGACCTGTGTAGAGGTAACCACCTCTGTCGAATACAACAGTCTTAATGCCCTTTTCTTGTGCACGGGTTGCTACAACCTTGCCAACCTCTTTAGCGGCATCAGTCTTTGTCATTTCTGCAACTGCCTTTGCAATATCAGCTTCCATAGTAGAAGCAGCTGCAAGGGTAGTTCCGTTTGTATCGTCAATTATCTGAGCATAGATATGACTGTTGCTACGATATACGTCAAGTCTCGGACGCTCGGTTGTTCCGCTTATCTTTTTGCGAACGCGTGCGTGACGTGCAAGACGATCTGCATTTTTGTCTTTTTTGTTTATCATTTATTTATGCTCCTTTCCGATTACTTCTTACCGGCCTTGCCCTCTTTGAGTGCGACATATTCGCCCTCATAGCGGACACCCTTGCCGTGATACGGTTCAGGCGAACGAACGCCACGAATTTCTGCTGCAAACTGACCTACAGCCTGCTTATCAGCACCGCGAACGATGATGTTCGTCTGCGAGGGTGCTTCAACTGTTACGCCCTCGGGAGGAAGCATCTCAACGGGATGCGAAAAACCAAGTGTAAGAACAAGCTTACCGCCGTTAACGGCTGCACGGTAACCTGTACCGATAATAGTAAGTGATTTTGAGAAGCCTTCAGAAACACCGATAACCATATTGTTAATAAGTGTTCTGGTTAAGCCGTGAAGAGCACGGTGTTCTTTTTGATCAGAGGGGCGGGTAACAACTACAGTGTTGCCTTCAACCTGTATGCCCAACTCAGCATTAAAAGTTTGCGTTAAGGTACCCTTGGGGCCCTTTGCAGTAACAACATTGCCTTCGGCAACCGTAACGGTAACGCCGGCAGGTATTGTTACAGGATTTTTTCCTATTCTTGACATAATATACCTCCGCTTACCATACGAAAGCGAGAACTTCGCCGCCGATACCCTCAGCGCGAGCCTGCTTATCCGTCATGATGCCTTTTGATGTTGAAATAATTGCTATGCCTAAGCCGCCGAGAACCTTAGGAAGCTCTTCTGCGCGAGCATAAACTCTGAGACCGGGCTTTGAAATTCTGCGAAGACCGGCAATTATTCTCTCTTTGTTTTCACCGTACTTGAGAGTAATACGGATTGTGCCCTGGGGCTGTGCGTCGATAATTTCAACGCCTTTAATGTAACCTTCGTCAAGAAGAAGCTTGGCAATAGCCTGCTTTACGTTTGACTTAGGAATATCTACTGTGCTGTGTTTTGCTACCATCGCATTGCGAATTCTGGTGAGCATATCAGCAATGGGATCTGTTAAAACCATTATGGTATTCCTCCTTCCTAATTTGTCCTTTACCAACTTGCCTTTTTCACGCCGGGAATCTCGCCCTTGTAAGCGAGTTCTCTAAAGCAGATACGGCAGATACCGTACTTGCTTAAAACTGCGTGAGGACGGCCACAGATACTGCAGCGCGTATATGCGCGTGTGGAGTATTTAGCAGGCTTCTGCTGCTTATTTATCATTGCCTTTTTAGCCATAATCTCAAATCCTCCTATCAGTTCTCGTAAGGCATGCCCATAAATCCTAAGAATTCACGAGCTTCCTCATCTGTTTTAGCGGTAGTAACAAATATAACGTCCATTCCTCTAACCTTGTCGATCTTATCGTATTCGATTTCGGGGAATATCAGCTGCTCTTTAATGCCGAGTGCATAGTTGCCTCTGCCATCAAAAGCATTAGCCGAAACGCCGTGGAAGTCACGAACACGCGGAAGTGCTATATTCAAGAGCTTATCAACAAATTCGTACATTCTTTCGCCGCGAAGTGTAACCTTTGCGCCGATATTCATACCTTCACGAACCTTGAAGTTAGCAACGGACTTTTTAGCCTTTGTAACTACGGGTGCCTGACCTGTAATTATTGCTAATTCCTGCACTGCAGCGTCAAACTTTTTGGCGTCATCCTTAAGGTCGCCAAGACCTACGTTGATAACTACCTTGTCAAGCTTGGGAACCTGCATGATGTTCTTATAGCCGAACTTCTTTTGCATGGCAGGAACTACTTCGCTTAAATACTTATCTTTTAATCTGGCCATAGTATCTCTCCTCCGTTTCTATCAGATAGCCTTGTTGCACTTTTTGCAAACGCGGGTCTTTTTGCCGTCAACAACAGCAACACCTACGCGCACGCCCTTTTTGCAGTTAGGGCAGTACAACATAACGTTTGAAGCATCAATGGGGGCTTCTTTTTCAATTCTGCCGCCTGCTTCGCCTGCTTTTCTGGGTTTGGTGTGACGCGTAACCATGTTTACGCCTTCAACAACAACCTTATTCTTTGCGGGCATAGCCTGAACAACCTTATGGGTTGCGCCAAGGTCTTTGCTTGTTCCGCTGATTACAACAACTGTATCGCCTTTTTTAATATTCATAATGTCCTCCTTACAGAACTTCCGGAGCAAGCGAGATAATCTTCATAAAGTCTTTTTCACGAAGCTCTCTTGCAATGGGCCCGAAAACACGGGTACCACGGGGAAGTTTTTGATCATTGATAATAACTGCAGCGTTATCATCAAAACGGATGTATGAACCGTCAGCTCTGCGGGTGGGCTTTGTTGTACGAACGATAACTGCCTTTACAACGTCGCCTTTTTTAACTACGCCGCCGGGCTGTGCTGACTTTACAGCAGCAACGATAGTATCGCCTACGCTGCCATATCTTCTAAACGAGCCGCCAAGGACTCTGATGCACATAATTTCTTTTGCGCCGGTATTGTCGGCAACCTTCAATCTTGTTTGAGGTTGTATCATAATTTACCCCTTTCCGGTAAAATAATTGATAAAAGCTTATTTTGCCTTTTCAACTATTTCAACCAATCTCCATCTTTTATCTTTGCTCAACGGTCTTGTTTCCATAATGCGAACGGTATCACCGATCTTGCATTCATTGTTCTCGTCATGAGCCTTAAATTTTGTTGTACGGTTAACTGTTTTGCCATAAAGAGGATGTAAAACCTTTGTTTTAATTGCAACAACGATTGTCTTATCCATCTTATCGCTTACAACAGTACCTACTCTTTGTTTACGAAAATTTCTTTCCATTAGCTTTTAACCTCCCTTAACCCTGAGCCTTAATTTCTAACTCACGAAGTATGGTCATAACTCTTGCAATATCCTTTTTGCAAGCATCAATCTGCTTAGGATTTGCAAGCTGCCCGGTGGCATTCTGAAATCTGAGGTTTAAAAGCTCTCTTTTAAGATCCGCCAGCTTTTTATTAAGCTCTACGGCGTTCATTTCACGAAGCTTACTCGGTTTCATCAAACTTCACCGTCCTGTTCTTTATTGTAGTCTGCCTTGGTTACAAATTTAACCTTGAGGGGCAGTTTGTGGCTTGCAAGACGAAGTGCCTCACGTGCAACTGTTTCGTCAACGCCGCCCATTTCAAACATAACGCGGCCTGGCTTAACAACTGCTACCCAGTATTCAGGCGAACCCTTACCTGAACCCATTCGAGTTTCAGCGGGCTTAGCCGTTACAGGCTTATCGGGGAAAATCTTAATCCAAACCTGACCGCTACGCTTGCAGTATCTGGTCATAGCGATACGGGCTGCTTCGATTTGGTTGCTTGTAACCCAAGCGGGCTCAAGAGCTACTAAACCGAATTCACCGTTTGAGATGAAGTTGCCGCGATGAGCAGCACCTGTCATTCTACCACGGAATTGCTTTCTTCTTTTTACACTTTTGGGCATTAACATAATTACTTGCCTCCTTCTGCTGCTACAGGCTTTTTGGCAAGGATTTCACCCTTGTATACCCAAACCTTAACGCCAAGACGACCGTAGGTTGTTGCAGCCTCTGCAAAACCGTATTCGATGTCAGCTCTAAGTGTCTGCAGCGGAATACTTCCTTCATGATAGCCTTCCGAACGTGCAATTTCAGCACCGCCTAAACGGCCGCTAACCATGATCTTAACGCCCTTGGCGCCAGCACGGGTAACGCGCTGCATAGCCTGCTTCATTGCTCTACGGAACGAAACTCTCTTTTCAAGTTGCTGTGCAATCGACTCTGCAACAAGCTGTGCGTCCATATCGGGCTTGCGGATTTCCATAATGTTTACGAAAACCTTCTTGTTGCCGGCAACGCGCTTTTCGATATCAGCCTTTAAAAGCTCGATACCTGCGCCACCCTTACCAATCAAAGCACCGGGCTTTGCGGTATAGATGAAAATTGTAACAGCATTTGACTTACGCTCGATTTCAATCTTTGAAACGTTGAACGTATAAAGTTTATTTTTAAGATACTTTCTAAGCTTGTTATCCTCGCTGATGTTTGCAGCAAACTCTTTGTCTGCAATCCAGCGCGAATCCCAGCCCTTAATAACGCCTACTCTGAGGCCGTGGGGATTAACTTTCTGTCCCATTTATTTGTCCTCCTTTACTTCATCAAGGATAACTGTAATGTGGCTTGAACGCTTTAAAATTGACGAAGCGCTACCTTTTGCACGGGGCATAAAACGCTTAAGCGTGGGGCCCTGATCTGCATAGATTTCTGCAACAATAAGGTTATCTCTGTTAAGATAGGGAGGGTTGTTTTCAGCGTTTGCAATTGCCGAATTAAGCACCTTTGCAACAACCGGCGAAGCGGCCTTGGGTGTAAACTGCAAAATTGCTAAAGCTTCATCAACCTGCTTGCCACGGATAAGGTTAATAACAATGCGAACCTTACGGGGCGAAATGCGAATATACTTTGCTATTGCTTTAGGTCTGCGATCAGCATTTTCTCTGCGAGCAGCAGCCTTTTCTTTCATTCTCTTTGCCATATCGCTACCTCCTTATCTTGCACCTGAGGACTTTTCCGAACCGGAGTGACCTCTGAATGTTCTTGTGGGTGCAAATTCACCTAACTTATGTCCTACCATATCTTCTGTGATATAAACAGGAACGTGTTTTCTGCCGTCATGAACGGCTAATGTATGACCTACCATCTGAGGAAAGATTGTTGAAGATCTTGACCAAGTCTTGATAACCTTCTTATCCCCGGCAGCGTTCATTTCTTCAACCTTTTTCAGCAACTTAGCGCTGACAAAAGGGCCTTTTTTTACTGACCTGCTCATAATGAGTCTCCTTCCCTTAATTAGCCATTGCGGCGTTTTACGATATATTTATTAGATTTGTTCTTCTTAGCACGTGTCTTGTAACCAAGTGCGGGCTTACCCCAAGGAGTTACAGGACTGGGACGGCCAACGGGTGACTTACCTTCACCACCGCCGTGCGGGTGATCGCAGGGGTTCATAACAACACCGCGAACGGTAGGTCTTACGCCCATGTGGCGCTTTCTACCTGCTTTACCGATAGAAACGTTTTCGTGATCAAGGTTGCCTACCTGACCGATAGTTGCCTTGCACTCTAAAAGAATGTATCTAACCTCGCCCGAGGGAAGACGAACCTGACCGTACTTTTCTTCCTTAGCCATAAGCTGTGCTGCGTTACCTGCTGCACGAACAAGCTGTCCGCCCTTGCCGGGGGTAAGCTCGATATTGTGGATTAAAGTACCAACGGGAATGTTCTTAATTTTAAGAGCATTACCGGGCTTAATGTCAGCGTTTTCGCCTGTTAAAACCTTATCGCCTACGTTGAGGCCTACGGGAGCAAGGATATAACGCTTTTCACCGTCAGCATAATTTAAAAGTGCGATATTTGCAGTTCTGTTAGGATCGTATTCGATCGAAGCAACACGTGCAACGATATCTTCTTTATTACGCTTAAAGTCGATAATTCTATATTTTCTTGTGTTTGCGCCACCTTTGTGACGAACTGTTAAACGGCCAACGTTGTTTCTACCGCCGTTTTTGCTTACCTTTGCAAGCAAAGAACGCTCAGGAGTTGTTTTTGTGATTTCGTCAAATTGAGAAACCGACATAAAACGTCTTGCGGGAGAGGTTGGCTTATACTTTTTTATAGCCATTTTACTAACTCCATTTCTCAGCGACCGATTTTTTTGTTATCCGTTTCGCCTGTCGCTGCCTATAGCGGCGAAACGCTAAAAAAGCTTTTTAAGTTAATTAAGCCATGTTCTCGAAGAATTCGATTGCCTTCGAGTCCTTCTTTAAAATTACGTAGGCCTTTTTAATTTCCTTAGTTCTGCCAACGTATTTGCCCATACGCTTAAGCTTGCCCTGGGTTAAAACGGTATTAACCTTTTCAACCTTAACGCCGAAGATTTGCTCAACAGCGGTTTTAATCTGAGTTTTGGTTGCACAGGGTGCTACCTCAAACACATATCTCTTTTCGGACATTGTTGCATAGCTCTTTTCGGTGAGCACGGGCTTGATTATGATATCCTCATAGAATTTCATGCATATACCTCCTCAAGCTTTTTAAGCGCTGCCTTTGTTAAGATGAGCGAGTCGTGATTTAAGATATCAACAACGTTTAAGGTGTTAACAAGACCGGTTTTAACTCCGGGGATGTTAGCAGCTGCGCGCTCAACGTTTACAGCAGTTTCTTCGTTTACAATGTAAGCCTTGCCTTCAACCTTTAAGTTTGCAAGAACTTTAACCATTGCCTTTGTTTTTGCTTCGATTTCAAGAGCGTCTAAAATGATTATCTGCTTGTCTGCTGCCTTTGCAGTTAAAGCACCCTTAAGAGCAAGGCGCTTAACCTTTTTAGGTACGCAAACCGAAAAATCTCTTGCCTTGGGAGCGAATACTACGCCACCCTTATAATACTGAGGTGCTCTCGATGAGCCCTGACGTGCACGGCCGGTTCCTTTCTGACGGAAAGGCTTTTTGCCGCCGCCGGCAACTTCACGACGAGTGAGTGTGCCCTTTGTGCCCTGACGCTTGTTTGCAAGCTGAGCAACTACTACCTGATGAAGAACGCTGGGGTTAACTTCTGCTTCAAAAATTTCTTTTTTAAGCGTTACGGTGCTAACCTTTTCGCCTTCAATGTTATAAACATTAACTCTTGGCATACTTACTTACCTCCTTACTTACTCTTTACCGACTGCTTAATGGTAAGCAGTGCGCCTGCTGCACCGGGTGTTGCGCCTTTGATTAAAAGAACGCCGCGCTCGGTATCAACTCTAACGATTTCAAGATTTTGAATCGTTACTGTTTCATTACCCCAATGACCGGGCATGTGCTTGTTTTTAAACACGTGGCTGGGTGATGAGCTTGCGCCCATTGAACCTACAACTCTGTGGCAGCCCGAACCGTGCGACATAGGACCTGTGTGCTGATTCCATCTCTGGATAACGCCCGAGAAGCCATGACCTTTGCTCTTAGCAGTTACGTCGATCTTATCACCCTCTGCGAAGATATCGCAGGTGATGCTCGAACCTACCTGATAGTCAGCAAAGTTATCAAACTTAAACTCGCGCATATAGCGTGCTACAGGAACGTTTGCCTTTACAAACTGTCCTTTGTTGGGTTTGTTTACATTCTTTTCTTTAATCTCGCCGAAACCAACCTTTACGGCGTTATAACCGTCCTTTTCAGCAGTCTTAATCTGAACTACCGGGCAAGGACCAGCCTGAACGACTGTTACAGGAACCACAGTACCATCTGCAGCAAAAATTTGGGTCATACCAATCTTTTTGCCCAAAATACCTTTTGTCATCATCGTTCATCCTCCTTACAATTTAATATTGATGTCCACACCAGCAGCAAGATCGAGCTTCATTAAAGCGTCAACGGTCTTTGCACCTGCGTTGTAGATATCGATAAGACGTTTGTGAGTGCGGATTTCGAACTGTTCACGACTATCCTTATATTTATGAGGAGAACGAAGAATAGTTACGATTTCCTTCTCTGTGGGAAGTGGGATCGGGCCGCTTACTGTTGCGCCCGCTTTTGCCGCTGTTTCAACAATCTTTGCCGATGCTTGATCGATAAGATTGTGATCGTAGGCCTTTAACTTGATTCTGATTTTTTGCGATGCCATTTATATACCTCCTTAATTCTGGCTCAAATACACCCTTCCGTGTGTGCCGCTTTTAAATTTTTAAGCAGCGGTGTGTATCCGGCCGTTCGTCCGATTTGCTCGGGCAATTGTCCACGGAAAAACCTACCTTAAAAGGTAGCAACCTCCCGCTTCATACCGTTTGTGCTGCATAGCACAGCCGCTCCACCGCATAGAGCAGCGTTGTTAGTATATAACAAAGCCCTTTTTTACGCAACTATTTTCGCCTTTTAAATTGTGAACTTTTTGTAAACTTTTTATTTTTTACCCTTTTTTTGTGTTTTTTACCATATTATTCATTGAAAAGGGGTGTTTTTATGGTTATAAGCATTTGTTGCAGGCAGGAAGCAATCGTATGCGCAAACAATGTTTTTTTAGGAAAGCTTTTGCCCTCGGGCACGCTTTCGCTTCCGCTTGGCGATAACCCTACGCTGCTTACCGCGTTTTTGCCTTTTAGTCAGGGCTGTCTTTGGTGCTATCTCTTTTTAGAAGACGGCAGGGCAAAAATTTCTTCCCCTTGCGCAAGGCTAAGCCTTATAAACGACGAGCTTGCCGAGCTGGAATTTTTACCTTTTAGCAAAAATTTGCTTTCACCGCCGATAGTAACAAACGAGGCGCGTTGGGGCGACGCCATTGCAGGAATTTGCGACGGCTGGTTTTTAGTGCAAACAAGCAAACAAACGCTATACTTTAAAACGCACGGCGTTTTATCGTTTACCGTTTTAAACGAATTGTTTGTGCTTTTGCACTTTTGCGACAGTTCAATTATCATCGACCGCACACTTGAAGCAAGGCTTATTCTTTCATCGGGCGAATTTATAAAAAACGGTAATGTACTTGAAGAAACGTTTTCGAGCTTTTCGTTTTTTAAGCTAAAGCGCAGGTTTGATTTACGCACGCTTGAAAAAATAAGTCAGGAGGTCGTATCCTCCACCCCAAGCACCCCGTTTGAAAGAATTTGCTGTTTTTGCGAGGCGGTGCGTCTTGGTTTTAAAGATGAAGCTCTTGCACTTATGACACCTTCTTTGGCAGAAGAATTGAATTTTGAGCAAATACGCGAATTTTTAGGTCCGTTTGACAAAATAGAACACCCTCGCTATGATAAAGCCGGCAATGAAAACGCATTTTTTCTGCGCTATGCACTTGATGAGTGCAATTTCCACTATATATGCTATGAGGTTGAATTTCACAAAACAATAGATTGTGATTTAATAGACAATATCTGCGAGGCATAAACAACTAATATATATAAATGTATTCATATTATATATATAAATATTTATTTAGTAAAAATATGCGTAACACCTTAATAAAAGGCGGTTTTTGTCCGATTTTATCGGTAGAACTCGCCTTTTTGTGCTTTTATGTAAAAAATTTTTTAGTTTTTTAGGTATTAGTCTTGAATGTTTATATCATTTAGTATATAATATATGCAATGAAATAGGAGTTTTTATGAAAAAAAGACTTTTTGTTATTTTTACTGCAACGCTTTTAATTGTTGCAGTACTTTGCACTTGTTTTTTTGATTTTTTATATGCAAAAAGCACCCAAACCGAGTTTTCAATGGGTACTGTCGTTTCATTTTCGCTATACGGCGCAAACAAAAACGCTATTACCTCGGCAAGTGAATTGCTTTCGCAAATTGAAAATGCCTCCTCGCTTACTGTTTCGGACAGCGAAGCAAACAAATTAAACTCGCTTGGCACTACAAGCAACCCGTTTTTGCTTGAGCAGGCTAATGTTTGCCTTGACGTTTTTGCATTTAGCGACGGCGCGTTTGATTTTTCTATCCATCCCGTTTCTTCTCTTTGGGCAATAGGTACAGATAACGCCCGTGTTCCTGAAAAAAGCGAATTAGACAACGCTCTTTTACTTGTAGGCTCACAAAAAATACTTCTTGAAAACGGTGTTTTAACACTTGGTCAAGGTCAAAAGGTTGATTTTGGCGCCATCGGCAAGGGTTATGCGTGCGATAAATTGTGTGCACTTTTAAAAGACCAGACCCGCGGCGGAGTTTTAAGCGTTGGCGGGAGTATTGCCGTCTGGGGCAAGAGTGGCTTATTTAAAAATTCGTTTGATATTGCCGTGCGCGACCCGTTTTCTAACGACTATGCGGGTACTTTTTCTCTTAGCGAGGGGTTTGTCTCCACCTCGGGCGCATACGAGCGCTTTTTTGAGAAAGACGGTGAGCGTTACCACCACATTATTGACCCTAAAACTGCCTATCCTGCAGAAAGTGATTTAGCTTCGGCAACGGTTATCGCCTCCTCGGGCGCGCTATCGGACGCACTTTCTACCGCCTGCTTTGTGCTTGGCGCAGAAAAAGGCAAGGTTCTTTTAGAAAAGTATCAAGCTCAAGGTATTTTTATAACAGAAAACAAAGAAATTATACTTATCGGCAACGTTGATTTTTCTAAAAGTGAAGATTTTGAGGTAGCAAAATGAAGTTTTTTAAGCTTACCGACGTAATTTTAATAGTGGTTTTGCTTGCAACGGGCTTTTTTGCGCACCGTGCACTTTCGCGCGGGGAAAATCTTATTGCCGAAATTACCGTCGACAATAAAATTTATCAAAAAATTGACCTTAACGCAGTAGAAAATGCGTATTTTTTAGAAATTAATTCTCTTTTAATCGAAATTGATCACGGAAAACTGCGTTTTTGCTCATCTGACTGTCACGATAAAACCTGCGTCAACAGTGGCTGGCTTTCGCATGCGGGCGATTTTGCGGCTTGCCTGCCTAACCGCGTTGCGATAAAAATTTTATCTTCCTCTGCACCAGACGCAATTACAGGATAAAAAAATGAAAGCAAAAAAAGTAGCCCTTTGGGGTGTTTTAGGCGCTCTTGCAATAGCAAGCTCATATTTGGAAACTCTTATCTCGCCGCTTATCTCTTTTCCCGGTGCGCGCGTTGGCTTTTCTAACGTAATAACGATGGCATCGTGCATAATGTTCGGCTTGCCCGGTGCTATATACATAACTGTAATAAAGGTTCTATTTGCGCTTGTTACGCGTGGCGGAATTGCCGCACTTTTAAGCCTTTGCGGCGGAGTTTTGTCCTCGCTTGTGATGTATTTTTTATTTAAGACAAAAAGTTCGTTATTATCTACGTCAATTATCTCTGCGTGCGCACATTCACTTGGTCAGCTTTTAGCCGCCGCAGCGTTGCTTGGCAGTGCAATTTTTTACTATTCACCCATATTGCTTATCGTTTCGGTGCTTTCGGGCACAGTTACGGGAATAATTTTAAAGCTTTTACTTCCTCATTTTTTAAAAAAGGAGAAATAGAATGACACGAGTTTTTTCACCCGTTGCGCACGGTCGCGGCGGAATACACGTTTCGTATCATAAGCACACAATGGACCAAACGCCTATCAGAATGCCCAATCCGCAAAAGGTTGTGCTTCCTATGCAGCAGCATATCGGCGCACCGTGTCAGCCCATTGTAAGCGTTGGCGACTACGTTAAATTAGGACAAAAAATCGGCGACACCGATGCCTATTTAAGTGCACCGATACACGCTTCTATCTCGGGAACCGTTACCGAAATCGGTCCCGTAAGGCTTGCTTCGGGAAAAATCTGCACAGGAATTACCATTGAATCTGACGGCAAAATGGCTCGTTTTGAGGGCAACAAACCGCCGAGCATAACAAACAAGCAGGAATTTTTGGCAGCAGTAAGAGAATCTGGCCTTGTAGGTATGGGCGGTGCAGGCTTTCCTACC
>JAZSMS010000051.1:0-21214 GCA_045536015.1 Clostridia bacterium
ACCGTAAGTTCTTTTCCTGCTGCAAGACAAATAAGGTCTTTAACGGTTATTCCTTTAAAGCGCACAGGTTGCTGAAATGCAAAGCTAATTCCTTTTTTTGCACGCTCGGTAATAGAAAGGTTTGTAATATCCTCTCCATCTAATAAAATTTTACCACTTGTAGGGGTATAAACGCCTGAAATGATTTTTGCAAGCGTACTTTTGCCGCCGCCGTGAGGGCCGGTGACCGCTACAAAACGCTCGTTAATTTTTACCGAAACGTTTTTTAAAATTTCTTTTTTATTATTATTCTCATCAAGCACAGTGTATGAGATGTTTTGTAATTCTAACATTGCTTCCTCCGAGAAAATTCTTCTATTTAGAGTATAGCACATATCAGATATTTTTGCAATTACATTATGCGTCTAAAATTGCCTTTATTTTTTTATTTTTATCAAGCAAACGCATATATTTTTCATAATACTCACACTCATTTTTGTTACAAGAGCAAATCTTTTTTGCAAAGCACTCGCTTATGCAGCACCAACCATAATTACCGTTAAAACAAACAAATCCCCAATTTTCTTGTGTTTTTTCTACACTTAGCACCTCTCCTTGCGGAATTATTCCTAAAACGTACGAGTTTTTATTGGGTTTTTTTCTTAAATTCATAGGTTCTTTAAACAACAGATATTTGCCGCTTGAATACATTTAAATCACTCCCACTGCAAATATATGCCGAAAATAAAAAAATATTAAAAAAAGGAAGGTTTTCACCTTCCCTTTTTATTTATTGATTTATTTAAAATTTCTATTTGCGATCTCAATAGCCTTTGTAACCATATTACCGCAATCACGTGAAGAAACAGCGCCCCAGCCCGAATTTTTTACTTTATCATAAACGCCTAATTCTTTTGCGATTTCATGCTTTAAAGCCTCTGACATTCTTGCCATAAAGCCCTCCGATAATTTTTTATTTGTAGTCTTCATTGACTACGCTATTATTATCGCCAAGCTTTTGAATTTTATTGCAACCATTTTCTGCTAATTTTAAATTAAACCAAAAATCAGAGCCTTTTCCTATCGTGCTTTTAATACCAAAATCCACCTCGTGCATAATCAAAATAGTTTTTACAATAGAAAGTCCAAGTCCGGTTCCTACTTTTGAACGCACGTGTGTTTTGCTTCGGTAATATCTGTCCCATACAAGCGGCAATTCCTCTTGAGAAATACCTTCACCACTATCAATAATCTGTATAAGAGCCTGTCTGTTTTGCTTGGAAATTTTAATTTTTACAGTTTTATCTTCTCCCGTATAGTTTATTGCATTACTAAGCAAATTATAAATTACCTGCTGAATTTTTTCAAAATCGGCACAAACAACAAGTTCCTGTGGTGCATCAAGCAAAATATTATAATCTTTTAGTATAGAAAAACGTTCGATAATAGTCTTAGTAAGCGCGGTTATATCAAAATTTTGTCTGTTTAACTCTTGAGAATTTTCTTGCCGCGAAAGCTCTAAAATATCATTAACCAAAACTGTAAGTCTGTCAGTTTCGTCTATAATTATTTTAAGATTTTTATCACGTTTTTCCTTATTGTCTCCCGTTATGTCGCGAACCATTTCAGCATACATCTTAATCATCGAAAGCGGTGTACGCAAATCGTGCGAAACATTTGCAATAAGCTCGCGTCTAAGAACAGAAGATTTATTTATTTCATCCGATGCATATTCTAGAGCATTAGAAAGCTCGGCAATTTCGCCAAATGCATCATCAACAGTAAAGTCAACCTTATTATTTCCAAGCGCAAGTTCACGTGCCGAGAGTGTAAGTTTTTCTACCGGACGCGAAAACTTCCGCGCTATAAAATATGCAAAAATAAGTGCAATTACAAGCGAAATAAGGGTTGAAAAGAGAAATTGGCGTTGGAGCACTGCAACCACTGCAGTAATAGGCTCAATTTGCGAAATAACATATATATACGTTCCTCCGCTTTCAACACCGTCTTCTGCATAAGCAACAAAGAAAAATTCTTTTCGTGCGTTATCCGAATTTTGAAGATGCGCATAAGAATCTTTAGTTTCGTCATTTTCAAGCTTTTGGCGAAGATTTTCAATATTTTGCTTATATCGCTCCTTTATTTTTTCTACAGTTTGCTGATTCATCTCGCCCATTGCGTTACTTGCGCTTATAACACTGCCTTGTTTATCGGTTATGATAATAGTCATATTATTTTTATACGCCGCATCGCGCACCTTACGCTCATTAAGTTGTCCATCTTTATAAAGGCTTACTATCTCGCGTGAATTATCAAGCGTTTCTTTTGCCATATTGCGTATATAAAAATATTGAAAAAACACAATTTGAATAAGCCAAATAGCAACGAGAATAACTACTGAAAACAAACAAAAGTATTCCCACATTTTAAGCTTTACGCTTGCACTTTTATTCTTCTGTTTCAAATATGTAACCTACCCCACGAACTGTCGAAATCAAATCTCTGTAAGGATCAATACTGCTTCTTAACATCTTTATATGCGTATCAACCGTTCTGTCATCGCCGAAAAATTCGTATCCCCAAACCTCTGAAAGCAACTGATTTCTCGACAGCGCAATGTTTTTATTTTTAATCATAAACAAAAGTAAATCATACTCTTTTGGCGTTAAATCAATACGCTTACCGTCAATAAATACCTTACGAGCCGAAACGTCAATATCAATACCCTTGATTACGATATGCTTGTTTTGTTGCGACTGATCGTTTTGCTGATGACGCGAAATTATAACATTAATTCTTGCCATAACCTCTTTAGGAGAAAACGGTTTAACTACGTAATCGTCTATACCCATTTCAAAACCAAAAAGCTTATCATATTCTTCTCCTCGTGCCGAAAGCATAAGAACTGGAATATCTTTAATCTTCTTAATTTCCTTACACGCTGAGAAACCGTCAAGACGTGGCATCATTACGTCAAGAATAATAGCATCATAGTCGTTTGCCCTGCATTTATTAACCGCATCCATTCCGTCAACGGCTTCTTCTACCTGATAACCTTCAAATTCTGCAAACTCACGCAAGCCAACGCGAATATTTTCTTCATCGTCAACAATAAGAATTTTCGCCATATTTTTTACCTCCGTATAAACTTATAATTATATTATAACAAGTCAATGTGTTAGCAAAGTGATAAAAACAAAAATCTTTTAAATACCTTTGCAACATAATAATATCACATTCTTTCAATATTTCCAATCTTTTTTGCAAAAAACGTTTGACAAAACTCGGCGCTTGGGGTATACTTATCAACGTTATGAGCACTTGTGCGCGTAGCTCAGCTGGATAGAGTAACTGGCTACGAACCAGTAGGTCGGGGGTTCGAATCCCTTCGCGCACACCAAAGAGTTTTTACTCTAACAATTTTTATTTATTCCCAAGGAGGTGTAACGTTATGGCAAAGTATTGTGAAATTTGTCAGAAGGGTGTTATGTCGGGCAATAAGGTAAGCCATTCAAATCGCCGTTCAAGAACATATTGGGCACCCAACGTTCAGAAGGTAAAAGCTATCGTTGACGGTTCGCCTAAACAGATTTGTGTTTGCACCCGTTGCCTTCGTTCCGGTAAGGTAACACGCGCATTATAATTGATGCAAAAAAATTAAGGTCATTGAGAAGTCAATGACCGTTTTTTTATCTATAAAAAAGCAAGAATTGGTATAATGCCCATTTGGGCACCTCGCCATTTCTTGCCTTTTTTGTTATTGTGCCTGGATAATTTTTACTTCACCAGGTGCATACTCGGTTTCGGTAGTAATAATATCTAAAATTTGAGCAACCTTTGCCTGAGTTAATTCGCTATCCTTAACAACTACGTTTACACTTGTTGTGCCAAAGGTGATTATTGCATCCTCAAACCCTTTCGCAACTAAAAGCCCTTCGATATTTTTTTCAAGCTCCATACTGTTTACTATTTCCATTTTCATCTGTTGTGCTTCGTTTAGCGTTGTAGTATCAGTATTTGCATTTGCAATAACACTGTCTAAATAAGTAATTTCATCAGTTCTATTTGCGTTTCTTTCGCTTTTATAGGTTGTAAAAAAGCTAGCTTCGGCATCAAGTGCATCATTTGCAGGCGCCTGCACCTTATTTTCACCACCATCTGCAATATACTTCCAATTTAAAAGACCCGTTATAACCAATAAAAGTGCCATTGCTGAAATTACAAGTGCTTTTCTGCTAATTTTAAACATAATAACCTCTCCTTAATTCATAGTAAATATTTCAACCTGTGACGGTAAAATCTGAAGCACGGTTTCAACCGCCTTCTCAAGCTCAAGTCGTACGCTTAAGTTTTGTGCGCCTTGTGCTACAACAATCACCCCCTTAATTTCAGGCTCATTATTTTTAAGCACAAATGCGCTCTCGCTTCCGCCGCTTCCAACCGTCATAGGAGTAGAATTTTCAACAGTAGTCTGTGAAGTCCGTGTACCGCTTTCGGTTGTTTCGGTAGTTGTGCTCGTTTGCTTTTGGCTGTTCATCGCAGTTACAGTTTCGTCCGAAGAAAAATAAGTTATCATTACTTTTACTTCCCCTGCGCCCTTTATTGATGAAAGCACTTCTTCAAGCTTTTTTTCGTTTGTTTTTTCTTCTGTAGTATTAGATATGCTTTCAATTTTTGATTTAGAACTATTCTGCGGCAAAAAATACACAAAAACCGCAAGTAGAACCAATACAGAAACAACAGCAATTTTTCCTTTTTTTGTATCTGTTAATTTTTTTATTTTTGAAAAATCAAACTTCATTTTTACTCCTTAAAAGTTAAATATTATATCTTGTTCATCAATGCAATACATTTGCGATAAAATACTCTTAACTTGATTTTTAAAAACCTCTGCCTGTGCTTTATCCAAAAGCTTTTCCTTGGATAAATCTATGTAAATTTTGTTTACTTTATTTCCATTTTGTAAAACTGTTACCGTTGCATTTTTATAAAATGCTTTTACTGACTGCTCAACTGAAAAAGAATAATCCGTCTGCATCTGCTCAAAAGCAGGCAAGCTAACATTTTTTTGTTTTAAAAAATCAATTGCAGGATAGATAAGCGCAAGCGATAAAATTACCGATATCGCAAAACGTGCATACTTTTTAATTTTTCCTTCAGTTAAAATCGAATCGCATATTATAGAAACAATACTTATTCCTATAACGGTTAAAATATATTCCTTCATCCTGCGCCTCCCGCGCATGAAGTAATACCTAAAAACAAAAGAAATACCGCACAAACTCCCGCAAGCAATATGAGCAACATTTTATAGCCATTTGCAACAGAATCAATAAGTTTTACAATAGATTCGTCCGTCCAAGCCGAAGAAATAGCAATAAAAAACTTTAACATAATCATAATTGCAAACAAATTTAAAATTGGCATCAGCATTATAGCGCAGCAAACTATCATTCCCGTTACGCCAACCGCACTCTTTAAGCAATTTGCACCCGCAACAATAAAATTCAGGCTATCTCCCACCGAACCGCCTATTATCGGTACCGAAGTGTTTACTGCGTATTTTAGGCTTCTTAAACGCATATTATCAGAAACCGATGCCGATATTCCCACAACTGCCGAAAAAGAGCAAAAAAGCGTAAAACACCCACCTAAAAGCCACGACGAAGCCGTAGAAAAAAACTGCCCTATTCCGCTTAATTTTTCGTCAGGCAAAAGTGAATTTATAGCAAGCACCACGGTCGAAGCTAAAATAAGCGTAATTATTACACCGCAAACAATTTTTAAAAGTATAAAAACAAGTATTGAGGCGCTGCCTTGCAAGGATGCCGAAGAGCTTTGCGCACCCGAAAAAACAAACACCGAAGAAAGCACCGGCAGAAGTTTTTGAAAAAAATTTACAAGCAACGTAATACTGTTTTTAATTGTTTTGGCTATTTTTATAAAGCTTGTAAGCAAGCTTACACAAAGCACTATTCTGCCACCCAAAAGCGCAATCGAAGAAAACTTTTTACTTATTATTTCAAGCTTAGTTACAATAGAAATTATAATACTAACCGCAAACAAAGCCGAAAGTTCGGGCAAAAAGGTCTTAAACGCTTTAAAAATTATGTTAAGTAAATTTTCAAACAAGCTTTTCCCCGAAAGTTCAAATTCATTTTTTAAAATACTTTTTAAAATTTCGCTTGGCATAAGATAACTATATTCTTCTTGATTTAATACCGAATCCGCTTCGGATAAATCAGGTGTTTCTATTTCTCCTTGTGCATTAGCAAAAACGGGCAAAAAGCACATAAGAACAATAAAAATAAAAAGAATTTTTTTCATTCCAACTCCGATGCTATATTTATCAATTCAATAAAATATGGCTTACATATTATTACTACCGTTACGCCTACTGCCACTTCCAGCTTGTCTGCTATCGCATTTTCACCTGCATCTCGGCAAATCTGTGCCCCCCACTGACCTAAAAACGAAACGAGGCAAATTTTAAAAATTGTTTTAAGCCACTCGGTGTTTATATTTGCACTTTGAGAAATACTTTTTACTATTTCAATAACACCAAGCAATTCGGCTAAAACAAAAAGTCCTAAAACAACACCAACAGCAATAGCCGCCATTTTAGAATATTCGGCAGAAAAATTTTTAATTGCAACAACAATAAGCACACCCGCAACGCCGATAAAGATAAGCGAATAAATTTTTTCCATTAAAACAGATTAAAGGTCGACTTAATCGTTTCAAAAAAGTTGCTTATCATATCAATAACCATAAGCAAAACGATTATTAAGCCTGCAACAGTAGTAACAGTTGCAATATCCTCTCTACCCCAACGTGTTAGTAATTGATTAAGTACTGTTGTCAAAATTCCTATTGCGGCTATTTTAAAGACAATATCTATACTCATATAATTATTACGGCAACAAACACACCAATAAGAAAATACAAATAAGGTGTGGTTTTAATTTTGCCCGAAAGCTCTCCTTTAAGTTCTTTTTGATATTCGCAAAGCATCTCTTGTGCGTGATTAAGCGCGCCCGAAATTCCTTTAACGTCACTGCTGTTTTGCGCAAATGCAAGTGCAGGCGCAATAATTTTTACTATTTTTTCTTCTTCTTTAGTGCTTCTAAACGTTTTAATCGAATGATTTATATCTTCGTTTTTATTTGCTATTAAATGTTCTATTAGTGGCGGTTTAAAGTTTGAATGCAAAAAGAATTCAAACATATTTTTTCTGACGCATCTTATTGCACTTTCAAGCTCACAAATGAGCTTACGGTAATCTTCAATAAAAGTTAATTTACCTTTCAGTTGTCGCGTCTTTTTTTCGCCAAGAAACAAAAAAGCTAAAACAATGATTAACGAAAAAGCTATTCTTGCCAAATTATTCCCGCTTTACTATCATAAATTTTTTTAACACTGCATATTTTTGGTACTTTATCAAGTAAAATACACACATCAAACGGCATTTTTAGGCGTTTTAGCACGCTTGAGACGTCATTTCCATGCGCAGTTGCAAATATACTTACTCCTTGTGTAAACGCACGCAAAACTGCATTATTATCACTAGCACCAAGTTCATCAAGCGCAATAATATCGGGTTTTAACGCTCTTATTGCATTTTCTATCCCCTTTTCTTTTTCTAAATTTAAAATAACATCGCTTCTTTTGCCTATGTCTAAAGTAGGTATACCATTTTCGCTTGCCGAAATCTCGTTACGCTCGTCAATAATACAGCTACTATACCCTCTTGAAGAAGCATATCTGATTAAATCTCGCATAAGCGTAGTCTTTCCGCATCCTGGGGGCGAAATAATTAAAGTGTTTTTTAATTCATCAGAGAAAACAAAATCAGTTATCGGTAAAGAACAGCCCAACACCTGATGTTTAACCCGCACACAAAATGAAAAAATTTCACATACCTTTATCTCTTCACCTTCTTGCGAGAATTCGCCCGAAAACCCTACTCGATTTCCGTCAACAGTTATAAATCCTTGCTGTTGATTTTTAATTTTACTATAAGGTGCCCCCTGGCAAAGTCTTTGCCACATTTTTTGCGCATCTTCTTTAGTAAAAATTATTCCATCAAAACGGCTTATCCCACTTGCACAAACAGAATATTCAATCATATCAATATACATATAAACAGGCATTCCAACACGTAATCTGATATCTGTTAACCGCTTGAGTTCATTTTTGTCAAGCAGATTTATTGCGTTTGCGACGTAATCGGGTAAAACGTCATTTAAAACCATAAGTTTGTCCTCCCTGCTTAATGTTATGTAGGTTACTCCAAAAAAAGAATAAGAGGAAAAATTTTTCCTCTTATTTTTTATAAAAATTGAGACAGGTCTATAAGCCGAGTTCTGTTTAACCAAATATTTGGTTACGACGACCATCTATCTATTTTTTTCGTTACCGAAAAACTTAAGCGATTACATGGGAACCGACGAGCAGCCGTTATCGTTCCACTATCAATCTTGCTCCGAATGGGGTTTACATGGCGGATAAGTTACCATACCCGTCGGTGAGCTCTTACCTCACCTTTCCACCCTTACCGCAATTAATGCGGCGGTATCTCTCTGTTGCACTTTCCTTGGAGTCGCCTCCACCGGACGTTATCCGGCATCCTGCTCTATGGAGCTCGGACTTTCCTCGTATTTACACCGCGGCCGTCCAACCTGCTCAAATTTTAGCGTTATTTTATAAAGTGTTTTTTATTCTACGTACAGTATTCTGCCGCAGTTTTCGCACTCGCAATAGCCCTCTTTTGTTGCAGCTGAAACCGTAAACGCTGGCATTTCCATATTGCAACCGCTGCAACGCTTGTTTTTAAGCATTGCCGTAGGTGAAATTTTATTTTTCTTAAGCGTATTATATCTTGAAAGCAACGCAGCATCAACACCTTTTGCCTTTGCATCTCTTTCCGCTTTTAAAGCGTCAAGTTCGGGCTTTACTTGCTCTAATATCTTTGCATAAGCTTCTTTGCTAGAATTAAACTCATCCTTTGCCTTGTTAGCCGCAGCGGTATATTGGTTGATTTCCTTTTCGCCTGCTTCAACTTGTGCAGTAAGCGCCTTAATCTTTTCCTGAAGCTTTTTAAGCGAAGCTAAAAGCTTTTCTATATCGGCAACAAGCTTTTTAATAGCATCAACGTTTTCGGGAGCATCCTTTGTTCTGTCAATATCTGCAAGCGAAACGAGTTTATCAATTTCGTTGCTTATATTTTGCATTTCTGCCTCGGCATTATCTCTTGCTGAAACAAGCTCCTTGCGTTTTTCTATTGCTTTTTCATATCTTGCTTTCATAGCATTTGCAGTTTTTCTTTCCTCGCTTGAAATAACCTTTTTCTCAAGCGCGTCAACTTTTTTATCTGCATTTTCAAACTCAAGCAAAACTTTAATCTTCTCTGTCATAAAAACATCTCCTTAATTATCAAAGGGATCAGTTAAAACCCTTGATTTTATAACGGTTACACCACATTGTAACACATCAAAACGATTTTGTAAATAAGCACCAAGCGTCTCTATTACGGGTACTTCGGTGCTATAATGCCCTGCGGCAATAAACGGCAAGCCTATTCTTTTAAGTTCAAGTGCAACGTGATATTTAATCTCACCCGTTAAAAATACGTCGGCACCCGCTTTTTGCGCGTCTAAATAAAAATCATCGCCCGCGCCGCTAGAACAAGCAATAGTTAAAAATTCCTTACCGCGAACACCGCCAAAAAGTAAATTTTTACAGTTTAATTTATTTTCAACAAAACTTAAAAGCTCATCGCCCGTCATTTTTTTAGGTAAGACGCCTATTCTTCCGCATGAAATCGCTTCTTCGCCAAGCAACTTAACATCGGAAAGTTCAAGCTTTTGGCAAAGCGCATCGTTAACTCCGCCATTCGCCGCATCAAGTGACGTGTGTGCCGAATAAAGTGCAATATCGTATTTAAATAGTAGTGAAAGCATTTCACCTTCATTAGTAGAAGCATTTACCGTATAAACGGGCTTAAAAATAAGAGGATGATGTGAAATTATCATTTCGCAATTATTTTTATGCGCTTCTAAAATAGTTTCGCGCGTTACGTCAAGTGCAATAAACACGCGCGTTACGTTTTTTTCTTTATCGCCTACGCAAAGACCGCAATTATCCCACGAATACGCATATTCGGGCTTTGCAAGCCTTTCTACGATATCAACTACATTTTTAACTGTAAGCATTTTTTAATACTCCGTCAATTTTATTTATCTGTGCGTCAATCTCATCAACTTTAGCCTTTGCAATTACACTACCAGAACTTTGAGCACCTTTTTTTGCACGAATCAAAACTTGCTTTTTGTGCTCTAAAAACTCTTTTGCAACTTTACTTTTTTCTAAATTTTCTATCGAATACGGCTTACTAATTCCATAATAAGCCGAAAAAATCTGATAAAAGCGTCCATCTTGCTTAACAACAATTTCTTTATCAACCGAAAAACCAAGCTTATAGAGTTCTTCTATAAGTAATTCGGCATCCTTCATCGGTTGAAGTACAAGATGCGTTTTTGCAAACGGGTGCGAAAGCATATTAATTATAACGTCTGCACCCATACCTGCTATTATAGCCGTATCGGGCTTTTGCTTTAGCATTGAAAAGCCATCACCTAAAATAAACTCAATATTATCAAGTTCCATCTTTTTTGCAAGATTTTTGGCTTTTTCAAGAGATGGATAAGATATATCGCACGCAAAAACCTTATTTGCAAGCTTATTTTTGGCAATATAGGTACTTACAATACCGTGATCGCAACCTATATCCGCCAAAACTTCATTTTTGCCCGCAAGTGCTATCAACGCCTCAAAGCGCGGCGATTTATTCAAGGTAATCTCTCAACTTACGGCTTCTGGTAGGATGACGAAGCTTTCTTAATGCCTTTGCTTCAATCTGACGGATACGCTCACGCGTAACGTTAAATTCTTTACCAACTTCTTCAAGCGTACGTTGACGACCGTCATCAATACCAAAGCGCAAGCGAAGAACCTTTTCTTCTCGTGGCGTAAGCGAGCTTAATACCTGCATAAGCTGTTCGCGAAGTAAAGTTGCCGCTGCCGCGTCTGACGGAAGCGGAATATCGTCGTCGGGTATAAAATCGCCAAGATGGCTGTCTTCTTCTTCACCGATAGGAGTTTCAAGCGAAACAGGGTCTTGAGCAATTTTAATAATTTCACGAACGCGCTCGATAGAAACATCCATCGCCTCGGCAATTTCATCAACAGAAGGATCTCTGCCAAGTGCTTGCACAAGCTGACGCTTAACGCGCGAGAGCTTGTGAATAGTTTCAACCATATGAACGGGAATACGTATCGTTCTTGCCTGATCAGCAATAGCACGCGTTATTGCCTGACGAATCCACCACGTTGCATAGGTAGAAAATTTATATCCCTTTGTGTAGTCAAATTTTTCTACAGCTTTAATTAAACCAAGGTTACCTTCTTGAATTAAATCAAGAAAGAGCATACCGCGTCCAACGTATCTTTTGGCAATACTTACAACTAATCTGAGGTTTGCCTCTGCAAGCTTTTCTCTTGCACTTTCATCACCGTTTTCAACACGTCTCGCAATCTCAATTTCTTCGTCCGCCGTAAGCAGAGGAACCTTACCCATTTCCTTTAAATACATTCTCACAGGGTCATCAATACTAACGCTGTCATTAAGCGAAACACGAGGCTCTTTTTCGCGGACAGATTCTATTATATTTTCGATATTTTGCTCGGCATCGCTTTTAACTTGAATACCAAAGCTTTCGATAGTATCGTAAACGGCTTCAATCTGCTCAAGGTCATATTCAACGCCTTCAAGCATATCAATAATCTCAGTATAGGTCATCGTGCCTTTAATAGTGCCATCCTTGGCTTTTTTCTTAATCTCTGCTAATTTTTCAATAAGCTGATCACTAAATTCAAAAGTTTTTTCGCTCATATTTCCTCCTAAAACTCGCTGCGAAGTTTTTTAATTTTCTCGTCAAGTGCTACCATTTTTGTTGCAATTTCTATTTTTTCTTGTGAAGAAACTGCACTTGATAGCTTAGTTTTTAATTCTTGCCTTTGTTTAACTAAAAAATCTGTTTTGATTTTTAAACAACAATCTTTTAAAAATGCATTTTTATCGCCGAAAATTACCGGCTCTATTCCTATTGCAGAAAGTGCGGTTTGCGTTTCTTCATCGCCCTCGAATTGTTGAATAAGCGAATTTACGCTAAGCTTTTCGCTTGTTGAACAAACAAAATCAAATATTTTTTTATACGCCTGCGAAGAAAAATATTCATCCTCAAGACTTTGCTTTGCCTTTTCTCTTAAAAGCGGATTTTCTATCAAAAGCGCAACTAGTGCACGCTCAGTTGCAGATAAAAATCTGTTTGCAACCGTCTGAACCTCTGCCGAAGCCTGTTGCTTTTTATCAGGCACGTTTCCCATAGACGAATAAAGCGAGTCAAGCGAAAAGCCGCTTAACGAATTTATTCGTTTTAAGTACATTTCCGCCTCAATTCCATCAAAGGCATAAGCACCAACAATCTTTGTTGCTTTTTGGGCAAATTCAGCACGTCCATCTTCAGAAGACATATCACAACTTTGCTTGACCTCGTCCATTAAATATTCAATGCTTGTCCTTGCAGTGCGCATCATATCCTTAAACGCATCAGCACCGTTCTCTTTAATAAATTCGTCAGGATCCACTCCAAGCGGAAGCTCAATTATTTTTGGCTTAAGCCCCTCTGCCTTCATCAAATCAATAACCTTATGCGTTGCGCTTATTCCTGCACTGTCGCCATCATAGCAAATATATATCTCCTGTGCATAACGCTTTAAAAGCCTTATCTGCTCGGGTGTAACGGCAGTTCCAAGTGAAGCTACACCATAATCAAACCCTGCCATATTAAGGGCAATAACGTCCATATAGCCTTCGCCAATTATAGCTCTACCTCGGTTATTCTTTTTTAAAATATTAAGTGCAAACAAATTTTTACGCTTATTAAACACGGGAGTATCGTTTGTATTTAAATATTTTGGCTTTGAAGAATCAAGAACACGTCCGCCAAACGCTATTACCTCGCCCGTAGGTGCAATTATCGGAAACATAACGCGGTTGCGAAAAAAGTCGTGTATTCCGTAATCATTTTTAACTGCCAAGCCTGCCGAAACGATTATATTCTCTTCAAACCCTTGCTCTTTTAAATGCTTAATTAATAAATCACGAGAATTAGGCGCATAGCCAAGTCCAAAACGTTTTATAATATTTATCGTTAGTCCGCGCGAGGTAAGATACTCAAGACCTTCTGCGCCCTCTGGCTCAAAAAGCGCATTAAAATAATACCTTGCAGCAGCTTTGTTTGCCTCTAAAATCTTTGTTCGAGTCTCACGTGAGATGCTTGGTGCATCACTGTTAACAAGCGGCACCGTAACGTTTGCTCTCTTTGCAAGCTCTTCTATCGTTTCAAAAAAGGTAAGATTTTCTTTTTTCTCTAAAAATCCTACTACATTTCCGCCCACGTGACAACCAAAGCAATAAAACAATTGCTTGTCCCCGTCAACAGTAAACGATGGTGTTTTTTCGTTATGAAAAGGACACAAGCCTAAATGCTTGTTTCCCGAGCGTTTAAGTGCAACGTAATCGGAAATAACATCAACAATATCTACCTTATCAAGCAAATTATCTATAAAATCTTGTGGAATTCTCGCCATAATCAAACTCCCTTCCAAGATTTTGGTATAAATATTTTATCGTATTCTTCAAGCGCATAACCGTCGGTCATACCAGCAATATAATCGATAACTGCTTGCTCTCTGCCGTATAAGCGAATTGCCGAAACTACACTTTGTGGCAGGAAAGTATTATCACGCATATATGTTTTAAATAAATTTTCAATAACGCCCTCTGCCTTACGTTCTTCGCCCTTTGCCGAACTTTCTATGCTATAAATATTTTTAAACATATACTCGCGAAGCTCGGTCATAACGTCCCATATCTCCGGTGACATAGTTATATCGTCTTTACCGATACTGTTTTTTATTATGTCGGTAGTAAGCGTGTTTATACGCATAGAATGGTTTGTGCCAAGCAACATATTTGAGCGTAAAGGAAGATCGGCATCGGTGATGATTCCTGCGCGTATTGCATCGTCAATATCGTGGTTTATGTAAGCAATTCGGTCGGCAAACGAAACTACTCTGCCCTCAAGTGTAAACGCGCGTGAGCTTATAGTGTGGTTTTCAATTCCGTCACGAACTTCTTTTGTAAGGTTTAAGCCGCTACCGTTTTCAAGCTTTTCTACAATTCGTCTGCTTTGCTTGTTGTGCTTAAAGCCGTTTGTCGAAAGCTTTGCCAAAACACGCTCACCAGCGTGACCAAACGGAGTATGCCCTAAATCGTGCCCCATAGCAATAGCTTCAGTCAAATCTTCGTTTAACTTAAGCGCGCGCGAAATCGAACGCGCAATCTGGCTGACCTCAAGCGTATGAGTTAAACGGGTGCGGTAATGGTCACCCTCAGGCGATAAAAACACCTGCGTTTTATGCTTTAAGCGGCGGAATGATTTGCAATAGATAATTCTGTCCCTATCGCGCTGAAAAACTGTGCGAAGCTCGCACTCAGGCTCTTCAACGTCTCTGCCTAAGCTTTGTGAAGCCTTGGAAGCATACGGCGAAAGATATTCAATTTCCATTTTTTCGGTATCAATTCGCATAAAAACTCCAAAATAAAAAAAATCTTCTGCATAATAATTATGCAAAAGATTAAAAAAACCTTTATTTTTTATAAAAAATGACAAATTATTCTTCTTGCTCGGCGTCTTCGTCTAAAAGCTCGTAATAAGCTTGCCATATTTCATCAAGCAAAACCTCATTTTCAACCGGAAGAAGCACGATATCCTCGCCCTCTTCAACGTATTCGAGGATTATTACCTGCGGCTCCTCTTTATCCTCTTCTTCTACAGGAATAAAAAGGTTGTAAATGTGCTCATCGTACATAATGCTGTCGTAGAGTACAGCATCAAAGCTCTCGTCATTTTCGTCAACAAGTGTTACGACAACTCTTTCTTCATTCTCACTCATAAAAACCTCCGTTTTTCGAATCAAGATAATCCTGCAGAATTATAGTTGCCGCAAGCTTATCAATATTTTGTTTTCTCTTTTTTCTTGAAATATCTGCCTCAAGCATAGCGTTTTCCGCCGCCGACGACGTTAAGCGCTCATCAAAATATTCTATCTTATAACCATACTCTCTTAGCGCTTGGCATAAAACCTCGTTTTTGTCGGCTTGCTGATGGTGCGAACCGTCTAAATGCTTTGGAAGACCTGCAACGATAGTTTCAACACCGTTATTTTTGCATAATTGCATTATATGCTCACAGTCAACCTTTAAGTTTATGCGCTGATAGGTTTCTACCCCCGAAGCCATTATTCCACTTAAACTGATTGAAATACCTATGCGCTTATCTCCGATATCAAGTCCTAAATATCTCACTTATTACCTTCGGTGTAACTGCGTACAAGCTCTTCTAAAATTTCGTCACGCTCTACTCTTCTAATAAGATTACGCGCATTATTATAGCCCGTAATATAAGTAGGGTCGCCCGAAAGAATATAACCAACTATCTGGTTTACGGGGTCGTATCCCTTGTCGGCAAGAGCAGTATATACGGTTTCAAGAATCTCCTTTATCTGTACGTTGTATTCGGGACGCACAAATTTTGTAGTGTTCTTAATTTCATCCATTATAACCGCCTCCTATTTCTTTTGTTTAACTAATTATAGTATAATTTCTAATTTTTTACAATACCATATTTAAAAATTTTTGCTTTTTTTCAAATTTTTTTCAGAAAAATAAGCATAAATTTCTTTTGCAATAATTTTAAGCGCAATATATACCGGCACCGAAAGCACCATTCCCCAAAGTCCAAATAATTCATTTCCTATCAAAACAGTCAGTAAAACTACAAGCGGATGCACCTTTACCGTCTTTCCAATAATCAGAGGATGCACAATTATATTATCTATCTGCTGAATAACCACCATAAGTACTATTGCTAAAGTTACGCGTCCCATCCCTTGAGGAGAAGCGATTAAAACTGCAGGAATGCTGCCTACAATAGGGCCAATATACGGAATTATATTAAAAATTCCAACTATTATCCCTAAAACAAGCGGGTATTCAAACGAAAACGCAAGCAATAGCAGTGCCGAAATTGCGCTTATTGCAATAATTAACAGCACTTGACTAAAAACATAGTCACGCAGTTGCGAATTTATTTTTCTAAAAGTATAAATACTTTTTTGCTTTATGCAATGGGGTATAAAATACAAAAAAATATTTGCTATCTTTTCTCTTTCTAATAAAAAATAAAAAGTGATTATCGGCGTAAGCAGCCACATAGTAACGGCAGAAAACGTTTTTCCAAAGTTAAATTCTGCCTTGGGAATAAAAAATGAAAAGATTTTTGTTTTTACGGTTGCCAAGTCAATACCTATTTTTTCTAAAAACGAAAACCTATCCAAAAACTCTTCCGCACCTAAAGCGTACTCGGGCAAAGAAAAAACAAACTGCGAAAGCTGATTGGTAAGCGAAGGAACAAGCAACATTATCATTGCCAAGATAATTGCAACAATCAGAAAAAAAGCACAAATAATTGAAACCGCCCTTGCACAGCCTTTTTCAAAACGCACTACTAACGGCAGCATCAGATATGATAACACTGCCGAAAAAATAATAACCGATAAAATTTTTCCAAAAAATACTGCACTTACCCCTACAAAAATAAGAGCTGCTACAGCAAAGAACACTGTTTGCTTTTTATTATTTTCTTTTTCCATATGTAAGGGCTTTTTGCCCTGTTTTACATATTAAGCATCTGCGTTACTTTGCGTTTACCTATGCGATAAACTCTTCTTGCCATTTTGTTATTCATAACAAGATATGCTCCTGCCGCCATAGAAACTGCCGCAACGCACGCAACCGTCATACTAGTTCCAAGTGCTTTCATTATTTCCCCTCCATCTTTATAATACCTTTTTTTGATATAGAAACTTCATTTATATCAACGGTTTCTCTACCGAAGATAATATCGTCAAAAAAGCTCTTTTTTATACTTATTCTCTCCATATTTAATGTTTCGGGCTCAAAATAAATATCTCCTATCGAATTATCCGAAAACACTCCCGAAGAAAAAACGGGCATTTCGCCATATTCTTCTACGTACTTTCCTTTAAAAAAGAGTTTTTTATTATCGACAACACAACCGTTTTTATCAATGTGAAGTATTCCCCCTCGCGTAACAAAAAATTCGTTTCTAATAAGTCCCGAGGTTGTAAGTCCTGAAAAACCCGTTATCTTTTTTTCGCGTGGACTTATATAAAAATCAGTTATTCTGCCAAGCTTTTTACCATCGCAATAAACGTCTGTTCCAACAAATTCACTTAATTTTTCCATTTAAATCACCCTTTGCTGCAACAGTTATTATTTCCTTTTATTTATCTTTAATTCGATTAAAATAAAAAACTGTCGGAAAATTCCGACAGTTAATTTTTGTTATTTTCTCATCCTATTTACTGCTTCAACTATTTTTTTGCCTATTATTTCTGCCTCGTCAACCGTAGTTAAATGCGAAATGCTTACTCTCAGTGCCTTTGCAGGATATCCATTTCTATCAGGCATAGCAAGCAAAACGTGCGAGTCGCTTACGCTTCCTGCTGAGCAAGCCGCACCGGTAGAGCAGGCAATTCCTTCTAAATCAAGCTTTACAAGCAAGCTATCAACGTTAATATCCAAAAAGCTAAAACTCATAATCGAATCAATACCTTTAAGCGAGTTAAGTTTTACCTTATCAAGCGATAAAACGTGCTTTTTAATAATTTTTGCAGCTTTATTTATTTGTTTATCATATTCTTCTTTATTATTTAATTGCTTTTTAAGCGCCTCTGCCATACCGACTGCACCGGGCATATTTACTGTTCCTGCGCGCCTATCTTTTTCTTGTGCACCGCCAAGCAAAAAGCTTTTTATTTTTACGCTTTCGTCAACAAACAAAAAACCAATACCTTTAGGTCCAAAAAACTTGTGCGCCGATGCCGAAAGCATTTTAATTTTTTGCTCTTTTACGTTAAACGGAATTTTACACATTGCCTGGGTAGCATCAGTATGAAATGCAATTCCTTTTTTGTTTGCTAAACGAGCAATTTCATCTATCGGCTGAATAGCTCCCGTTTCGTTATTAACCGACATTACCGAAATTAAGCGCGTGTTTTCCTTTATTGCACTTTCTATCTGGCTTGGTAAAACTACGCCGTCTTTATCAGGCAAAACATAGGTAACCTCTACGCCCAATGTTTTTAAAAGTTCGGCAACATTAATTATTGCATGATGTTCAATAGCAGTCGTAATTAAATGGTCGCCTGTATTCAGTGTACCAAACAGCGCCCAGTTATCTGCTTCAGTTCCACCCGAGGTAAAATAAATTTCACTTTTTTTGCAGCCAATAGCCGTAGCAATGTCTTTTCTTGCCTTTTCTAAAAGCTCCTTTGCCTCACGCCCAAACGCATGAACACTTGAGGTATTTCCAAAAAATTCATTGCAGTAATCTATTTTGTTTTTAACGTCAGCATCAAGCGGAGTTGTTGATGCATAATCAGCATATATCATAACTTTTCCTCCGTAATTATGCTATCATAAAACCCGCTTAATGTCAATTAATAAACACTTTTTACATCGCGTCTAAAGCCATTTTCCATAACCTTATAAAAGCCGGAAAAATTCTCATAATAATATCGGTTAATAATTATTCTTGCACTTTCTATATCTTTCTGATTTATTTTTACCGCAAGTCCGCATCCTAATGAAATTTCACGTGGGGTGCTTACAATTTCGTTATAAAGTCCGCTTTTTTTCATCATATCCGCAAACGAAAACACCTGACTGCGCGAGCGAAAAGAAGCAATTATATATTCCACTTTGTGACCTCCTTGCTATTTGCTTAATATAATATATTATGTGCAGCAAATAAAAGTGATTGGAGTCTTTTTTGATGATTTACCTTGACAATGCTGCAACAACGCTTTACAAACCCGAAAGCGTATATCAAACAAGTGATAAAGCTTTGCGTCTTTTTTCTGCTAATCCCGGCAGAAGCGGTCACTCCCCGTCAATTAAGGCAGGCAAAAAACTTTATAACGCAAGAAAAACAATAGCACAGTTTTTTAATTCTTCAGAAACACGGGTTATCTTTACTTTTGGTTGCACCGATTCGCTTAATATAGTTCTTCGCGGCATTTTAAAAAGCGGCGATCACGTTATTCATACCGTTTACGATCACAATTCCGTTTTAAGACCGATTGAATTCCTAAAAACGCAAGGCGTAACTGCCTCGTTAATCTCCCCCGAGGCAGACGGAAAAATTTCTGTCAGCAAAATAAAATCATTCCTTAAAGATAACACAAAAGCAGTTGTAATTAACCATATTTCAAACGTAACGGGTGCAAAGCAGAATATCGGCGAAATTGGTGCTTTTTGTAAGAAAAACGGTATTCTTTTTGTCGTTGATGCGGCACAAAGTGCAGGGAACACAAAAATTGACATAAGAGATCAAAACATAGATTATCTCTGTTGTGCCTGTCACAAAGGTCTTTTAGGGCCGCAAGGCCTTGGACTTTTGTTGCTTGGTGATTCTTCCCCTTTGCCAACTCCCCTGCGCTTTGGCGGAACAGGTACACGGTCGCTTGAGCTGATTCAACCAAGTGAGCCTCCCGAATATCTTGAAAGCGGAACACTTTCAGTGCATAACATTTTAGCCTGTGAGGCAGGAATAAATTTTATAAAGGATAAACTTGACGAAATTACAAAAAAGGAAATTTTGCTTATAAGCACACTTGCCGAAAACTTAAGGCGCTTGCCCGAAGTTGAAATTTATTCCCCTAAAAAAATTGAAAGCGGTGTTTTGGCATTTAACATAAAAAACACCGACTCGCAGTCCGTAAGCGAATTTTTAGATAAAAACTTTGGCATTGCCTTGCGTGGCGGCTTTCATTGTGCTCCGCTTATACACAAATATCTTAAAACAGATTTATCTGGCGCTTTGCGCGCAAGCGTTAGCTATTTTAACAATATTAGCGAAATTGACTTTTTAGTTTTTGCAATTAAAGAAACGATAAAAATCCACCGCTAAAGGTGGATTTTTACTACTTTTTTAATGATTTTAGCAATAAATTTAATTTTGCCTTTTGCTCACTGTTTAACATTGGCGAAATTTGATTTGCTATCTCATTTATTTTATTATCGCTTAAGCTACCGTCTTTTTTACCTTTTTCAACAGTCTTTTTTATTTCTCCCAAAATTTCGTTTTCGCTTTTTCCCTCATAATTTTTTGCCATTGATTTTAATTTATCAAATTGCTGCTTTTGGCTTGCGTTTAAATTATTTTCGCTAACATTTTGGCTGTTTTTTTGTTGTTGAGCGTTTCGCAAAGAGCGTTTCATTTTATCACCTCAAAATATATCTATGCTAAAAAACAAAAAAATTGCATATTATATAACGGTGATATAAATGAATTTTTCAAATTTGTTAATTTTATACGCGCTTATGAATTCACAAGGCTTTAACTCGCTTAAAAACGCGGTAAATCAAGCAAGCAACTTTTCCAGCCAAATAAACCAGCTTACAAATATGCTTTCTGTTATGCCTGCACTTATGAATACAAATCAAGGCAACCAAGCTTGTGGCTGCCCTGATAACAAATACGTTGATACGTTAAAAGATTTTATAAATGAATTTTCAAAATGCAACGTCTAAAAAACGCGCATCAAGCTTTTCTACATCGCTTTTTTCGTGCGTAATAATAAGCACTAAAGCATTTTTTGCAAGTTTTTTAAGTTCAGCACAAATTATCTGTACGTTTTCTTCATCAAGCCCTTTAAAAGGCTCGTCAAGCAAAAACGTATCGCCGCCAAAGGCAAGCGTGCGCGCTATTGCTCCTCTTCTTTTTTGACCTCCCGATAATTCGGCAGGTCTTTTTTCTTGCTCTGAAGATAAACCAAAGGCTTTTAAATAGTAATTTGCAAGCGGCTTTTGATTTCCGTCAAGCGGAAGATATACGTTTTCTTTAAGCGTAAGCCACGGCAAAAGAGTATCCTCCTGAAAAAGATATGCAACCTTTCCCTGCCCGCTTATTTTTCCTGAAAACTTAACCTCGTTTGCTATTGCATTAAAAAGTGTTGTTTT
>JAZSMS010000018.1:0-6988 GCA_045536015.1 Clostridia bacterium
GGAAGCTCAAAAACTGCATCGGCACCGGCTTCAATAGCGGCTTTTGCACGGGAAAACTTGTCAAAAACAGCGTTTTCGCCACGCTGAACAAAGTTTCCGCTCATAATGCAAACAATAAAATCTGCACCACTTAAAGCACGAGCCTGCTCAATTTGATACTTGTGACCGGCGTGCAAAGGGTTGTATTCGCAAATAATTCCGCAAATTTTAATAAATATCACTCCAAAATCTCTGTACTTATTTTAAAAAATGTGATACAATACCTTTTGTCAGGTCAATTATACCATATAAATAAAAAATTTCAAATATATTTTATCGGAGGTTTGTTATGAAAGTTTTAGTTATCAATGCAGGTTCAAGCTCACTTAAATATCAGTTATTTGATATGGAAAACGAGTCTGTAATTGCAAAGGGCGGCGTTGAGAGAATTGGTATCGAGGGTTCGTTCTTAAAGCACAAGGCAAATGGGGAAGAAACCGTTATTGAACAGTATCTTCCTTCGCACGAAGAAGCAATTCAACTTGTTTTATCGTCTCTTACCGACGAAAAGATCGGCGTAATCAAGTCGATGGACGAAATCGGAGCAGTTGGACACCGTGTTGTTCATGGTGGTGATAAGTTTGCCGGTTCGGTTAGAATTACTGATGAGGTTATTAAAGAAATGCAGTCGCTTATCGACCTTGCTCCTCTTCATAACCCCGCTAACCTTCAGGGGATTGCCGCATGTCAGGCGGTTATGCCCAACACTCCTATGGTAGGCGTTTTTGATACTGCATTCCATCAGACAATGCCTGCTTCAAGCTATATCTACGGCATTCCTTACGAAGATTATGAGAACTTTAAGGTTCGCCGTTATGGCTTCCACGGCTCAAGCCACAAGTTTGTTTCTGCGCGTTGTGCCGAGATTTTGGGCAAAAATCCCGAAGAAATCAACATCGTTTCGTGTCACCTTGGTAATGGCTCGTCAATCGCTGCAGTTAAGGGCGGCAAGTGCTTTGATACAACAATGGGTCTTACACCTATCGAAGGTCTTCCTATGGGCACCCGTTGCGGAAATATCGACCCCGCAATCATTAAGTTCTTAATGGCTAAGCACAATATGACTATTGATGAAATTGACACTTATCTTAACAAAAAGAGCGGTATGCTTGGCGTTTCGGGTGTAAGCAGTGACTTTAGAGATCTTGCTGCTGCCGCAAAGGAAGGCAATAAGCGTGCTCAGCTTGCTCTTGATATCTTTACCTATAACGTTAAAAAGTTCATCGGTGCTTATTCGGCTGCTATGGGCGGCGTTGATGCTATCGTATTTACTGCAGGTGTAGGCGAGAATGATGCTTACGTTCGCGAGTGCTCGGTAGAAGGTCTTGAATTCCTTGGAGTTAAGCTTAATAAGGAATTAAATGCAACCATTCACGGAAAAGAGCAAATTGTTTCTACCGACGATTCTTCCGTTAAGGTTATTGTTATTCCTACAAACGAAGAACTTGTTATTGCACGCGATACACAAGAACTTTCAAAATAATGATTGACAAAGAATAATTATCTGTATATAATAGTTGGGAATTATGAGTATTATTGTTTCTGTAAAAGATGCACTTCGCTCGCCGGGTGAGCGCTTTGAGCTTGCACTTGAGCATACGCTTGAGCCTGTTGATTATATGGGCAGCGTTTCGTTTTCACCTGCAAGCATTAAAGGTTATTATATTGCCGATAACGATCGCGTAAGGTTTTATGGCAAGATTGACCTTGTTGCCACCTTTGCCTGCGACAGATGCTTAAAGGAATTTGATCAGGCTTTTTCATTTGATTTTAATGAGGTTTATTCCTTTAATTCTGAAGAAGAGCTCTTTAAAATAAACCATAATTTTACTGTTGATTTTCAACCGCTTTTAAATGATACGGTTATTTCTTCGCTTCCTATTACACGTTTGTGTAAGGAAGATTGCAAGGGACTGTGCTTTATTTGCGGCGTTGATAAAAATTTTTCATCTTGTTCCTGCGGCGAGGAAAAACTGGATGACGATAATCCGTTTTCGGCGCTGAAAGGGCTTGTGGACTAAGGAGGTAGAGTAATATGGCATTACCTAAGCGTAAGGTTTCAAGAGCAAGACGTGACAGCCGTCGTGCTAATTGGAAGCTTTCATTGCCCGGCATCGTTGAATGCCCTCAGTGCAAGGCAAAGAAGCTTGCACACAGAATGTGCAAAGCTTGCGGCTACTATGACGGAAAAGAAATAGTTGCTAAAAAAGACGAAGAATAATAAAAATAACACCTATCTTTTTGATAGGTGTTGTTTTTTATCAAAAAATACGCCAAAAGCATATATTGCTTTGGGTGGTGCTTTTGCGTAGGGTTAACAGTAAATTTAATTATGTTTTAAAGCGTTTTAATAAAAAGTGTGTTGATTTTGCTGAAAGTGATGGAAAACTATACGTGCTTTCAGATAAAAGACTATATTGCTTTTCGCAAAAAGCAATGCTTTTTTCTGTTCCGCTAATAAGTGATGAATGTAATAAAATTTGCATTTGCAAAAAAGTGTTTATTTCGGCGCAGGGGAAGAGCATTTACGTTTATTCTAAAAACGGAAAATTAGAAGAGCTTATAACTGTTGGCGAGCATATAAACGATATGTGTACTGATTTTAATGCTGTTTTTGTTGTTTCGTATCACGATAATTGTATTTTTAAAATTTTTGACGGTATTGTTTGTGAAAAAATACAATTGTCTTGTATGCCTGATTCAATTTTATTCAACAAACAAATTTATTGCCTTGGGCACGATGAGTTTTTTTCATATATATTTTTAATTGATAAAAATTTGAAAATTTTAAAAAAACTAACATGCATGCGCGGAATAGAAAAAATTTACTTAAAAAATGACAATTTAATTTTTAATTCGTTTGATTACAGGTATGAAATTTTTCCTGATTTAAGAATAAAATCAATAAAAAAACACAGGCGTAAGCCTGTGTAAGTTTTATTAGTTGCTATCATCTTTAAGTAAAACAGAATAAATGGCCGAAACCGCCTCGTCAGCGTGTTTTTTCCAGTTTTTTGCAATCAACTGTGCTTCGTCATAATCAACAACGTTTAAAACTAACTGAGACATTGTTGCATCTTTGTCAAACGCCTGCAAAATAACCTGATGGATATCGTTAAACGCAATAACGTGAGCCATCGTATTAGATTCAATATTTATTTGCGAAATATTTTCTTTGCAGTAATTTGCAAGCTTTTGTCTTAAGGTGTAACGAATTTCCGTTTCAAGCCTAGATAAATTCATCCTGCCTGCAACAGTTATATCAAAAAATTCGCCCGTGGGATGTGTGTGCTTTATAACAAAGTTGTTTTCGAGCAACCTGTTTACAACTATTGCAACGTGCATATAGGTGTAATCACTATTTTCAAAAGCGCAACTTATTTGTTCAATTGTCATAGGTACTTGTGCGTGCTGAAGCACGTAAAGTACCGCAAGAGAAGGTTCTGCAAAGTCCATTATGCTAAAAATGCCTTAATATCAGAAATGAACTGTTCCATAGCAGATTTGTCATCACAAAGAGCAACAAGCTCGATAGGTTGTGATAAATCAAGGCTAAAAATACCCATAATGCTTTTTGCGTTGATTACGTATCTGCCCGAAACAAGATCAACGTCAAAAGGATACTTTTCAACAACGTTAACAAATGCTTTTACCTCTTGTGCATTAGAGAGGTTGACAAAAATTTTCTCCATATAAAAATACCTCCTTAAATTTGTCATAATAAGTTTACCACACTTTTTTAAATTAGACAATAAAATTTTAAAATAATTTGTATGGACACTAACTATTGTTTGTGCTATAATATATAAAAATTTTACTATTTTGGGGAGTTTTGATGCCAGAGAGACCAATAGGCTTTTTTGATTCGGGCTTGGGTGGGATTTCAGTTCTTAAGCACGCCAAAAAAATTATGCCAAACGAAAATTTTATATACTTTGGCGATTCGGCTAATGCACCGTATGGAACAAAGACAAATGAGCAAGTTTTTACCCTTGTTAACACGGCGGTAGATAAATTGCTTGAGCAGGATATAAAGGCGCTTGTTTTGGCTTGTAACACCGCCACAAGCGTTGCTGTAGAGCAAATGAGAAAAACAAAAAACATACCGATAATTTCGATGGAGCCTGCAATTAAGCCTGCACTTGAAGAAACAAGCGGCAACGTGCTTTTAATAGCTACCGAGGTTACCATTGCATCAAAACGTGTTAGCGAGCTTATTTCTAAATATGATAAAAATTCGCGCGTTATCAAGGTACCATCACATTTTTTGGCAGAAAAAATAGAAAAAAGCTTTTTTGAAAAAAATGATCTTGATGATTATTTGGCAGACTTGTTAACGCCTTACCAAGATAAAAACGTTTCGGCAATTGTTTTAGGGTGTACGCATTATCCGTTTGCTGCTGATAAAATTGCATCTTACTTTAAAAATGCTAAGGTCTATGATGGTATATTCGGAACGGTTGCTCACCTTAAAAACGTTTTAAACGAAAAAAGCTTGCTTAACAAAAGCGGTGGGGACGTAAAATTTTTATCCTCTGATGAGGATATGATAGATAAATATTTATTTCTTTTTAACGGAGGCAAATTATGAAGTGTATGTATTGCGGGTGCTTGGATAGCCGAGTTCTTGACTCACGTCCAACAGAAGAAGGAACTGTTATAAGAAGAAGACGTGAATGTCCTGAATGCGGCAAGCGTTTTACTACTTACGAAAAGATTGAATCAGCACCGGTTATGGTTATTAAAAAAGATGGCAGCCGTCAGCTTTTTGATATAAACAAAGTTCGTCTTGGTATTGTTAAAGCGTGCGAAAAATGTAAGGTATCAGCAGAACAGATTGACCATGCCGTTAACGAAATTGAACGTCAGGTTCATTCGTGTGCAGATAATGAGATTAGCAGTATCCGTATTGGTGAGCTTATTATGGAAAAGCTTATGAAGCTTGATCAGGTTGCGTACGTTCGCTTTGCATCCGTTTATCGCGAATTTAAAGATATTGATTCGTTTATGAACGAGCTTAGCGTTTTACTTAAACGAAACGAAAAATAAATTTTAAAGAGGTATATTATGGCAAAAACAATTAACTATTCTTATGAAACATTAAAAACATTTTGTGTTGATGCTTTCCAAAAGTTTGGATTTTCTTCCGAACAGGCAGAAATCATTACCGAAAGCCTTTTGCTTGCAGATTTATACGGTATTGAATCGCACGGCATTCAGCGTCTTGTACGCTATCATACCTGTATTAAACGTGGTATGATACATATTGACGCTACACCCGAGGTAGTTTTTGAAACGCCCGTTTCTGCTGTTATTGACGGTCACGAGGGTATGGGGCAGCTTATTTCACACAAGGCAATTAATCTTGCTATCGAAAAGGCTAAAAACTGCGGTATGGCAATGGTAGTTGTTAGAAATTCTAACCATTACGGTATAGCAGGTTATTATGCAAAAATGGCGGCAGAACAAGGCTTTATTGGTATTTCATCTACTAATACCGAAGCAATTTGCGTTCCTACGTATGGCAAAAAAGCAATGCTTGGTACTAACCCCATTGCAGTTGCAGCACCCGCAGAGCCATATATGTTCTTGTTTGACGCATCTACGTCGGTTGTAACGCGTGGTAAGCTTGAGGTTTGCAATAAGCTTGATAAGCCACTTTACGAAAATTGGGCAAACAATAATGAAGGTGTTGTTTCTACCGATGCGGCAGAGGTGCTTACTTGCATTAAAAACCGCACCTGCGGAGGAATTTTACCGCTTGGCGGAAGTGAAGAAGCAACGGGAAGCCATAAGGGCTACGGCTACGGTATGCTTGTTGAATATATGACCGGTATTTTGTCAATGGGTCTTACCTCAAATAAAACAGGTAACAACAATCACGGCGGAATTTGCCACTCGTTTATCGTTATTGACCCCAACATCTTTGGATCGGCAGAAGATATTAAAAAGCATTTTTCCGAGTACCTTGAAGAGCTTAGAAATTCTCCCAAGGCTCTTGGTCAGGATAAAATTTACACGCACGGCGAGAAAGAAGTTGCCGCTTATGCTGATAGAATGAAAAACGGCATAAACGTTAACGTTAACACCGTTGCCGAAATGCGCGACTGTGCACAGTATCTTGGTATGGACGTTGTTAAATACTTGGGCGAAGAGGCGCTTGATATTAAGGGTAAAGAATCGCTTTACTAAAAAAGTAAATTAACGAATAAAAAAGACCTTCTTTTTGAAGGTCTTTTTTGTATCTTTAATTATGCTTTTTAAATATTTTTACGCCCTCGTCGTCGATTTCGTCTTCTTCGCTGTCAAAGTTATCTTCTTCATCTTCAAAGTATTCTTCGTCGTCGGAATAATCTTCGATAACTCTGCGTCTTGCAGCGGGAGCGTGTTGTTCAACTTTTGCGCGCGAACGGAATATGAACAACAGAATAATAACGAGTGCAATTATTATTAAAACACAAACGCAAATTAAAATCCAAATAAGCAACGAGGTGTCTTTTTCTTCGTTATCTTGCTGAGGAGTGTCATTGCTTGGTACCTCAAGCGAGGTGTTAAATTTAACCTCGTAGGGAAGTTCGGCAGAAAAGCGTTCGCCGTTAACTGTATACGAAAGCAAGAAATTAAGGTTTGTTTTATCCGAATTTATCAAAACGCTTATTTCTTTTGACGTTGTTGACTTTTTTGAGCCTATTGCCGAAGGAAGTGAAAGGTTAAGACTAACGGGAGCAAACAAGTTGTGCTCTTCCGAAATCGTTATATCTTCAAGCATATTTGCAGTTCCATTTTCAATCAAAAGGTTAAACGTAACGTAACCGCTTTCGGTGATAGTTTCGGGTGAAATAGAGGTTATTTTAAACAAAACGTCGGCAGGAAGCTCAATAGCCTTATCACTGCGGATAGAAAGCTCTGCAATACCTGAATCTGACGTAGATTTATAAGTAAGCTTGCA
>JAZSMS010000088.1:0-23112 GCA_045536015.1 Clostridia bacterium
AACGCCTGCCGACGAAACACCGATAGCATCAACCCTTGGCATATGCGAAGCCGCAGTTTTCATAGCGGCTAAAATTCCGTCGTAATGATACTGCGGGTCGCTTTGAAGTTTAGGGAACCAAACAACTTCTTCGGAATAAACCGTTTCACCGTCAACAACTGCCGAAACCTTGCGGTCGCTTCCGCCTGCATCAAAGCCGATGCGGCATCCGTCTAAATGACGTCCAACGGGCGAAGAAACCTCGTTTTCTGCAGGTGCATCACAAACGTTTTCTACGTAAATAACCTCAAAGGGCTGCTCGAAAACACGTGCCATAAAGTTAAAGTCAAATTCGCGTGCGCCGCCAACAGAATAATCTTTAGAAATACGGTCATAGAGATATTTTGAGCCTGCGATATAAACCTTATATCCGCCCTTTGCCCAGAGAAGAGTTTTAATAATTCGTTCCACAATACCGTAGTTTTCTTCATCGTGGCCTGTGCCCTCGGCAAAAATATCAAGCTTATAAACTGCCATAAGACCACCGTTACGCTCAACACCGATAACAAGCGGTTGATTTTCGCTTTTTGCAACGTTTTGTTTAAATTCATTTATTACCTTTACCATAGGCATAAATTCAGGTTCAAGTTTAGCTATCATAATTATTCTCCTTTAAAAACTATTTCTCCGCCTAAAACGGTTGTGTTTACATTAAAGCAATCGTCGGCAATAATGATGTCGGCACGCTTACCAACCTCTATCGAGCCAATTTCATCATCTACCTTAAGTGCTTTGGCTGGGTTAAGCGATGCTGCGGCAACTGCCTCAAAAATTTCTAAATCAGTATTTACAAAAACGTTATAAACTGCCTGGTTTAATTTTAAAACGCTTCCTGCAATAGTACCGTCTTGCATAAGGCACTTAATGCCCTCTTTATGAACAGGTTGTCCACCCAAGGTATAATCTCCATCGGGCATACCACCTGCGCGGATGCAATCGGTTATAAGGCAAAGCTTATCGCCTTTTATTTTAGAAACAAGCTTAAACAAGCCTTTGTTTACGTGGAACGTATCGGCAATAAGTTCTACGCTTACTTTATCGTCAGCAAGCGCGGCGCCAACAACGCCGGGAGCGCGGTGAGTAAGCGCGGTCATAGCGTTAAACAAGTGCGTGGTGTGTCTTACACCTGCTTCAATTCCTGCATTTGCTTCTTCAAAGGTTGCGTTAGTGTGCCCCATTGAAATAAGCACGTCAGTCTCTTTGCTTACACGCTTTGCACATTCAAGCGCGCCCTCAACCTCGGGAGCAACGGTAAACACCTTTATAATATCAGAATGTTTTTTTACAAAATCGGCATCAGGCACAAGAATATGTTTTTCTGCCTGCGCGCCCTTTTTAGCTGCGTTTATAAACGGGCCTTCACTGTTAACACCTAAAATTCGTGCGCCGTAATATTCTTTTTGTGCTTTGACCTGACGCACAGAGTCAAACGCATCTTCAATTTCTTTTTTAGAAACGGTCATAGTAGTCGGGCACCAAGCGGTAACACCGTTTTGTATTATACCCATTGCCATTGTGCGAATACCATCTGCAATTCCGTCAGAAGCATCAGCGTTAAAATAGCCGTGGATATGCATATCAACAAGACCGGGGGAAACGTAATTACCCTTTGCATCGATAACTTCGTAATCGGATAAATTAACCTCATCCTGCTTTGCTATTTTTTGAATTTTTTCGTCAAAAATAATGACAGAATCTTCTAAAACAGCATTAGGAAGTATAACTTTTCCATTAATTATACACTTCATTTTTGTCCTCCTTATATAGTTACTCTTTAATATAAATTTTAACATAGTAACAATTAAAAAGCAACTCTTTTTAACATAAAATCCGTAAACTTTAATTGGCGCAACTTTCGCTCATAAAAAAGTATTTTTTGCGCATTTGTTTTTAATTTTCACAAAGAAAAAAACCAACCATTTGGGTTGGTTTTTAAAACGTAGATTTAAGAAAGGCTAAAATCATAACGGCAACTGCCAAAGCACCTTGAATATTTTTTCCGAATTTTATCCAGAACATTAAAAATCCCGAATTTGTTGATTTTGCACCGCCTTCAAACATAGCGCATCCAAGTGCAATTATTGCAAATTCAATTTGACGCCAGCCCACCAATAAATAATCAATGCTTTTTGAATTGATAAGTGTCGCAATAAAAATTCCCATAGTTAAAATTATACAGGTTGTTTGATATGGAAATTTTTTTAAAAGCATTAAAGGAAAATGCTTATTAAGCTTATATCCCTCGCAATATCTTTCCGAATAGGGCACATTCGCGGTGTTCATACCGCAAATTTCACATTCGGTATGAATATCTGTTCGCATCTTACATTTTGGACAAGTTTTCATTTTTGCTATTCCTATTTAAAAATTAAATAACTTTTTTGCATTACCGCCTAAAATGGCTATAAGCTTTTCATCATCAATATCATCAGAGATAATTCTTCCTAATTCCCAAGCAATTTCGTGAACGGGCGCATCGGTTCCGTATAAAACCTTGTTATAGTCAATATACTGTAAAATTTCGCTCCATCGTATATTAAACGCAGGGAACGAGCCGCAAGTTTCAAACCAAACGTTTTCGGGTATGCCCCGCTTGCCAATTTCTATGCTTTGCTCTATTCCTATCTGGTTTCCTCCCGTGTGGCCAAATATAATCTTGGCATTTGACCATTTTTTTGCCATCTTCAAGCACTCTGCAGGAGAGCCAAAGGTACCTCCCCATGTATGCAAAAGAATAGGAAGCTTATGCTTATCGGCATAGGCAAACATAGGAGTATAGCGCTCGTCGGTAATTTCCATCTGTAAATAGTGAGGAAGCGCTTTTAAGCCAACAAAATATTTACCCGCAAGACGTGCATCGAAATATTCTTCGGTAAAGTCTTCTAAAAAGTGTGGTGAAAATCGCACGTAGCCTAAAAACTTATCTTCTCTGCCTTGCATAGCCACTTCAGTATCGCAGTTTAACTCTTTTATATCAAATCTATCCGTAGGCGCAGAAACGTATTTTTTAATGTTAAATCGCCTTGCATCCCTCTCAAAGCTTTCAATCTGATCGGCAAAGGTATGGTTTTGTATCCAGGCACAGCCCGTAGAGCAAATATGGGTATGAATATCATAAAGCTCAACGTCCTTAATGCCCTTGCCCGAAACAAAGTCAGTCCAAAAGCTGTTTTTAACCTTATTGGAAATTTCCTTTAAGTTTTTGGTTAAGGTTTTTCGGTCTTCTTCATCGTTAAATAAGTTGATAAAGTTTTTGTAGCGGACCTTGTCCTTATCCTCTTCGGAAATATCGGCATACGTAATTGCCGCCTGATTAGCGCCGCCGACAGAATACGGACCTGCACTGAATAAAACATGCTCAATGCCAAACAAATCGGCATAAGTCCTGATTTGAGCTCGGTTGTGGAAAACGCCCATTTCGGCATAGATATTATCCGCCCTTAACATAGCGTCAAAAAGCGGGGGATTTCCGCCCGATGTAAACTGACGCACAACAAACTTGTTTTTAGGAAATCTGTTTGCAGTTTTTACTAACGCCTGCCAATCGCTTTCTGCCGAAAACTGATCATAATCGATAAAAAACACCGAAATTTCCTCTTTAAGTCTTTCAACAATATGCTCGATACTGCAAAAGGTCTGATTAAAGTTTTTAGGCTGCAGTGTCGCACAGCAGGGCTTGTTTTCTCTTATCATTTTAATAAGCTCTGCTAAAGTATCTTTGCGTAAAACGGAATAAAGGTCGACAACAAACGAAGGAATAATACGCTGTTTATAATTTTTCACCTTTTTAATTTCATCTAAAAGATTTTGGTTTGTATAAAGCGCATTACACGCACGTGGATATTCAACAACCGTTTGCCAAATGCCAAGACGGTCCATTTCGTTAATAATATCTTGTGGCGTTTTAAATGGTTGCATCGCATTACGGTTGATACCGTATTTTCCACTTAAGCTTATATACTTTGCCATTTTTGCTATCTCCTTAAAAAAGATAAATTAATACACAATATATAGTATAATTATTATTATAAGTATAGCACAATTTTGCACACAGTCAATATCAAATTTTTTTAAATAGTTCCTAAAAATTCACACTCTTAAAGCGTTTAAAAGATGCTATTATCTCTCTTTAACCCTCTTTCTCCTTGACAAACTTTTATCACTGTTGTACTATAACTTTAACATATATCTAATTTTAGAATGGGGGGAGTTTGAGCATTGCTTTGCATTGATAATTTATCTTTTTTACCCGAGTATACCGAAAAAGATTTAGTCTTGGCGGCAGCAAAAAAATTAAAGCTTTTGCCTGAAAATATTCTTAGCGTAAAAATTTTAAAAAAGTCAATAGATGCACGCCGAAAAAGCAATATTAGCTACTGTATTTCTCTCGGTATAGAAGTTAAAAACGAAGATGCACTTTTAAAAAAGTTCCCCTTTGTACGCAAGTTTACTTTTCCTGAACTTTGCTTTTCTAAAGTGCAGGTTAAAAGCGAGGCTCGCCCCGTTGTTTGCGGTTTTGGCCCTGCAGGAATGTTTGCCGCACTTTATCTTGCGCGTGCCGGAGCTCGCCCTATCGTTATCGAGCGCGGCACAAGCGTTGACGAAAGAATAAAAGCAAACGAAATCTTTATTAAAACAGGAAAATTAAACATTCAGACAAACGTTCAGTTTGGCGAAGGCGGTGCAGGTACGTTCTCTGACGGAAAGCTTACTACAAACACAAAAGACAAGCGCATTTATACCGTTTTAAAAAGCTTTGTTTCTTTTGGTGCGCCCGAAGAAATTTTATACTTATCCAAGCCGCACCTTGGTACAGATAAGCTTTGTAATATAGTTAAAAACCTGCGCAACGAAATCATTTCGCTTGGCGGTGAGGTTTTATTTAACACACAGCTTTGCGATATCGAGATTAAAGATAATTCCATCTGTTCTATTACCGTTAAAAACGAGCAGGGCTTAAAAAACATTCCCTGTAAGCACCTTATTTTAGCTTGCGGTCATTCTGCCGAGGACGTTTTTATCTTGATGAAAAACCTCGGCGCGCGCTTAGAGCAAAAGGCATTTTCTATCGGCGTTCGTATAGAGCATAAGCAAGAAGATATTTCGCGAGCGCAGTTTGGCGAAGCTTACAAAAAGCTTCCGCCTGCCGATTATAAGCTTGTGTGTCACTTAAAAAACGGCAGAAGTGTTTACACGTTTTGCAACTGCCCCGGCGGTAGTGTTGTTGCCGCCGCAAGCGAGGAAGGCAGGCTTGTAGTTAACGGTATGAGTAATTTTGCACGCGATGGCGAAAATGCAAATTCTGCAGTTTTATGCTCGGTTACTCCCGATGATTTTCCTAACGACGACGTTTTAGCAGGAATAGAATTTCAAAAACAATTTGAGCGTGCGGCGTTTGCTCTTGGCGGCAGTAATTTTAAAGCACCTGCCCAGCTTGTAGGTGATTTTTTAAAAAACAAGCCTTCAAAAAATCAGGCAAGCGTTACGCCTTCGTATCCGCTTGGCGTTACCTGGTGCGCGCTTGATGCTTGCTTGCCCCAATTTGCAAGCGATGCTATCAGACAAGCTTTGCCCGAATTTGATAAGCGCATAAAGGGCTTTGCTTCGCCTGATGCAGTTTTAACAGGTGTAGAAACACGTTCTTCCTCCCCCGTACGCATTTTGCGAAGCGAAAATCTGCAGTCAAACATTTTGGGAATTTATCCCTGCGGAGAAGGCGCAGGATATGCAGGCGGAATTACCTCTGCTGCGGTTGACGGTTTAAAATGCGCCGAGGCACTTTTAAACGAGCTTTTATAAGGAGTTTCTATGTTTAAAAAATTAATTGGTCCTGCAAGTTTTTACAAAAACATTATGTTGCTTGCAATTCCAATAATGATACAAAACGGCATATCGCATTTTGTCAATATGCTTGACAATATTATGGTAGGCAGTCTTACTACTCCCGAAATGACCGCCGTTACCGTTTGTAATCAGCTTTTATTTGTGTTTAACCTTTGCCTGTTTGGCGCAGTTTCGGGTGCGGGAATTTTCGGCGCACAGTATTTTGGCAAAGAAGACTTTAACGGCCTGCGCTATACCTTTCGCTTTAAAATTATTTTCTGTCTGCTACTTACTGCTTGTTGTATTGCCCTGCTTTTGTTTGCCGATGACTTTTTAATAGGTCTTTATCTAACGGGCGAGGGTTCAGAAGAAGATATTGCCGCAACAGTGGTTTATGCAAAGCAATATCTTTCCATAATGCTTATAGGTCTTGTTCCGTTTTCGATAACGCAGTCGTACTCAAGCACTCTGCGCGAAACCGGTCGTCCGCGCTTGCCTATGTACGCAGGCGTTATTGCCGTTATAATTAACCTTACGTTTAACTACCTTTTAATATTTGGCAACTTTGGCTTTCCTGCTCTTGGCGTGTGCGGTGCGGCAATAGCAACGGTTTTATCGCGCTTTGTCGAGCTGCTTATTATAAGCCTTGTTACGTATAAAAACCGCTTTGAAAACAAATTTATTATCGGCGCATTTTCAAGCTTTAAAATCCCAAAAAAATTACTTATTGATATCTTTAAAAAGGGTCTGCCCTTAATGCTTAATGAAACCGCATGGGCAGGTGGTATGGCAGTTTTAACAATTTGCTACTCTATTTGCGGATACGAGGTTGTTTCGGCACAAAGCATAAACACCACGTTTTTTGACGTTTTTGCCGTTGCCTTTATTGCAATAGGCTCGGCAATAGGAATTGTTTTAGGGCAGATGCTGGGCTCGGGCAAGCAGGAAGAAGCGCGCAAGGCGTGCCCAAAGCTTATATTTTTATCGTTTGCTGTTACCTGCTGTATAAGCGTTATATTCTTCCTCTGCGCACCCGTTATACCCAACCTTTATAACGTTTCTGACGAAATTAAAACCATTGCTTCGCATCTTTTAATGGTAAGCGCGTGCATTTTGCCTATTGATTCTATTGCTCACGCTTCGTACTTTACTTTGCGCTCCGGCGGAAAGGTGCTGTTGACAATGCTTTTTGACAGCGTTTTTGTTTGGGTTTTAATGATTCCCGTTGCTTTTGCTTTAGTAAGCTTTACGTCGCTTGATATTGCCGTAATATATGCCTGTGTTCAAAGCCTTATCATTATAAAATGTATATTAGGACTATGGCTTGTTAAAAAGGGCGTATGGCTAAAAAATATAGTTGAAGATAAATGACGGATATAAAAAAAGACTCTCTTTCGAGAGTCTTTTTTTGTTGTTTAATTATTCTTCGTCTTTTGCCTTTTTAGAAAGCATAATGTTTGTTAAAATACCAAGGATAAGTGCGCAGGCGATAGCAGTAATTGTAACCTTACCAATAGCCATAGCCATTCCACCAATACCGGTGATAAGAATAACCGACACAGTAAAGAGGTTAGCGTTGTTTTCAAGGTCAACCTTTTGTATCATTTTAAGACCGCTTACTGCAATAAAGCCGTAAAGCGTGATGCAGACACCGCCCATTACGCAACCGGGAATAGAATCAAGGAAAGCAACAAAGGGCGAGATAAACGAAATTAAAATAGCCATTATTGCAGTAGTGGTTATTGTAACGATAGAAGCGTTCTTTGTGATAGCAACACAGCCAACCGATTCGCCGTAAGTAGTGTTTGGGCAACCACCAAAGAAAGCACCTGCAATCGAGCCAACACCGTCACCTAAAAGCGTTCTGTGAAGTCCGGGCTCTTCTAAAAGATCTGTATCAATAATTGATGAAAGATTTTTATGGTCAGCAATATGCTCGGCAAAAACAACAAATGCTACAGGGACGTAAGCAACTGCAATAGTTGCAACGTAAGTCCAGCTAAATTCGTTAGCACCCTTGATTGCCTTAAGGAAAGTGAATTCAGGAAGTGCAACGAACGTCTTAAGCGAAACGCCACCCTCTACAAGAGCTTTAAAGGGAGCAAAGTCAATTATTTTAAGTGCCGCGTTGCCGGTTGCTTCGCCAATAACGGTAAACACAAGACCAACTGCATAGCCTGCAAGAATACCGATAATAAAGGGAATAAGCCTTGTCATCTTTTTGCCGTAGGTTGAGCAAAGAACAACTACCGCAAGGGTAGCAAGGGCACAAATAAGCGAAACCCAAATGTTGCCCGACATAATAAACGAACCGTTTGAATCCTGAGGACCGTACGAAAAAACGTCTTTAACCGCGGCACCTGCAAGTGAAAGTCCGATAAGTGCAACGGTAGGTCCGATAACAACGGGAGGCATAAGCTTGTTTATCCACTTAACGCCTGCAAACTTAACTACAAGTGCTATTACAACATAAACAAGACCTGCAAACAAAGCACCAATAATAAGTCCAAGATAACCAAGTGACATTGAGCTTGCACCTGCAAAGGCGGCAAACATTGAGCCGATAAATGCAAACGATGAACCTAAAAACACAGGGCTTTTAAACTTTGTAAACAATAAATATACTATTGTTCCTACACCGGCGCCGAAAAGAGCTGCCGAAGCTGTCATTCCATTACCTATTATTGCAGGTACGGCAATTGTTGCGGCCATAATAGCAAGTAATTGCTGAATAGCAAAAACTATTATCTGACCAAACTTTGGTTTGTCATTTACTCCGTAAACGAGTTTCATAATAATTTTTCCTCCTATTTTTTACCTTGTCTTTTGCACAAAAAAATTACTGCAAGCACAACCTCTTGCGGTAGTTTGTCGTTTTATGTCAAGGTATTGTTAATACAATTTTACTACATTGTTAATAAAATGTAAATAGCAAATTGCAAAATTTTACAAAATTCTTTTGTTCATTTTTAATATATGTGGTAAAATATAATTAACTTAAACTTATATGGAGTTTTTATGGGACGTTCGGATATTAAGCACGTGCTTGGCGCACTAAGGCGTGCTGACGAAAAATTTGATCTTATTCAAAGCGGCGACCGCATCTGCGTAGGCTGCTCGGGTGGCAAGGATAGTCTTTTGCTGTTGTTTGCGCTTTCGATATACAAGCAGTTTTCTAAAAAAGATTTTTCGCTTTTGGCTGTAACGGTGCATCTTGGCTTTGAGCCGTTTAACACCGACAAAATTAATGAATTTTGTCAAAAGCTTGGCATAGAATATAAAGTTATCAAAACCGAAATAGGCGAGGTTGTATTTAACGTAAAAAAAGAAAAAAACCCCTGCTCGCTTTGTGCAAATATGCGTCGCGGTGCACTAAACGGCGCGGCAGGCGAAGCAGGCTGCAACAAGGTAGCGCTTGCGCACCACTTTGACGATGCTATGGAAACGCTTTTTATGTCACTTTTTTACGAGGGCCGCTTTAACACGCTTGCGCCTAAAACCTTTTTATCGCGCCAGGATCTTACCGTTATTCGTCCGCTAATTTTTGTGCCCGAAGAAATTATGACCTCGTGCGCAAATTACAATAATTTGCCCGTATTAAAAAACCCCTGTCCTGCCGACGGCTTTACAAAGCGCACGGAAATGAAAGAATTTTTATCAAATCTTGAGGGGAAATTTCCCAATCTTAAAAAGCACGTTCACTCGGCGCTTACGGGTACCGATAATTACAATCTTTGGGATAAATACGTAAAGGAAGAACAAAAAAATGAATAAAACCGAAATTTTGCAAAAATATCCTTTTCGCATAGAGCTTCACGCGCACACTTCTCCTGCAAGCCCCTGCGGAGACCTTTTGCCAAAAGAAGTTATTAAAACGTATAAGGAACAAGGTGTAGACGCCGTAGTTATAACCAACCACTTTTTTTCGTCAATTATGCCCAAGGATAAAAAGCAGGCGGTTGATGCCTATTATCAGGATTATCTTGATGCTTTTAAAGCAGGCAAAGAACTGGGCGTTACCGTTTATTTAGGTGCCGAACTGCGCTTTGACAAGGTAAATACCAACGACTATCTTTTATTTGGTGCAAATAAGCAAACCTTATTATCCGCCTTTGATTTTCTTGACTCTACTCTTGAAGATTTCCGAAGCAATCTTTCTCTACCTGATAGTGTGCTTATTCAGGCACATCCGTTCAGGAATAACTGCATAGCGGTTTCGTCCGAACTTGTTGACGGGTTTGAAGCAATTAACTCTCATCCCGGTCACAACAACCGTAACTGTTTTACAATAGAACACTCTTTAAATAAAATAAAAACGTGCGGAAGCGATTTTCACCACCCCGGCCGCAATCACGAGGCTATGGCGCTTTTGCGCACCAAGTTTATTCCAAAAGATTCGTTCGAGCTAGCTTCGCTTTTGCGTAGTGGCGATTACGTCTTTGAAATAGGAAAAAATTCGGTAGTTATACCCTAAACTTGAATCAGTTTATACAAAAGACTTCTTTAAAAGAAGTCTTTTTTGTTTGCTATTGCAATATAGTGCGAATTTTGTTATAATAAAATCAGAATTTTTATGTGAGTTAAATATGAAGCGTAAAAGTTCGTTTAAGCAATTTGACTGCGATGCACTTATCTTTGGTGCAAGCGGTTATTCGTGCACCCTCTGGGGCAGAATTTTATCAAGCGCGGCACTGCGCGCGGGCGTTGTTGCCGAAAAAATGGATCAATCGGTTATTTATTCTAATCACGCCCTTACGCGCACAGGTCAGGTTGATTTTGATTTTTCTCCCAGTCTTTGCGGTTTTGTAAACCCATTTAATCAGTATGACGAATTTATTTCGCTTGCCGACAACAAGAGCACAAAGTTTTTGTTTTTTACGCCGATGGAATTCCCTTGGCTTTCTTTAGATGCGCCAAAAGATAATTTACTTTCATTTTTAACTATGTTTTTATTCCGCCGCTTTTGTATCGAAGGTAATGGCTTTACCGTTTTTTCGCCGCAAAGCTATTCGCTTAAAGATAAAATTTGCGCGCTTGCGCTTGAGCGTGATTTAGGGTACGACTTTATAAGCTGGCTTAATATGAACGTTTTATTTTGCCCATACGTAACGTTTTTTGCCGCATCAAAAAGAGCTTGTGAGGAAAAGCTTGAGCTTTTTACCATTAAAAAGCATACGCCGATAGAATTTTTATCCTTAAACGAGGTTATTGCTAAAGATAATCTAAAAAAAGAACAGACTCTAGAAGATTTATTTACCGCAACGGTTTATTCTTGCGCTGCTTATGCGCAACTGCACGACATTGAATCGATGCACGCATTTTTAACGCGTGAAAAATCACAAAAATTTGTTCTATCGCTTGTGCAAGAGGAGCTTTCGCCTTTCTTTGACGTAAGCTTTGAAGATAAGCAAGTGTTTATCCTGCAGATGCTTGCGCGACTTGAAGATGCAAACTTCCCCATCCGCTTTTCGCGCTTGCCGTTGCTTGCAAAGATATTCGGTCAGACAGCGGCAAACAAAATTCGCGCGAACTATAAGCAAACGGGCATTGCTCCGCGTCATTTAACAGTTGCACTGTTTTGCATCTTAGAAGCATACAAGATTTTTGAAATAAACGATGAAACCAGCGCATTTTTAACAGAAAACACATTGCCTAAAATTTTAAAAAACAAAAAGCTTTGGCATTGCGATTTATCATTTTTATCAAACGACTTGCGCGATTTTGAAAGCAAAATAAAATAAAAAGCAAAAAAGCAGAAAGAAAATTCTTTCTGCTTTTATTTATCTTTACGGCTCATCCTTTGGGGTGGGCGATGGTGTTACTATCGGTGTTACCGTAGGCGTGGGTGTTGCCATTGTAGGAACGTCGGTAGCCGTTGCCGTGGGCGTAGGCTTGTTTGTTGGTGTTGCGCTTGGCGTCGGCGTTGGCGTCGGTGTAGGCGTTGGCGTTGGCGACGGAGTTACAGTTACGTCAGTTACACCGGGAATATAAACCTGCTTGCCGTTAATTGCGGGGAATACCGTTTTTACAATACCCTCGTTGGTTTCGGGATTAAAGTCTCTGGTCATATCATAGCCAAGCGGCGGAAGCTTTTTAAGCACCTTTTTAAGTGCCGCATCCGATTTACGCTTGTTGTTTACAACAACGTACGTACCGGGGTATGCATTGTCGTGTATCCATTTTGCGTGGTTCATAAGCATACGCAAACAGCCTGCACTTCCGGGGTTACCAAGATTATACGACTTTACTCTGATAAAGCCGTTATTTTCATAAAACGTATAAGAATGGAACATATACGCATTTGAGTAGCGGGTTATATAATATGCATAAGATTCGTACTTTTTAAAGTAGTACGAAACGTAATTTACATACTGACCTGTAGAAGCAAGCTGTTGCTCTTTAGACTTAATATAAAAAGCACCCTGCTTTGTGGGCATATCGGTAGTTCCACCCGAGCAAACAAAGCGGTTAAGCAAAATATCATACTTGCCCGTTTGATCATTTTTTATAAACACGTTAACGCATTGGTTTGTTAAGTCAACCTCAATATAATAGGGCATATTATAGCCTGCAGGAACGTCACCAAGAGGCGTAGTGTAGCCTGTTGTCAATAAATATTCAGGAACGATACTGTCCTTTTGCGCCTTTGGAGGCGGTGTTGGAACAGGGGTTGGTGTTGGCGGATTGGTTACGCCTGCATTAACGGTCGGGGTTACATCGGGTTCACCAATGTCAAGCTCACCCGAATTTTCAGTTGGAGTAACACTTGCAGACGGTGCCTCAGTAGGTGTGTTTACAGGATTTGTTTCACAGCCTACAAAGCAACTTACCAAACAACAAACAAAAACTATAACGGCAATAAATTTTTTCATCAATTGCATCACTTTCAAAAAAAATAAAATCAATTATATATAATTTATGATATACACATATATTTATACCATTTTATTTGTCTAATGTCAACAAAAACACATTGTACTTTTAAGGCTTTTTGACGTTTTTTAATTGATTTTTTTTAGTTTTTATGTAAATTTTTTGTGAAACTGAAAATTTTCGCCAAATTGTTACAAAAGTATTGCATTTTCTGCTTTTGTATGGTAAAATAAATGCGATTATTGTCAATAAAATCAAGGAGTGCATACATTGAAAAAGCTTTTGCGTACAATTACATTAATTATATGTGTGTCGGTTTTTATGTCGGCATTTGGTTTTTTAACCGTATTTGCTTTTGAGGTAAAGCCGCTTGAAAACAAAAAGGGCACGGTAGTAACACAAGGCTCTAACCTGCGTGTGCGTTCAGGCCCCGCAACCACTTATGAAGAAGTTTCCTCACTTCCTCCGGGAACTATGGTTGACGTGCTTGGCTATGTTGCTACAGAAGATAAAACCGAAGTCTCTCCCTCGCCTAGCGCCGCGCCTACACCAAGTGCCACTGATGAGGTTACTCCCGAGAGTTCTCCCGAAGCCTCGCCCGATACAACAGAAGGCGAAGAAAATGATAACGAAGAAAGCGATGAAGATTTTAAAAAGCTCCCACAGGACAAGGTTTGGTACAAAATAAGTCACTCAGGTATTGTAGGCTTTGTTCGCGGTGACTTTTTGACTGTATTTAACGCACCTACACTTGAAGATGATGCCGACTTTGAAGCATATCTTGAGGCACAGGGCTTTCCGGAGTGCTACCGAGAAGGTCTTCGCACGCTTCACGCAATGCACCCTAATTGGAAATTCACCGCACTTTCAACGGGACTTTCATGGGAAACTGTTTTAAAAAACGAGTGTAAAGTTGGCGTAAACTGTGTTCTTCCCTCAGCACTTGCATCGTGGAAGTCTTTTGAAAAGGATGCATATAATTGGGAAGAAGGAACTTGGTATTCATGGGACTCAGGCGGATGGACTGCCGCCTCTAAAGAGATAATTGCATATTATCTTGACGTACGCAACTTCTTTGACGATAACATTTTTATGTTTATGGAATGCTCGTTTGACGAAAATGCTCAAATTTCGGCATCGGCTATAAAGGCAACGCTTGCAGGCACGTTTATGGCAACAGACGAATGGGCAAACGGCATTATCGCCGCCGCACGCGAGGCAAACGCTTCGCCAATTATGCTTGCCGCACGCTTAAAGCAAGAGCAGGGCACAAACGGCAACAAGATAGCCCACGGAACAGTTTCGGGCTACGAGGGCTATTACAACCCCTTTAATATCGGTGCATATTCGCACTCTGGCAGGAGCGCAGTTTTAAACGGTGCACGATATGCAAAGGATAAAGGTTGGTACGGGCTTGAAGCCGCGCTTATAGGCGGTGCAAAATTTATTGCAAAAAGCTACATAAACGTTGGACAAAACACTCTTTATTTGCAAAAGTTTGACGTTATTGACGGCGGAAACGGACTTTATTCGCATCAATATATGACAAACGTCGGTGCACCCGCAGGCGAATGTTCTACACTTCGCAAGGCGACAATTACCGCAGGTCTTTACGAATCATCTCTTAACTTTATTATTCCCGTTTATTCTGATATGCCTGCAGAGCTTCACCAAAAACCAACAAGCACGGGCAACAATAACAACTGGCTTGAAACGCTTGCAGTAGACGAGCATCAATTTTCGTCAGCATACAAGCTCTACACTACCGAATACGAGCTTTTTACCGACGTTTCTACGTTAAATATTACTGCAACAACAAAGGATAAGGATGCTACCATCGAGGGAATTGGCGAAATAAGCGTTCCTGTTGGAATAAGCACCCACATCGTTACGGTTACCGCACCAAGCGGAAGCAAGCGAGATTATAAAATAGTAATTTCTAACACGGGCGACGGTAATGAAACCGCCAAAGTGTTTAAAACTCCATACGAATTAAAAGGCAGTATGCTTTTGGATATTCCGATTGGACAAACGGTTGAAGAATTTGAAAAAACACTTACCGTAAAAAATTATTCAATTAAATTCTTAAACGCAAAGGGCGAAGAAAAGGCTAAAGACGAAGTTATGAAGACGGGCGATATTATCACGCTTTCGGATGCTTCGCAGTTCTCCATCGTTGTTTTCGGCGATTCTAACGGTGACGGAAAACTATCTTCTGCCGACCTTTTAAAAACACAAAAGCATATTCTTTCACTTTCTTCAATTGACGGCGCATTTTTAGAAGCCGCCGACTTTAACCGTGACGGTCAGGTAAACTCGCGTGACTTGCTTACCTGCCAGAAACGAATTTTAGGCTTATAAGGAGGCTAATTAATGAAAAAACTTTTAGTTTTTATTTTAACAGTTGTTTTAGCTGTTGCCTGCATAGTTCCTACCGCCCTTGCAGAATGCACCGCTACGGCAAGTGCATCACAGAGCACGGTTTACGTTAATTCTAACGTCACCTTTACATTTACCTTTAAGGGTAGCGACGTTATCGGCAGTGCTGACACTACATTTACGTTTGATAATGCAAAATTGAAATACGTTTCGTATTCTTCTTCGCTCGGCAATGCAAATATAAATGTTGCTGGCGGAACAATAAAAATTTCGGATTACAGTGGTTCGGCAACAGACAAAACTTATACGGTTAAAATTACCTTTACTGCAACAAGCGTAGGCTCGGCAAAGGTTGCACTTTCGTCCTCTGATATCGGTGACGACGACGGCGGCGCTCTTGGCACACCTACGACAAGCACCACCGTTACTATCAAGGAAAAGAGTCTTTCCTCCGATGCAAACTTAACGTATCTTGCTCCGCCAAAAGGCTGCACGCTTGTTCCTAAGTTTTCTTCTACAGTTACAGAATACACCTGCACGGTACCCTATTCGGTTGACTATTTCCCGCTTGACTGGACAACTTCGGACAAGGATGCAGTGGCAAAGGGCATTGGAACCACTAACATTAAGGTTGGCGAGAACACCCGCAAGGTTCAGGTTACTGCTCCTGACGGAACCGTAAAGGTTTATACTGTTAAAATCACTCGTCTTGCTCCTGCAGTAACACCAACGCCCGAGCAGAACTCAGGCGTCACGCCTTCCCCCACTCCCACCGCACCGCCAACGACAAACATTACAATAAACAACGTTGAACACGTGCTTGAGCAGATAATAACGCTTCCTGCACCCGAGGGCTTTACGCTTGAAACCTATGACCTTGGCTCTACCCCCACGCAGATAGCGCTTAACGGAAACATTATTTTAGTTCAGCTTACAAGCAATATTGATTCATCATTTTTTATCTATAACGAGCAGACTAAAACCTTTACCCCATATAAAAGTGTAACAACTATCGGTGCAACGTATACTTACTTAGCCGCATCGTGCGAAATTGACGTACCGCTTGCACCTACGCGATTTACACTTGACGGCGTAACGTTTGATGCGCTTTCAAGCGAAAAATTAGGTAACGGCTATTACATTTTTAAGGCTATGAACAATAAAACGCAAGCGGTTTACGATTGTGTTTATTGCGAAGCCGACGGCACCGTTCAAAAGCTTTCATCCCTTGCTTTAACTGCACAAGACGATAATGACGAAAATTCTGAAAACGAACTTTCGTTTATCGAAAAATATTGGCAGTATATTGTTATGGGTGTTTTGGCAATATTACTTATTCTTTTTATAATATTGTTTGCAACTAAAAAGGGTTCGCCCAAAAAGGAAAAAAAGCAAAATTCCTCGCGCGATTGGGGCTTTGAAGCACAGGAGGAACAGGGAATTGTGCTTGAGGGCGAGGACGATAACGAACCGCAAGAGATATTCTTTACAGATTTTAATTAATAAATAAAAGCACTCCAAAGAGTGCTTTTTATTTACTTTTACGTTTTGTTTTGATATAATAAAATTGCAAAATAAACACAGAGAGGTAAATACTATGAAAAAACTTTTTTGCACAATCTTATCCATTATTCTTTGTTTCTTGCTTGTTTGCTGCACTCCTTCGACATCCTCCCCATCTCCTTCGCCCGATAGCTCGTTAGACCCTACGCAAGCACCTACTCCTACAATAGTTATTCCATCCCCGGATAACACTAATATTGTAAAATCAAGCAGTTTTACTACACGCTTTTTTTCTTTTAACTCTAATTCGCTAATTGCTAAAATTCCTCTGCCAAGCAGCTGGACTTTTACAAAGACAGAAAACGGATATGATATTTATAACGTCAGCAAAATAGGCGAAGTTTGCTTTAATGCATCTTTACCAGCCGATAGCGTTGTTACGTTTAAATACACCAGCCAATCCGGCAACCTTAATACCTCTAACCAAGTACTCTACTCTACTTCAAGTAACACCTTTACACGTCGACTTACTTATACCTTTAGAGAATCGCTTGAAAATTCATTCAGCATAACGGTAGATTATAATCAGCTCGATAACACCTCAATAGTAAAGGCTTTAAATTCGTCGGATTCTACCTTATTGTATTCGGATACTTACTTTAATACAATCTCTCTGGAAAAAAGAAGTCGTATTCTTATTCTTGGTAACAGTTTTATTTCTACCTCGGATATAGGTTCAATATTAACTACAATGTGCGGCTATGACTTGATTGTTGATGCAGTTTCGCGCGGTAATGCAAACACATCAACCTTTGCACAGGATAAAGCTTTGCTTAGCCGAATTCGTGCCGGAGAATACGATGCAGTATTTTTATGCGGTCTTTATTATGGAAATCAGGTGCTTGAAGATATGGGGGTTGTTTTTGAAGCCTGCAAACAATCCGGCACAAAACACGTTATTTTCCCCGCTTTTAACGAAAACCGCGAGAATATTACTGCCGCAAAGAACAGATATTCTTCTGCCGTTTTACTTGACTGGAAAGGCGAAATTGAGCTTATGTTATCCAATGGCGTTAGTGACTCTGCCCTTTATATTAACGATTCGCACAAGCACAGCACACCTCTTGCAGGCTACATCGGCGCACATATGATATACCGCGCCGTGTTTGGAAAAATTCCCCAACCTAAATCGTATTATGATGTATCCGATTTTGAAATTAATCTGCTGGGTGATTATTCAACCACAGGAAAAGTAAAGCTTATTGACGAAAATTCATTATACAGGTTCTAATATAAAAAAGCACTCGACAGAGTGCTTTTATTTATTTTCAAGTGCGCGCGCAATAAATTTACCTGTGTGACTAATCTTTGATTTTGCCACATGCTCGGGCGTGCCTTTTGCTATAACGCGTCCGCCCGCATCGCCTCCCTCGGGGCCCATATCAATAATATAGTCGGCAACCTTGATAACGTCAAGATTGTGCTCAATAACTATAACTGTATTTCCGCCTTGACTAAGACGTTCAAGAATTTTTATAAGCTTGCTTACGTCATCGGTGTGCAAACCCGTTGTAGGCTCATCCAAAATATAAACTGTCTTGCCTGTTGGCCTTTTAGATAACTCAGTTGCCAATTTTACACGCTGTGCTTCGCCACCCGACAACATTGTAGAGGGTTGACCAAGTTTAATATATCCTAGGCCAACGTCATACAAAAGCTGAATTTTGCGATTAATTTGCGGAATATTTTCAAAAAAGCCAAGCGCTTCTTCTACCGTCATATCAAGCACTTCAAAGATGTTTTTACCTTTAAATCGCACCTCAAGCGTTTCGGCAGAATACCTCTTGCCACGACAAACCTCACACGGAACAAATATGTCAGGCATAAAATGCATTGCAATACGGATAATTCCGTCGCCCGAGCAGGCCTCACATCTGCCGCCCTTAACGTTAAAGCTAAAGCGTCCGCTTGAATATCCACGTAAGCGTGCATCAGGTGTTTGTGCAAACAAGTTGCGAATATGGTCAAACACACCCGTATAGGTTGCAGGGTTGCTTCGGGGAGTGCGTCCGATAGGACTCTGGTCAATAAACACTACCTTATCAAGCTGCTCACAGCCAAGCACATCATCGCACTTTGCCGGTGGAAAATGCGCGCGGTTCAGCTTTCGCGCAAGCGTTGTATAAAGCACCTGATTTACAAGTGAGCTCTTACCCGAGCCCGAAACGCCTGTAACGCACGAAATTACGCCAAGCGGAAAATCTACGTCAACGTGCTTTAAATTGTTTGCATAGGCATTTTTAACAGTAATAAAGCCGCGCGGCTCTTTTCTTTGCTTGGGAACCTCTATCTTTTTCTTGCCCGATAGATACGCGCCCGTAATTGATTCTTCGCAAGCCATAATCTCTTTGGGCGTTCCTTGGCAAACTATGTGCCCGCCATTTGCGCCTGCACAGGGGCCGATATCAACTATGTGATCTGCCTCCATAATGGTTTCTTCGTCGTGCTCAACAACAAGCACGGTGTTGCCAATATCACGCAGATGCTTAAGCGTTGCAAGTAATTTTTGGTTATCGCGTTGGTGAAGGCCAATGCTTGGCTCATCAAGAATATATAAAACGCCCATAAGCCCTGCACCTATCTGTGTTGCAAGACGAATACGCTGTGCCTCGCCGCCTGAAAGCGTTCCTGCCGCGCGCATAAGCGTAAGATATTCAAGTCCTACATTCTTTAAAAATTCAAGACGCGAATAAATTTCGGTAAGAATTTTTTCCGAAATCATTTTTTCCTTTTCAGTAAGCGTAAGCGATTTTAAAAATTCGTCTATCTTGTTTATAGACATTTCGCTAAGCGAGATTATATCCTTGCCGCCAATAGTTACGGCACGTGCCTCGGCGCGCAAGCGTCTACCTGAACAAGCAGGGCAAGGTGAGCTTGTCATAAGCTGCTCTAAATCTCGCTTTACGCCCTCACTTTGCGTTTCTTTAAATCTTCGTTCAAGCTGAGGAATAATACCCTCAAAAGGCTGTTTAAATTGGCGAGAATGGCGATGTGTTGTAACCTTAAATTCAACTGCTTCATCGCCCGTTCCATACAAAATTATATCCTGATACTTTTTATCAAGCTCCTTAAACGGAACGTCAAGAGAAAAGCCATAGTGCTTTGCAAGGCCCGAATAATACATAAAATTCATCGAATCGGTACCTGCAACAAACCAGCCCGAAACGCAAATTGCACCCTCGCGCAATGATTTTTCGGGATAGCGTACAACTAATGCAGGGTCAACGCTTAAAATGCTGCCGATACCCGTGCACTCACTGCACGCGCCAAACGGCGAATTAAACGAAAACAATCTCGGTTCAAGTGCCTCAATGCTTATATTGCAATCGGGACACGCATAGTTTTGCGAAAACAGCATTTCTTCGCCGCCAATAACGTCAATTATCATAAGTCCATCCGCTTCTTTAAGTGCTGTTTCTATCGAATCGGTAAGGCGCGAAACAACGTTTTCGCGCACAATAATACGGTCAACAACTGCCGAAATAGTGTGCTTTATATTTTTTTCAAGCTTAATTTCGTCAGAAAGTTCGCGTACTTCGCCGTCAATTTTGGCTCTTATATAGCTTTTTTGCACAAGGCCTTCTAAAACCTTAACGTGCTCGCCCTTTTTAGCGCGGATAACGGGTGCAAGAATTTGTATTTTAGTACCCTCTTCCAGCGCCATAACGGCATCTACCATCTGGTCAACCGACTGCTTGCGTATCTCTTTGTTGCACTTTGGACAATGCGGAACACCAATGCGCGCGTATAGTAAACGCAAATAGTCATGAATTTCAGTAACCGTGCCAACAGTAGAACGCGGGTTGTTGTTTGTTGTTTTCTGGTCGATGCTTATAGCAGGCGAAAGTCCTTCTATAAGCTCAACGTCGGGCTTTTCCATTTGTCCTAAAAACTGACGGGCATAGGAAGATAAGCTTTCGACGTACCTGCGTTGACCTTCGGCATAAAGAGTATCAAATGCAAGTGAGCTTTTGCCTGAGCCCGAAAGTCCCGTAAACACAACAAGCTTGTCTCTTGGAATTTCAAGTGACACGTTTTTTAAATTGTGGGTTTTTGCACCCTTAATTACAATGCTATTCATACTTCCTCATCGTAAAGTTCTTTTAATCTGTCCCTTATTTTTGCCGCCTTTTCAAATTCAAGCTTGCGCGCCGCCTCAAGCATCTGTTCTTCAAGATGCTTGATAAGCTCTTTAACGTTTTGAGCTTGCTTTTCTTCAATATCCTGTGAAGAAGAAATAAGCTCTGCAATAGGCTTGATTATAGTTTTTGGCGTTATGTTATGCTCTTTGTTATATTTTTGCTGAATTTCGCGTCTTCGCGCCGTTTCGTCAATAGCGCCGCGCATAGAATCGGTTATATTATCAGCATACATTATAACTCTACCCTCTGCGTTACGCGCACCGCGGCCTATCGTTTGTATAAGCGAGCGTTGTGAGCGCAAAAAACCCTCTTTATCGGCATCTAAAATTGCGATAAGAGCAACCTCAGGCAAGTCAAGTCCCTCACGCAGAAGATTTATTCCAACAAGCACGTCAAACTTACCAAGGCGAAGATTACGCAAAATCTTTACACGTTCAAGCGTGTGAATTTCGGAATGCATATATTCAACGCGCAGTCCCATTTCCTTTAAATAATCGCACAGCATCTCCGCCATCTTTTTTGTAAGCGTGGTTACAAGTGTGCGATATCCGCGCGCGGTGGTGGCGTTTATCTGCTCAATTAAATCGTCAACCTGATTTTTAATAGGCTTAATTTCAATTTGCGGGTCAACAAGTCCCGTTGGGCGAATAATTTGCTCAACCGTATTGCCCGAACGCGCAAGCTCGTATTCGGCAGGCGTTGCAGAAACAAAAACCGTTTGCAAAAGCCTGCTTTCAGCCTCTTCAAACTTTAAAGGGCGGTTATCCCACGCCGCAGGAAGCCTGAATCCATACTTAACAAGCATATCCTTGCGTGAACGGTCACCGGCAAACATAGCTCGCATTTGCGGAATTGTTACATGTGATTCGTCAATAATAGTTAAAAAGTCCTTTGGAAAATAGTCAAGCAAGGTGTACGGTGCTTCGCCCGGTGCGCGCCCGTCAAGATAGCGCGAATAATTTTCTATTCCCGAGCAATATCCAAGCTCCGAAATCATTTCTATATCGTAAAGCGTGCGCTGCTCTAAACGCTCTCGCTCTAAAAGCTTTCCCTCTTTTTCTAATTCAGCAAGGCGAATTTCAAGGTCAGCTTTAATGTTTTTTATTGCGTTGGCTGTAGTTTCGTTAGAAGCCGCGTAGTGTGTGTTAGGGAAAATTGCAACGTGCTTGCGCGAACAAACGGGCTTTCCTGTAACAACGTCAATTTCGCTCAAGGCTTCAATTTCGTCGCCAAAAAACTCAATACGTACTGCCCTATCGCTCATTTGTGCAGGAATAATATCAACAGTATCACCCTTAACCCTAAACGTCCCGCGCGAAAATTCAACGTCGTTGCGCTCATATTGTAGGTCAACAAGCGCCTCTAAAAGCTTGTCCCTGCCAAATTCCATACCGGGACGAAGCGAAACCGACAAATTACGGTACGAAACGGGGTCTCCAAGACCGTAAATGCACGAGACCGAAGCCACAACAATAACGTCGCGCCGCTCCTGAAGCGAGCACGTTGCACTATGGCGAAGCTTGTCAATTTCTTCATTTACAGACGAATCTTTTTCGATATAAGTATCCGTTTGCGGAATATACGCTTCGGGCTGATAATAATCGTAAAAGGAGACAAAATATTCTACTGCATTTTCGGGAAAGAATTCTTTAAATTCGGAATAAAGCTGTGCCGCAAGAGTTTTATTATGTGCCAAAACAAGCGTTGGGCGGTTAACTTTTTGAATAATATTTGCCATTGTAAAGGTTTTACCCGATCCCGTAACGCCAAGCAAAACCTGTGCATCAAGTCCATCCTCAATACCTTCAACAAGCGAGTTGATAGCTTGCGGTTGATCGCCTGTAGGCTTAAATCGCGAACAAAGCTTAAATTTATCCATTAAAATCTCCTTTCCCTATATTTTGCACTATTTATTATAGTATAACACAAAATTTTTATAATGAAAAGAACATTTGTTTTCTTCGCAAGGCGGACCAGGGGGCGTTTCGATTCTCCCCCTTAGGCCATAGCCAAAGCATTATGGCTTGAATCAGCCTCAAACGGCTGAATTTAGGCATATTTGTGCTTGTTGTCCTTTTAAGGCGACCTGCCTTAACGCGTCCGTCGCACCCAAATCTGCTCAAAATTGAACCGTTTCAGGCCAAAGATTTAAAAATGATAAAATTTTTGTTTTAACAAGGAAAAGTCCGCTGGTAATATAGGAAATATTACCAAGGGCTTTGACACAGTTAAAACGTAAATTTTACATTTTTAAACTGGTTTAAGCCATAATGCTTTGGCTCAACCCCCTATC
>JAZSMS010000005.1:0-7162 GCA_045536015.1 Clostridia bacterium
GGAGCCGTATAATATCACTCCGATGAAGTCGGAATATCACTCTTGTTTTCTCTGCCGATTTGTGATATAATGGGATCAACAAAAAGCCTCCCTTGTGTAAAGGGAGGTGGCAGCCGAAGGCTGACGGAGGGATTGTAAAAAGCCCCAAATAGCAGAAAACAATCCCTCAGTCGCTACGCGACAGCTCCCTTTACACAAGGGAGCCTTAGGATGCGCACAACTTTAGGGGTATGGGCTTTGCCCGAAGCCTTTGTAATACAAAGGTGAAACTGGCTATAAAACGGAATGACAAATTTTCATTTAGCAAATAGTTGAATTAATCAAAAATTACAATATATGGAGGAATTAAAATGAATAAAATTCAAAAAAGAGATTTATTGGGATTTTTTGTTTTTTTGCTGATTTTAGTTGCTATTTTTTGTATATCTGTTTTTGTATATCCAATGTGTTTGACAAGTGAAGGCTATTCGGGTGAACATGTCACCCCAAGCCTGAAAGAAATAATAAAATCTATGTTGTTCTTTATTCCAATTATATTATCTTTTTTTGCTGCAATATATCTCTATTATTTTGCTTTAAAATTCAAGAGATTTAATAAGTTGGTTTTTCCGTGTATTGTTATTGATGCTACGGTTTTAGTATTTTTGGGTGGTATCGCATTATACGGTGGAGCTTTTTTGTGGTTAATGTTTTTAATAATTCCCGCTTCTTTTGTCTTGTTCATTTTAGGAATTATTTTTGGTTGGAAACTTGATAACAAATCCAAAAAGGCATAAAAAATTCAACAGATTTCAGTTTATCGAATATATAAAGATCCCCGACAGACGTTTTAAAAATCTGTCGGGGTTATCTCTTTGTTTTCTGAGGATCAAATATCGCTTATCCGTAGGGGCGTTCTTTGAACGCCCGCGGACGAACACAGTTCGCTCCTACCGTGTATTGGTAAAAATATTTTGAAATTTTCCGCTAATTTTGCACGCACTTCACAGTGCCTTTTTTTATCTTTTTAATCACCGAGGCGAATGTTTATTCCGCCGCCGGAGCCGTTATCGTTATTTATGTTAAGATAGGGCGTAATTGCCTGTGCCATGTTTGCAAGGGGCATTGATTGAATAAATACCTTACCGGGTCCCGTAATTTTTGTGTGGAATAGTCCCTCGCCGCCAAAGAAGACGTTTTTTGCACCCTTAACGGTGAGGATGTCCATAGTGCAGGTTTCGCTCATTGCCGCAAGATAGCCGGTATCGACAATTATGCTTTCGCCTGCGCTTAAGTCATATTCCTTGCAGTAGCCGTCAATTTCAAGAAAAACAATGCCGTTTCCGCTTATTTTTTGCATAATAAAGCCTTCGCCGCCAAACAGGCCCTTGCCTAATTTTTTTTGAAAGTAAATTGATATGTCAAGACCCTTTTCCATTGCTAAAAAAGCGCGCTTTTGAACTATTATGCTGTTATGGTCCGAAACCTCAAACGGTATTATTGAGCCGGGAAGCGTTGAAGCAAAGGCAATCATTCCGTCTTCTCCAAGTGCGGTATATTCGTTTAAAAAGATAGATTCACCTGCAAAAAGCCTGCCAAGCGCCTTGCGCATTCCACCACCTGTGTTGGTATCCATTTGCATATTGGGACTCATCCAGCTCATAGCGCCGCGTTGGGAACAAAGCGATTGATTTTCCTCGGGGTAGCAAATAACAACGGGAAGGTTGCCGCCTTCAATTTGATATTTAATCATTTGATTAAAAACTCCTTTTTTTAGTTGAATAAATAATACCACAAATTGCTTTTAAGTTCAATAAAAAATGCTGTTTAAACAGGCGTTTTTAAAATTAAATTATAATTCGACTACGCCGATTCCTTGCTCGTTTATGCTGATTTTTGTGCCAAACTCCTTTGACATTTCGTTGAGACGTTCGATGATACTGCAATCGGTTTTTACTCTTGGGTTACCGTTGCGCCAGCGGGGTGCATCAAATTCAAGCTCGATAGGTAAAAGCTCTAAGCGGGTAAGCTTGCCGTCTTCAAGCTCAAAATACGGAATAAACGATTCGAACATACGCCTATCGGTCATAAGACCGCGAGTATAATCTTTTGAGCGAACGCGGAAAAGCTCGCGCATAGTGCTGTCAGAGGTTAAGCCGTATTTTTCGTAAAGGTCCTCGGGAAGAGCAAAAATGCTTTCGTTATGAAGCATAAAATCGCCAAGCGAGTAGAAGATAGGAAAACCCTTGTAAATTTCAAGCGGGCGAATAAGATGCGGTCCGTGGCCGATAACTGCGTGGGCGCCCGAGTCTATACATTCGTGCGCAAAGGTTTGCAAAAACTCGGCGGGAGTTTCTTTACTTGTGCCGCCAACTTCGTGCGAGTGAACGCTTATAACTATATAATCGGCATGCATTTGCGCTTCACTGATTGCTTTTTTAACTCTATCCATATCCTCACGGTTAGGTGCGCTGTGATAGCACATTTTTGTGCCTTTTTTAAAGCGAAGCTCCTTTAAAACCTGAACTCCGTCAGGGATAGGCGTTTGGTAGCCCTCCGCACGTGAGATATTATCCTTTGCGTTAACGCCGCTTTCGTCTGCAATACGCGAGATAACGTTAAATTCTTCTTCGGGAAGCTCAATAAACTCGTCAAGCCTAAGTCCGTTAACGCCGGGGCGACCTTTAATGCGGCGCGATTGCTTGCCTGCCATTGCGGCAACGTTCATCATAGTAGAAACGACTGAAATAAGTGCAACCCTGCCGGTAGGCGTGTCTAAATACGCAGGCTCGGCGGCATCATCTAAATTTTTACCTACCCCTGCATTTGCAAAGCCTGCCTTATTTACTTCGCTTAGCGTTGCGAGAAGTCCGTCATGACCATAGTCCATAGTGTGATTGTTTGCAAAGCTTAAAATGTTAAAGCCGTATTCGCGGGCAATATCAAGAGCTTTCGGGTCGGCAAAAAGATAGCTTCCGCCATAAAATTGATTGCCGAAAAATTCGCCGTGATGAAGCGTTGTTTCAAGATTGAAAAATCTGAAGTCGCCCTTTTTGATATAATCGCTTATGCCTTTAAAGCCTTCATACTTTGTGGAAATTAATCTTTGAATAAGCATATCGCCTGCGGCGGTAAATGAAATTTTAGGAGATTTCATAAAAACACCTCTTTATAAAGATTTTATAACTTCACAAATAATGTCTGCTCGGGTTTTAAAAGTTGATAAGTCTGCGTGCTCGGTAATGGCGTGGGCATCAAAGCCCTCCATAGCGCACGAGCAAAGCGTAGGAACACCGAGCATAGTTGAATATGCCGCGTCGCTTCCGCCGCCCTTTGTTGCACCTTTAAATTCGCCTGCGCCAACGCGCTTTGCACAAGCGTTCCAAAGCTCTAAAAGCTCAAGGTTTTTGCTTGTTTTTTCCATTGGAGGACGCTTTGTAAGCACAGTTGCCTTACGGGTAGTTCCCAAAACAGCACTCTTAGCACAAATTTCGTGAATTTTTTGCTCGGCAAAGTTCATTTCGTCAATAGTAGAAATGCGGATATCAAGCTTAAAAACACAGCTTGCAGGAACGGTATTAATGGTTGTTCCGCCCGAGATAACACCACAGTTATATGTAATTCCGCCTTTTTGTGAGAGCGCTTCAATTTCTAAAATAGCGTGCGCGGCATCTTTAATTGCGCTTGCACCGTCAAAGTATGCATTGCCTGCGTGTGCGGCTATTCCACTTACTTGAACCTGCATTTTTAAAATGCCCTTGCGGCAAACCGTCACCGTTTGCTTTCCGCCTGCTTCTAAATTAAGTACGGCACAGCAATCTTTGCAGGTAGCTTTAATAAGGTCAATACCCTCTTTGCCCGAAAATGCGGCAGAAACTTCTTCGTCAGAGGTTAAAAGAAGCTTAACATTGCAAGGAACGTTGTTTGTTTTTAAATTTTCAAGACAATAAAAAGCATTGGCAATGCCCGCTTTGCAGTCCATAACACCGGGACCTGAAATAATATTGTCCTTTATTTTTACAAGATCGCCCTCGCCAAACAAGCCTACGGGATGAACGGTGTCCATGTGCGCCATAAGCAAAACGGGCGCTTTGCTGTTATCGGTATTAAGAGTAATTAACAGACAATCGCCTGCCTTTTCAAAGGGAATTCGCTTAACTAAATAGCCCTCGTTTTCGGCAAAGCTCTGTATAAAATCAACCATTTTATCAATGCGTGCTTTGTCTTGCGATGGCGTTTCCATATTGCAAATATCACAAAGAAAATCTATATACTTTTTTATTGAAACTATAGCAGAAGAACTCATAAAAAACCTCTTAAATTAAAATATACTTTATTATAACACTATTTTTAAAGCTTGACTATATAAAAAAGTCTAAAAAAGTTCCAAAAAATTTCGCATAAAAAAGGCATCCCTATAAGGATGCCTTTTTCTCTTTGTTAACAATATACTTTTTCGAAAACAGAGCCGTCGGTTTTTACGCGGTAGAGATAAGAATTATCTCCATCATAGTTAAAATATACCCAATCGTTAACGACGTTTAAAAAAGTGTTACCCGAATTTTTAAAATCATCATAGTCAAACAACTTTGTTTTTTGAGTTAAATCAGGGCGCATTTTATAAATGGCAACTTTTGGACTATCCGATGTAAAATCAGCTTCCATAAAATAAAGCCAACCGTCATAAGCGTTTAAATACAGTGTCTGGTAATTAAAGCGGGAGAAAGAGTAATAGCCGTTTCCGTTAACGTTTACCATATTAAGTCCTCCGTCTATGCCAAAAAGAATGCCGTTAGCTTCTGTTAAATCGAAACCGTTAAAATTGGGGTTGACAAGTGTTTTATTATTGCCGTCAAGATTAATTTTGTAGGTTTCATAGGTTGTGGATGAAGATTTGTTATAACAACTATAGTAAATAAAATCTTCGCAAACAACTACAAAATCACAGCTTTCAATAAGCTTGGTCTTGTTGTTGCCTGATAAGTCCATACGGTAAAGCGAACCGTTTACTTTATAATAGATATAGTCTTGCGTTACGTAAAACCAATAACACTTATCAGAAGAAATTTTTGTTTTATCTGTTCCGTCTAATTTGATTTTGTATAAACCTGCGTCAGCGACCTTGCCTGAAGACCGTTCGGCATAATAATATACCCATTCGCCTAAAACGTTTACGCCAACAACGCTGTCTTCAGAAAGAAGTTGCTTTTCACTACCGTCATTGCGCATTTTGTATAGGTGGTGGTCATAATTGGCATTAGAAAAATAAACCCAATCGCCCTGCGAAGTAACTCTGCCGTGGTTTGTTGCGTTTGATTTTGTGGTACCTACGGTGTTAGAAACGCCTGCACTTACGTAGGCGGTAATGGCTGCGCCGCGGTCAAATTTTGTTCCTGCAGGAATATTTTGTTCTACAATTATGCCTTCTTTTACGGTATTGCTGCACTTTATGTCTGTGTTAAGCGTAAAGCCTGCCGAGGCAAGAATTTCTGCTGCTTGGGCGGCTGTTTTATTTGTAATGTCGGGAACGTCGACAAGATCGCGTCCTTTGCTTACAGAAAGCAGTATTGTATCGCCTTTTTCGGCAAAACTGCCTGCGGAAAGGCTTTGTTCACAAACGCCTCCAACGTCACAGGAACTTGAAAAAACGTCGGTACGCTCAACGACAAAGCCAAGCTCGGTAAGAGCCTGCCTTGCCTGCTCAAAGGTGGAATATTTAACAGTGGGAACTTTGATTTTTCCCGTGCTTACGGTTAACGTAATAGTTTGACCTTTTTTTATTTTTGTGTTTGCATCAAGGCTTTGCAAAAAGACAACGTCTTTATTAAACTCAGCATTGTTTTCGGAAACAACCTCAACGTTAATGTCTGAAGATTCAAGAAGCTCGGTTGCCTTTGTTAAAGAGAGTCCCGTAACGTTAGGGACAGTGGTCTTCTGACGAGCAAAGACAATAATTACTGCGCAGATTACTACGATTATTGCTGATGCACAGGGTAATAAAACTTTTAACTTTTTCATATTTTTGCCTCCTTCACTAGCAAATTAAGTATAACATAATTCGATATAAAAAACAAGATTTTTCTGCAGAGCAAAAAAAGACATCCTGTAAAGGATGTCTTTGGTACGTAACTATTATTTTACAAGGTAGAAGCTTTCAACAAGATCGTTAATAGTATCAAGCTCGAGTGAAGAGAGGGTAACGTTTGCAAGGTAGCCGTTGCATTTAATGCAAATAGACTTTTGATAAAAGTTTATGCCCTGTATTTGCGAAGTAATTGTCATACATACAAAGCTTTTATCTTCGATAGAAACGGTGTCCATTTTATACGAAACGTTTGTGTAGCCTATGTTCTCGAGTGATTGCTTTATTAACGAAAAGCTGTTTTCAAGATTTTTTGAAACGTCAAGATTGGCAAGAAGTTTGGGGTCAACCTTTTCGAGATTTACATTGATGCTGTCAACCTGATTAGAACTTGATGCGTACATATCGTAAACGATAGTTGCGTTTTCCATAGCCTGCTTAAATTCTTCGCCTGCTATATCTTTGGTAACGTTGTTAAGCTCTTTTATCTGTGCGTCAGAATAAAACGACCATCCGCTTTTAAGCTTGCAGCCAATGCCGATAAACTTGTTTTCGTAAGTAAGACCCGATGTTGTACCCATTGAGAATTCAGGCTCGGCCTCGGACGTAGGTGTTGGGGTAAGCACTGGGGTTTGGGATGCTTTGTCGCCACTAATATCTTCGGGATTGGTTGAATCAAAGCAAGCAGTGAAGGATAGCGCTAAACAAAGCGCAAGAGCAATACAAATAAGTTTTTTCATAGTTTTAAACCTCCGGTAAATTTGTAATACGATTATAGCATACAACCGCGTAAAAAGCAATAAAAGAGTTTTGCAAAAAAAGATTGTTTTTTGTATAACGAAAACACAAATAACGTGTGTTTTTAATATGTTTATATTGCTTTATAAAAGGGAACTGTTTTTTAACATAGAGATTAAGTCGTTGGATAAAAAAGACACTACCGAAGTAGTGCCTTTTTTATGGCGGAGACAGAGAGATTTGAACTCTCGCACCGGTATCCCGATCTACTCCCTTAGCAGGGGAGCCCCTTCGGCCAAGCTTGGGTATGTCTCCAAAGTTAATGGCGGAGAGAATAGGATTCGAACCTACGGTACCTTTCGG
>JAZSMS010000071.1:0-9094 GCA_045536015.1 Clostridia bacterium
CCTCCGGCTGCAAAGCAGAGGGGCAATAGGGCTCCCACTTTTGCGGAATTTTGTCAAGCTTAGGCTCGGTTGCCATAAAGAGCGCATCAAAATAATTTACGTCTTTTGTTGCTTGAACAAAGTGACTGCACTGACGGTCAAAGTTAAAGTTTTTAGATGAATCTGTATTGCCAATAAAGGCGGGCACAAAGCCGTTTGCCGAGACTGTTTGTGCAAAAGAAATCATCCAGTTGTGGTTTACACTCCAATCAGGTTTAATTTCTGCAAATAAAGCAATGCCTTCGTTTTGAGGAACACCTAATTCCCTTGCGGCTTCTACCGCGGCTAATGCATCGTCTCTGCCGCTAACGCGCGAAACCTTGGCTTCGGTAAGGTCGCGGATAACCAAGCCGATTTTGCAGGCAGAAGCTTTTAAAAACTTAATTTCTTCGGCAGAAATCTTTCCTTCACCGGAAAGAGTTCTCAAACAAAAGGCAGGAAAAAACTTTTGTCTTTTTACCCAATCGAACATTGTATAACCATTTTTCAATTTTTTGTTGATTGGCGCTATTGAATTAACGCCAAAAATAGTTTTCATTTTATTTTCCTCCTTTTAATTTTTTAAAATGTAACTATTTTATTGAAATCAGCGTCCCGATTTCTTGCAGCTGCAGGCATATAATATAACTTAACTATGACAACTAATGTCACCGTTAAAAAGTTTTTTTAAATTTTTTTGTTCTTTTTTTGACATTAAAAAACCTCTCTGATTTAGGAATGCACCGTACTTTGCGGTAATACACTTCTTCATAAACACGATCTTTCATATATTCTTCTTCAAAAAAGCTTTTTACAATTTCAAAGCTTGAATTTTCGCAAGACGGTCTTAGCTATACCGAAATTGAACTGACACGCGTTGAGCACGATGAAAATGATTCTAATCTCATCACCTATTACGCAAACGGCAAAGCTGTTTCTAAAGACGAGTATGATTTAGCGGATAATAAAATCAGCACAGAAAGTATTGTTTGGACTTCTTTGAATTAATATTTAACAACATTTAAATGCTTTATAATATAGTTAAAATCTCCCTCTATTATAACAGAGGGAGATTTATAGTTGGCGTCTTCAGACGTGGAAATAAACCCCCAGTTCTACTGGGGGAAGAAAAACGCGCAGAGCGACAATAAAAAGGGCGAGCTAAAAGCAAGCCCAAAGCACTTGAGAAAAATCAAACCTCCAAATATAATGGTAGTGGTTTGGCGACCGCATTAACAAGGAAAAGCCCGCAGGTAATATCGGAAATATTATCAAGCGCTTTGACACAGTTAAAACGTAAATTTTACATGTTAAAACTGGTTTTAATCATAATACGTTGGCTATAATACAGGTTAACCCTGACAGATTGTGTCACCGTTAAAAAGTTTTTTAATTTTTTTAAAAAACTTTTTATTTTTGCATAAGTGTGATATAATTCAGGTATAAAAGAAAGGAGACTTTTTATGCCTGATATGCAAGACGTTGAAAAAATTGTTGTACAAAAAGAAGAACAACAACCCATAGAGGTTTTTAAATTAAATTTTTCCGAGGAAGATGTTAGCGAGGCATTTGACATTACAAGAAGAAATTTTATAACACGTACAATTGTAATGATAACCGTATTTGCCGTTATTATTGGGCTAATTATTGCTTCGAACCAAGGAAATGAAGCGGTAGCGCTTTTTCTTGGAATGGCTATTATGTGGGCAATTTTTTGGTTTACTGCTATGCGCCAAAATTCAAGAGTGTGGAAGCAAAGCAGTCAGCGTATCTGCAGTTCAACTTATGAGTACAAGGTTTTTGAGGAGGAGCTGGATATAACCATATATAATGCAGAGGGTAGAGCAATAAGCAAATACATTCGTAATTTTGATGAAATCGGTCGCGTGTGGCAAACAGAAAAGCTGTTGCTTGTTGAAGTGCGGAATGAGTCGTTTTTATTTAAAAAGAGTGAGCTTAACAAGGAAAATCCTTTTTATTTGCTTCTGCAATCAAAATTGGCAAAAAACAATGAGGCAAACAGGTATGAAAAAAGCGCAAAAGCATTGGTTATTGCTTCGGAGATATCAATTATGGTGGCAATGGTGCTGTATCTGATAACGTCAAAGGACGAAACACAAAATAGCGGAATGATGTTCTTTGTATTGCTACCCATTCCTGTCAGCTCGGTGATTTATGGGCTTATGCTTAAGGCTAAGGATTATAATTATATGAAAAGCTTAGTTATTGGAATTATTACAGCGGTGGTGCTGATTTTGTGTGGAATAACCTTTGCATCTTAAATTATTACAAAAAAATAGCCGATACGTTATGTATCGGCTATTTTTTTGTTAAATCAGTTATTCTCTTTTTTAAAAGCTTTTGTCATTTCTTCAAGCTTTTTACTGCTGTCGGCAATTAATTGCGTATAAATCGTATTTTGCTGACCCCAAATTGTAGAGCTCAAATCTTCCTTATGCCCAACTAAAAACGGGCAGGTGGTTAAAACGCGAAGCTTTTTATTTTCTAAATAGCGGTCGATCGCGTTAACGTGAACGTTGCGGTTAAGCTCGTCCCAGTCTGCAATCATATCAAAGGCAGATTTATCGTATAGGTTAAACACCATACTTATAATTTTATCAAGGTAAACAAAGTCTACGCCGTCTTTATTCTCGTGCTTTAAAATTTTAACTCTGCCTACGTCTGCCATAATGCCCGAAAAAATATTCCAATCGCTGTTTTGCTTTGTAAAAGCAAGCACTTTTTCAAACTTTTCTTCAAACTCGGGCGGGAAGTAAACATCGTCTTCGCAAATTAAGATATTATCCAAATTTTGCTCGGCGGCTTTTTTAAGCATAAATTTATAGCTCATACCGCAGCCTATCCAGCCAAGGCGGTGCTTAAGACCGGGGAAGAATTCAAAGCCAAATTTGTTATCGGCATCAAACGCCTTCTTGCGCGAAACCGATTCGGGAAGGCTAAGGCAAACGCGGTTTGATGCAAAATTGATAAACTTGCCGACCGAATCATAAAAGAAATCAAAAGTTATGCGGTCGTTTGCAAGCAAAAAGCGATAGAGATAAAACTTTGTTGCGTTTGCGCGCGAGTTAAGCGTTTTAAGGTTTTGCAAAACCTTTGCCTTGCGCTCTTCTTCATGCGTAAGCCAGTATTCAATGCGCTCAAGAGCCTCATTAACGTTACCAACCGAGGTAAAGTCAACGATGTCTTTAAGCGCAAGCTCTTCTTTTTTATCGCCACTTGCTTCTGAAACTATAAGACAGTCGCTTACCGAAAGCGTTTCGTACAAACGCGTAGTTTCAAGCAGAGCATTTTCGTAATAGTGCGCGTTGATAACGATTTTTGCTTTGCGCATTTCTTTATATAATTCTTCGCCAAACTTATCGCAGATAACTTTAAGCTTATATTTTTCGCCAATCGGCTTTAAAAATGCCTGACGTCTATCGACAAACGGTGCACCGTAGAATAAAACGTCGTATTCTTTTTCTTCGTTTGGTTTATTATCCTTAATTCGCTCGGCACAAACGTCAATGGGCATATAGTAAAGCTTGCCTGCAAGCACGGGATCGTTGCTGAAATATTCGATATTGACCATTGAATAGTCAAACACCGCATAGGCAGAATGAAGAATGTTTATATATTCGTCGGTAAGCCAGCGCGGGTTGATGGTCTGCTCCATCTGGAAAGCGATATAAAGAGGAGGGAAACGCTTAAAGTTTTGCGGGCAAATCATAATATAGGGAATATTTTCATATTCCTCGGGCTCTTTTAAATGAATTTCGCACTCGATGCCTGCCGAAAGCAAAATTCCCTGCAAAAGCTCGGCAATATAAAGCGTATGCTCTATTACTACAATGTCTATTCTTTCGCAGTCTGAAAGCTTTTCAAACGCCATATCGGCAGATAAAAATGCGCCCTGCACACTGCCTTTTTTCTTTTTTAGCTTGCTTGCTAAAAACCAAAAAGGCGAAAGCAAAATTTTTGCTGTTTTGCGCGCTATTTTAAAGCGCTTGCTTCCAACGGGCAAAAGCTTGTTTTGTATTTTGTAAAACGAAAACAAAACGCGCCAACCGCGAGAACGCAGAATTTTGTTGTGCGCCTGCTCAAGTGCAACGTAATTGTCCTTTAATCTGCGTACCATTACGTTTGAAGCCTTTAACGCGTTAGAGCATTCTTCGTATTTTTGGTTAAGCTCGGCAAGCTGAGCTTTTAATTGCTCGATTTCTTGTGCGCTTAAATTATTATCCTTCATAAAATTACCTCGGCTAATTTTAATTTCCGTCAGTATCGGCTAAAACTATGGCAAGCTCGCGGGTGTCGGGCGGAACTATACGGAAGAAATTGCAATCAATGTGGACCGTTACTATGCTTTCCTTTGGTGCCGTTAATTCAAAGTTAATGTGTTCGGCATCTACGTTGAGCTCTACCGAGCTACCGCCTTCGATATAGGCGTGAACGCGCTCGGTACCGTTTAAATCTTTAAAGGGACAATAAAGGTTAACCGAAACTATACCGCGCACGCCTGTTTTTATTTTATAAACCGCTTCTTGCGGAAGCCAATTATTAGAAAACATTTTCACGCGCTGAATATCATCGATGGTGTTGCCAATTTCAAACTGCGGTGCATTTTCAAACGTGGTAACGCCTTCGTAGGCATCGCAAACGGACTGCGTATCGCCGTCAAGCACCACGCGACCGTGATCAAGCCAAACGACGTGGTTGCACATAGAGCGAATTTGGTTCATTGCGTGCGAAACCATCAAAACTGTTGTGCCGCCGCTCATCATCTCGCGCATACGCGCTTCACTCTTTTGGCGAAAGTGACTGTCGCCTACGGCTAAAATTTCGTCAACTATTAAAATTTCGGGGTCAACCTGCGTTGCAATCGAAAACGCAAGGCGCATAATCATTCCCGAAGAAAAGGTGCGCACGGGCTGGTCGACAAATTCTTCAAGCTCGGCAAATTCTATAATTTTATCAAATCGTTCGTTTAAAAACTTTTTGCTGTACCCTAAAATAGCACCATTTAAATATACGTTTTCGCGTGCGGTAAGGTCCATATCAAAGCCTGCGCCAAGTTCAAGCATAGGGGCAATTTTGCCGTTTATGCTTATGCTACCGCTGCTTTGGGTAAGTACGCCCGAAATCATTTTTAAAAGAGTGCTTTTGCCTGCACCGTTTCTTCCTATAATGCCACAAACCTCGCCCGGCGCAACCGAGAGCGAAACATGGTCAACCGCGCGAAAATGGTTTATTTTAAGCTTTCCCTTAAGTAAATTAAAAAAGAATTCTTTAAAGCTTTTTGTATTATTTTGCTGCATATGAAAATCCATAACAACGTCACGGATTTCTATCATATTTTTTGACATTATATTACCTCAAACGTTTAAAATAAAGTTCTTTTTAGTCTTTTTATAGATAAACCAGCCAATTAAAGCAAACAAAACGGCATAGCCTGCGCACCAGATAAAGCGCTCAAGCGAAGGAATTTGCTGCTCAAGCACAAGCGTACGGAAAAACGTTACGTATTGGTACATTGGGTTTGCCTGATAAAGAGCCTGAAATTGCTGTGGGATAATATCTGCCGAATAAAAAAGCGGTGTTAGGTACGTCCAGACAACAACAACTACGTTGTATATAAACTGCATATCGCGGAAGTAAACGGTTACAGATGCTAAAATAAGACCTATACCAAAGCTAAACACTGCAAGCATAACGTATAAAACGGGAATAAGCAAATGTGTAAACGAAAGAGGAATTCCCTGGATAAAAATAATAACGTACAGTGCAAGGGTAGAAAACGCAAGGTTAATTCCCGATGCGATAATTTTAGAGATGGGGAAGATGCACGCAGGGATATACACCTTTGTAATTAAAGATGCGCTTTGGATAATTGAACCGAGTGCCATCTGCGTAGATTCCGAAAAAAAGTTAAACGTAACGGTACCTATTAAAAGATACACGGCGTAATTTTCTATCTGAAAGCGGAACAGGTTTGAAAATATCAAATACTGCACGCACATCATTAAAAGCGGGTTAAGCATACTCCAGATAACGCCAAACACACTGCGTTTATATCTAGTTTTAAAATCACGGCTTACAAGCTGACCAAGCAAAAAGCTATATTGCTTAGCAGCATTTATTGCGTTTTTCATCTATTGCCCCCGTTAAAATAGTTTGGCAAATTGTGGCAGTGCCATCTTTTGCCACATAAAGAATAGCATATTTTAACTAAAAAGTCAATAGATACAGTGAGGGTTGATTTTATACAATTAATATGATACAATATATAAAAACAAAAGAAGGAGAGAATAAAAATGAAAAAAATATTTGCAATACTTTTAGCATTGGTAATGGTGCTTTCGCTTGTTGCGTGCAATAATAGTAACGGCGGCGAAGCAACACCCACACCCGAAGGACAAACTGAAGCTACAGTAACACCTACGTCCGAACAAGATGGCGGTAATGCAACCCCAACGGCAGAACCTACTCCGGAGCCTACTCCAAAGCCCCTTGAACTTTTGGCCGTAGCAAAGCTTAACGAGCTTAATGAGTATAAGGTGCGCCTTATCGAAACCGAAAGCGGAAAAGGCAAGCTTGAGTACGTTTATGCAAACACTGCTCCCGAAGAAGATTTAAAAGAGGCAGGCTTTACGCAATCATTAACGCTTGTTCAGACCATTATCTATGACGTAACTATTATAAAGAAAAGCGATACCGTTTATGAAGCAAGTGGAACTCCAAGCGGAGTAAAGCTTGAGATTGTTGGCGCCGAAAAAGATAAATATATGCAAATGATGCAGCAGATGGTTGACGAAGAATTTAAAAGGGCAGTAGGCGGCGAAACACTTACAGGTGACGATTTAGAGAAGTTATTATACGAAATTGACGGTACTTGTGCGGCAACCTTTACCGAGGGCGAAAGCGTTGACGTAAAACTTTCCCGCAAGTTTATACAGTGGGGTAGCAGAGAAAACGTAGAAGAAGTAAAGGAAATAATAAACGGTAAGTTTAATTCGTTTAACCGCTTTGAAAACGGCGAGCTTGTTCAAGACGGACTTAACGCAGAGGAATAAAAAATAAAAAAGCGGAAGATTTTCCGCTTTTTATTTTTCCTTTGTAAGCTGAATATAATCAAGCTTTTTATAGCCTGCCTTAAAATATGCCTGGCAGGCGTTTTCGTTTTCTTCTTCTGCCTCTAAGCGATAGCGTGCGGCAGGAAATTCTTTTTCTACAAATGCTAAAAATTTACTGCCAATGCCCTTGTGCCTAAATTCTTCTAAAATATAAATATCCTCTATCCAAACACACTCGCCGCCAAGCTCGGTAGAAAACGAAAATGCGCATATACCGTAGCCTGCAAGGGCGCCGTCACAGATAAAAGCAAAGCCTTTAACATAGGGCGAGGCACTTAAGCAAGCATCAAAATCGCGCGCAAGAACCTCGTCGCTTGCCTTTGTTATAACGGCTGGCGAATCATAAAAAACACGCATCATTTTTAAAATCTCGGGCTTGTCAGATAAAATAAATTCTCTAAAAATAACGTTCATAAAAACCCCTTATCCTAGTAAAACATCGGTAACAAGCATAACGCAAAAGCCTGCCAAAAGTGCATACGTTGCGCCGCGCTGTGCGCCGTGTGCGTGCGTTTCGGGAATCATTTCATCCGAGATTACGTATAGCATCGTGCCGCCTGCAAAGGCAAGCGCAAAGGGCAAAACTGCCTGCGAAATGCTTACTGCAAAATAGCCGATGAGCGTGCCGATAACCTCAACCAGTCCTGTTAAAAGTGCAAGCACAAACGTCTTTTTCGGCGAAACGCCTGAAGCAAGCATAGGCCCGATTATTACCATACCCTCGGGAATGTTTTGCAGGGCAATGCCACCTGCGATGATAAGTGCCTGAGTAGTATCACCCGAGCCAAAGCCAACACCTGCGGCGATACCTTCGGGCAGATTATGTATTGCTATTGCAAGTACAAACAGCAACACCTTGTTTAAGCTTGTGCTTTGATGATCTTCAAGGTCGGGACCGATAAGCTTGTGCAGGTGCGGAACAAGCTTATCTATTAAGTTTAAGCAAAGCGCACCAACAAAAATACCCGTAACCGTTATTAAAAGACCAAAGCGACCACCGTATTCAAGTGAGGGAATTATAAGTCCTAAAATTGCGGCGGCAAGCATAACACCAGCGGCAAATGATAAGATTATGTCGGAAAATCGGTGCGACGCCTTTTTAAATAAAAAGCCGATTAGTGCGCCTATAACGGTTGAGCCGCCTACACCAAGGGCGGTTAAAATAACCATATCCATAAAAAACACCTTAATGATGATCTCCCACGCTTTTTGCGTGGGAGAAATTTTTATTCTTCGCTAAAAAGATCTTTACCAACACCGCAAAGGGGGCAAGCAAAATCTTCGGGAAGATCTTCAAACTTTGTGCCGGGTGCTATGCCAAGCGTAGCATCACCAAGTTCTTCGTCGTAAAACCAACCACAAGCGTCACAAACATACTTTTTCATAACAATTCTCCTTAAAAATTAAAATTATAAAACTAACGAGGGTGCCGTATAAACTCTTGCGGCAAGCTCCTGGTTAAGCATATAGAGGCTCTTGGGATCGGAGCCGAAAAGCTCCATCTTTGAAATAAGATCGTTGGCATTGGTCTCCTCTTCGCCCTGCTCTTTAACAAACCAGTCTAAAAACTGCATTGTGCGGAAATCCTTAACCTCGTATGCGGCGGCGTAAATGTCGTTGATAAGCGAGGTTACTAAAATTTCGTGCTCAAGGCCCGCCTGAAGAACTGACATATTATCGGTTAATACCTTATCGGGTTTTGCGATAGCCTCAAACGTAACGGGCATATTTTCGTTTTGAAGGTAGGTGTAGAAGAGCATTGCGTGGTCGCGCTCCTCCTGCGCCTGAATGTAATACCAGTTTGCAAAGCCGTCAAGGCCCTTTGCCTTAAAGTAGTTTGAAAAATCAAGATACAGATATGCGGAATATAATTCCTTGTTTATTTGTTGATTGAGTAAAAAATGAACCTTTTCGTTTACCATAATTAAAAATCTCCTTTTTTT
>JAZSMS010000009.1:0-6900 GCA_045536015.1 Clostridia bacterium
TTTGCCCAAAATGCAAAATAAAACTCGCTTTTTTATAAAAGTTCTGTTATAATAAAAGCGTATTTATTTTTTTATTTTAAAATTTAGGAGGCTATAATGGCAAATTCACCTAAGAGAAAACGTCGTATTGGCGACAGACACGATGCACGCAAGCTGCGTTCACTTCCGCCGATGTCGTACGTTGTACCCTTTATTATGAAGGAGCGTAACGACGCACAAAATCTTTTTTCGGCAACTATTGACTGCGATTATATCGAAGAGTATATCCGCCAAAAGCGCGAGGAAGGGCTTGCGGGCTTTGGCATAATGCACCTTATAATTGCAGGCTACGTGCGTATGGTTTCGCAGTATCCGGGAATTAACCGTTATATTGCAGGACAACGAATTTTTTCGCGCGATGAGATAATCATCAGTATGATGGTTAAAAAGGAAATGAAGCTAAACGCGCAGGAATCGGCAATCAAAGTACGCTTTTCACCCGAAGACACCGTTTATGACGTTTATAACAAAATAAACGAGCAAATTAAAATTGCTACCGCCGAGGGCGATACAAACGGCTTTGACAATATTGCACGCACACTTGTCAAGCTTCCTGCCCTGCTTCTTCGCGGCTTTGTAGGCCTGATGAAAGCAATGGACTACTTTGGCATTATGCCCAGAGTTATCGACGAGGTTTCGCCATTTCACGCAAGTATGTTTGTCTCTAACTTGGGCTCGCTTGGAATACCGCCGATTTACCACCACATATACAACTTTGGCAACATAAGCGTGTTTATTACCTTTGGCGCAAAGCGTAAGGAGATAAAGGTCAACGCCGACGGAAGCGCTTCGGAGCATTACGTCGTTGACTATACCGTTGTTACTGACGAGCGTATTACCGACGGTCATTATCTTGCAAGCGCGTTCAAGGGACTTCAAAAGCTTTTCCGTAACCCTGAAAAGCTTGACACCCCGCCCAAAGAAGTGGTTTATGACGTTGATTAAATTAAGCACAATGTGCAAAATATAAAGGAGAAAGAACTATGGAAAAATTTATTATCGAAACTTCGGCACGTCACGTGCACTTAACTAAAGAGCATATCGAAATCCTCTTTGGTGCAGGCCACGAGCTTACCTTAAAAAAGGATCTTTCACAGCCCGGTCAGTTTGCCTGTGAAGAAAGAGTTACTGTTGTAGGTCCCAAGAAAGAGCTTGCAGGCGTAAGTATTTTAGGCCCTGCACGTCCTGCTTCGCAGGTTGAGCTTTCGGCAACCGATGCACGTTCTATCGGCGTTGGCATTGCTATTAAAGAGTCGGGCGACATCGCCGGCACCCCCGGATGCAAGCTTGTTGGCCCCTGCGGTGAGGTTGAAATCAGCGAAGGCGTTATCGTTGCAAAGCGCCATATCCACATGACACCCGAGGATGCCGAAAAGTTAGGCGTTACCGATAAGCAGATTGTTGCTGTTAAGGCAGAAAGTGCCGAGCGCGCTTGCATTTTTGAAGACGTTGTTGTACGCGTAAACAAAAACTTTGCTCTTGCAATGCACATTGATACCGACGAAAGCAACGCCGCCTTTGGTGTTAAAGAAGGCTATATCGTAAAATAATTTTACACAAAAAGATAAAAAGAACAGACGAAAGTCTGTTCTTTTTATGTATTATTACATTTCTTCACGCTGTTCTTCGGTTTTTGAATTTTTATTGTGACTTTCTTTTATTTCTTTTACTATTGCTTTAATAAATGCACTTGCAAGCGCTCCAAGCAGTGAAAAGAACACAAGGCATGCAAAATATATTAACAAAATTATCCAGCCATCAACTTCTTTATAAAATGCTAAATGGGCTATAATCAACCATACATACCCAATAACATAAAGAAGCAGTTGCGGAAGCCATACTTTTTTTAAAATCACATACGATAGACAACCATACATTAAAGAGTATATTGGCGCGAAATAAAAGAGATATAAAGCTGATAAATCAAATACTATCATGCCACTACCTATTTTTAACAAATCGGCATAATGAAATGTCAAAGGAAATCCTATCCCCATTATAGTACTTAACAATATACAAAGCCAATATTTCTTCAAAAAATTCAAAAACTTTCTTTTCATAATTATTCTCCTAAAAATTCAACTACTTTATTTACAACAGGAAGTCTGTTTAAATGGATGGTCATTAAGGAGCGCATAATAAGCATCGTAGTCAACCTGCTATTGCATAAAATTTATTTGTTCTTTTTTGCAAATCCAAACAGTTTAAAAGCAATCATCGTAACAAACGAAATAATAAAAGAACACAATAAAAAAGCGCAAAGATATACGTTCATCCCAATTAAAGAATTATGATTGTTTGACGGGTATAATAAAGTAATTAACGGTGACACCAACACAAATGCACTTGTAATAAGATTTGGACAAAGCACTTTACGGTATGTATAATACGTTATAAAGCCATGTAAAATCATATAAATCATAGAAAAGATCAAATCGCCGATTACTAATGGTATTAGTGATAAATCGTTAGGTTTTCCCAAACTAATCACAACACAAAATACAAGGTGTATTGTAATAAATACAGCATTAAAAATAATCAGGCTTTTATAAGATTTCTTTTTTGAGGTCATTGTTTATTTCCTTTATAACCCAAATTTTTCGTTCATTCTACCTCCATTATATTATATTTTTTGTTCATTTACAAATAAAAAATTTTTTAACAATATTTTTGTTTTAATTTTAAAATATCCCCCTGCTTTTTTGCTTCTGCAACCGCGTTATAAAAATAACCCTGACAAATTGTGTCAGGGTTGAAACGGTTTTAACTATTAATCAAATAATTGCTCTCAAGTCCAAAGACTTAATCGGTTCCACAAATAATGATGCCAATACTCCCACGGAAAATTATCTGCCGAGCCTGAATCGGACCACATAATTTGGCTTGAACAGCTCCAAGAATTTTTGCCGTTTGGAGTTAACGTTGCTATCCATGCCGTTTTTTTACCTAATTCGCCGTTTGTGTAATAAATTTGTATTTCCTTTTTTCCATCTGTTTGCTTGTACGAAACAACCCTGAACCACTCAAACTCAGGCACGTCAAGCTCTTTAAAATCAATGGTTTTTTCTATTTCTTTTATTTCACCGAAGTGCACGATAGTAAGAATTCCGTTTTTTATCAAAACACCTTGCCAGAAGATAGTGAGCGTTATCACAGGAATCAACAATAGTAAAGTAAGCGTTCTCTTTTTGTTTCTTAGCATCATTTTTGTTCTCCTTATTTAATGTTCCTAACTAACATATTTAATCGCATGTTTGTTCTAACAACTGTTGCAAAAACAAATACTTTCGTTCTGAAAAATCCCCAAAGGCATTGCTTTCAGGATTTGGGTGAGGATCGTTTTCTTCATCTTTTCCTATGTTGTATAAAGTAGCTAAAATAGCTTTATCTGGAGCAATATTGGGATATTTCTCTTTCCATAAATCAATGTTCAATCTTAAATATGCGGCAACATATTGAGTGTTTATCTGTGGATCTAAAAGTTTTGATGCGATACCTTGATCACGATTCTCCGTAGATGTATTTCCATGCCATTCTGTATATTGGGTTATTGGCATATATCCTTGATCCTCTACTTTTTTTGCCGTGCTTATAAGAATTTGACCAAGTCCTAGTGAGACATAAACAAGTGAACTTACAAATGGGTCTATAACATCGTCTTTCCAATCGACATTTATGCATTGTTCCGCATAAATTACCATTGCAACATCAGCAGGAGTTAAACCAAACTTTGTTGCATCATAAGGCAAAATATATTTGGTTATAAATGCCACTTCGCCTACCGGTAACTGCGTTGCCCAGCTTTCTAATCTTATCGAGCTAACATATATAACATCGCCGCAGCAGGTTGAATTATCTGAATTTTTCATTCATTCTACCTCCATTATATTATATTTTTTGTTCATTTTCAAATAAAATTTTTATTAACAATATTTTTGTTTTCGTTTTAAAATATTTGCCTGCTTTTTGCAGCTGCGGGTTAAGTATAAGCTTTAATTATGACAAGTACTGTCATAGTAAAAAAAGGTTTTTAAAAATTTTTAGAGATAAAAAAACGGCAGGACCAAACCCCTGCCATAAGTTTATACCTTTGGTGCGCAAACACGCACGCGCGCCATTTGCGTGCTGCCTACGTATTTTTTCAAAATACTACAAATTTTTTGCTTTTAAGCAAAGATTTTGTCGTACTTTTAATATTTACAAATAAAAATTGTTGTGCTATAATTATTATGCCAAATCAAAATCACATATTTTAAAATGCGTTTGTAAACACGTCTGTTTTTATGCAATAAGAAAGTAGAGCTGCATTCTAAAAAAATGCAAGCTCGACCTACTTTTTTGTTGCATAAACAAAGGTATGTGTTTTTGGTTTGGCGACCAGAGCTTGCGTTTTTTGTGCGTAGGCTTTGCTTACGCACTTTTTTAGTTTTTGGAGGTTTTTATGGACGGTAGTTTTTGTCTTGCTAAAAAAATTGACGGACCAAATAAAATTATAATTCCTGCGGATATATGCGAAAAATACGGGATTGATACAGATACCGGGGTTGCATTTTATTTAAAAGAAAATAATATATTCATTAAGCTTATGCAGAAGGAAGATATAGAAAAAACGGACGGATAATAACGTAGCCAAACCATTGTGAACTTGGTTACCGTTCCCCTACTTAATTTTTCAAAAAACTACAAAATTTTTGCTTTTTTAGACAAGATTTTTTGTCGCTTTTATAAACGTTTACAAAAAAATTTCGTTATGCTATAATAACAATCGCGACACAGATTTACTATTTTTAATTTGCGAAAGGCGCCTTGCATTTAAAAAAATGCAGACCCTTTTATATAGGCTTTTCGTTAAATGAATAGTTTTGTGTCGCAGCAAACAGGGTCTTGCGTTTTTTGTGCGCAAGTTCTGCTTGCGCACTTTTTTATTAATGGAGGGTTTTATGAGCAGCAAATTTCCTATCGTTAAAAAAATTGACCGTCTTGGAAGAATTTTAATTTGCTCCGATATACGCAAAATGTACGGCTTTGACACCGATAAAGAAGTCTTAATATACTTAAAAGAGGACGGCTTTTTTGTTAAGCCTATGCCGCAAGAGGGTATTAAAAAAACCGACTGATAAAGTCGGTTTTTTTGTTTAAAAGCACCGCAAGGTGTGTTTTATTTTTCTATCCATTCTCCAAATTCTACGTCAACCTTGTAGGCTTTTCCGTCGGCGTAAAAATAAATCATATAATATTCCGAATAGCGAAGATTTCCCTTTAAAGTTCTGCCTTCCCCTTGTTCGCGCACGCAATAGCCCTTTAAAGAATCTCCGCGCACCTCATCGTATTCGCCGTAGCGCTGCTGTATCTGCTCGGCAGTTTTTCCGATAATCCACGCATCGTTGTATAAATAATGCGTAGGATGGGTGCACTTAAAAGCAACGGCAAAACAGGCAAGGAGAGAAACTATCGTTGCAACCGTGATAACTGCTTTCTTTCTGGCTTTTATAAACAAAAGAATTTTACTGCGGGTAACCAAAGCATTGTAACTTGAACCAGCCTCAAACGGCTGAATTTAGGCATATTTGTGCTTGTCGTCTTTATAAGGCGACCTGCCTTATTGCATCCTTCGTGCCCAAATCTGCTCAAAATTGAGCCGTTTCAGGTCGCAGATTTTAAAATGATAAAATTTTTGTTTTAACAAGGAAAAGCTCGCAGGTAATATCGGAAATATTATCAAGAGGTTTGACGAAGTTAAAGCGTAAATTTTACATTTTAAAACCGGTTTAAGTTATAATGCTTTGGTTATCTTCGTCAGAAGATAAAAGCTTGTCGTTACGTATTGATTTAATATCGTCAATAATAAACTTAATGCCGTTAAATAATGCAAGCGGAAAAGTGTAAAAAACGGTTATTGCCAACAAATATTCAAGCACGTCGCCAAACGAAAATGCGCTATTAACGATTATGCCTATCACATAGTGAATTATCATAGCACAAAGCAACAAAATATTGCCGCTGATAAATACTATTCTAACCGGCTTTTTGTAATTTTGTGCAAAAACGGGTGTTGTTTTGTAAATAACAAACTTTAAAGCATTAACTGCAACAAACGGAACTAAAGCAAAGCTGGAATACAAAAAAGGACCAAAAAAAGAGATCGGTACATCAGGATCGTATTCTTTAAAACCAGCTGCTACTGAAAGTATAGCAAAACAAATAAGCAAAACGTTAATAACCGTAAACGCTATTTTAAATGCTTTTTTGTCGCTTGTCATTTTTTTATTTAACGTTAAATCATAATTAACGTTTATCGTTTTAATACCCTCAACAATAAACCTGATAGCGTTAATTATTGCAAGAACAACTACAAAAGGAATCCCAAAAAGAAGCCCCGATATAGTAGAAATACTAGTTGTTGAAAACTCAATACCTATCAGCATGTACGTTACAAAAACAACCATAGCGCAAGAGAGTAAAAGATTGATTACGTTAAATACTTTTGTTTTTTTGTTTTTCATTTTTATTATTGCCTTTCATATTTTATCTAAGTTAATTATATATTGTTTTTTATTTAATTTCAAGAAAAATTTTTGTAAAGCATATCGGGCTTGCCAAGAGAATGCGCGTGTGTTTTGCGTATGCATTTAACGCACAAAAACGGGAGAATACAACTTGCCGCAAGGCAAATCGCGATAGCGAACATAAAAAAAGAACAGACTTTCGTCTGTTCTTTTTGCATAATTTAAATTATTTTACAATACCGGTAACGATACCTGCGCCAACGGTCTTGCCGCCTTCGCGGATAGCGAAGTGAAGACCCTCTTCGATAGCGATTTCGGTAATAAGGTTAATTTCCATTGTGATGTTATCACCGGG